>JAFSHB010000063.1 GCA_017440525.1 Oscillospiraceae bacterium | reverse complement strand
GTGGATACAGGGAAGCCCATCACAGTCCCTGTGGGCGAGAGCTGCCTTGGCCGTATCTTCAACCTGTTGGGTGAGCCTGTGGATGAGCAGCCTGCGCCGGAGGGCGCAGAGCGCTGGCCGATCCACCGCGCCGCCCCCAGCTATGAGGAGCAGGACAGCACCACTGAGATCCTGGAGACCGGCATCAAGGTCGTGGACCTGATCTGCCCCTATGCAAAGGGCGGTAAGATCGGTCTGTTCGGCGGCGCAGGTGTCGGCAAGACCGTGCTCATCATGGAGCTGATCAATAATGTTGCCAAGCAGCACGGCGGCCTTTCTGTGTTCACCGGTGTGGGCGAGCGTACCCGTGAAGGCAACGATCTTTATCATGAGATGAAGGACTCCGGCGTTCTGGCAAAGACCGCATTGGTCTATGGTCAGATGAATGAACCGCCCGGAGCAAGAATGCGTGTAGGTCTGTCTGGTCTGACCATGGCGGAGTATTTCCGTGATGTGAAGCATCAGGATGTGCTGTTGTTCATCGATAACATCTTCCGCTTTACACAGGCCGGTTCTGAGGTATCGGCACTGCTTGGCCGTATGCCCTCCGCAGTCGGTTATCAGCCCACCCTTGCAACTGAGATGGGTGCCCTGCAGGAGCGCATCACCTCCACCAGAGACGGCTCTATCACTTCGATCCAGGCGGTCTATGTCCCTGCCGATGACCTGACCGACCCGGCTCCCGCCACCACCTTCGCCCATCTGGATGCCACCACGGTCCTGGACCGTTCCATCGCATCCTTGGGCATCTATCCTGCTGTGGATCCTCTGGCCTCCACCTCCCGGATCCTCTCTGCCGATATTTTGGGGCAGGAGCATTATGAGGTGGCAAGAGCCGTGCAGCGTATGCTGCAGCGGTATAAGGAACTGCAGGATATCATCGCCATCATGGGCATGGATGAGCTGTCCGAGGCGGATAAGCTGACGGTCAGCCGCGCCAGAAAGGTGCAGAGATTCCTCTCCCAGCCCTTCTCCGTGGCGGAGCAGTTCACCGGTATGCAGGGCAAGTATGTGCCTTTGAAGGAGACCCTCCGCGGCTTCAGAGAGATCATCGAGGGCAAACATGACGATATCCCCGAAAGTGCGTTCCTGTTTGCGGGCACCATCGATGAGGTGGTGGCAAAGGCGAAGGGTGAGAACGCATGACCTACCATCTGCAGATCGTGACGCCCGATGGGATGTATTTTGATGGACAGGCTGTCCGTCTGACCGTTCCGACCATCGATGGGCAGGTGGGCATTTTGGCCCGTCATATCAACTATGTCACAGCCCTCGGCATGGGAAAGGCCAAGCTGGTCACGGAGGACGGTGAGCGTGCAGCCGCCTGTATCGGAGGCATGCTGGCTGTGACCGATGGCAATGTGAAGGTGGTGGCGACCACCTTCGAGTGGGCGGAGGACATCGATGTGGAACGGGCCAAGGCCTCCCTGGCACGAGGCGAAAAAATGCTCGCCGACCCCAATGCCGATGAGCAGACCAAACAATATGCCAATGCCCGAATCAAGCGCGCCAAGGTCCGCCTGAGCGTGGCAGGGAAATGATAAGAAAAACGCTGACCAAGGGCGCGTTCCCATAGGACAGTATCCGCTTCAAAAGTGATTTTTTTGTTCAATTTTGCAAAAAAATGCCATGGCAGGCATCAGCCTTGCCACGGCATTTTTTGTATGAATGTTGACAGCACAGGAAGGCTCCCTCTGATGAGGGAGCTGTCGAGCGTCAGCGAGACTGAGGGAGAGAAACTGCGTAGTCTCTCCCTCCGATTTTTGCCATGGGCAAAAATCACCTCCCTCATCAGAGGGAGGCGTTGGGGATCATATCTCTCTTCTGCCCTCCAGTGCGCGCAGGAGGGTGATCTCGTCGGCATATTCCAGCTGACTGCCGACAGGGATGCCGTAGGCGAGTCTCGTGACCTTCACCTCCAGGGGGCGCAGGAGCCGGCTGAGATACATGGCCGTGGCTTCGCCCTCAGTGTCGGGATTGGTGGCCATGATGACCTCGCGGACATCGCCCTGTGCCACTCTGGTCAGGAGCTCACGGATCTTGAGCTCATCGGGACCGATATGGTTCAGAGGCGAAATGACACCGTGGAGCACATGGTACACGCCGTTATACTCTCTCGACCGCTCCATGGCGATCACATCCTTCGGCTCTGCCACCACGCAGATCTGGCTGTGGTCGCGCTCTGCGTTTTCGCAGATCGGACACACTGCAAGGTCGGTCAGATTCTGGCAGACCTGACAGGTGTGGACAGACCGCTTTGCCTCCACGATGGCCGCGGCAAATTCCTCAGCCTCCTCCAGAGGCAGGCTCAGCACATGGAATGCCAGCCGCTGGGCGGTCTTGCCGCCGATACCGGGCAGCCGTGCGAACTGCTCGGTCAGCCGCTCCAAAGCAACGGGAAAGTACCGCATCTTAGAACAGACCGCCCAGGTTCAGGCCGCCGGTCAGCTTGGACATACCGGCTGCCGCTTCGGCATCGGCATTACGCATGGCTTCGTTGACAGCCGCGATGACCATATCCTGCAGCATCTCCACATCATCGGGATCGACTGCTTCGGGATCGATGGTCAGTCGAAGGAGCTCGTGCTTGCCGTTGACAGCAGCCTTTACCATGCCGCCGCCTGCTGCTGCTTCATATTCCTTGGTCTCCATCTCCTGCTGCATCTTCAGCATCTCCTGCTGCATCTTCTGCGCCTGCTTGACCATGTTCATGTTCATACCGCCCATGGGCATGCCGCCGCGATATCCGCCTTTTGCCATTGTGATATCCTCCTAGAATTTGTCTGTAAATTTGATAACATCGGTATGCTCCTGTCCGAAACGGACAAGGGCGTTGAATGGATCCTCCGAGGGTGTCTGGAGCTGCGTACCGCGCTTGATGCATCTGACCTGCATGGGTCTGCCCAGAAGGGCGGAGGCGATGCGGGCCGCAGGCTCTGTGACCTGAGGGATGTCTACCATGTTTTTGATAAAATCTGTCTCTGCTACCAAGCCCAGGGTGGACTTCTCCATGTGGGGCTTCACAGGGCCTTCCACTGCGAAAAAGCCCTTGACCTTGTTGGGGACTTCTGCTTTCAGCTTTGCCACGAAGTCGGGCCAGAAGCCGGTGGGGAGCCCATCTCCGCCGGGGGCAGGCATCTGTACTGACGGATGATCGGGATCCGGCGGTGCATCCGCATCGTCGGGCAGGGGCGGGCGGTCATCATCCTCATCCATCTGTGCGGCAGGTGTGGGAGCTGCTGCCGCCACGGTGAAGCTGCCGGAGGCGAGCTTGTCTTCCAGCCTGCTCAGTCTGGCATTGAGACTGCCCACATCCAGATCCAGCTTGGGGTCGCACAGCCGCAGAAGACACAGCTCTGCATCCACACGGCGGTCGGCGCTCTTCAGGAAGCCGGATGCCGTTTCCTGCAGGGTCATGGTGATCCGAAGCAGCTCTCCTGCGGAGAACTTCTCCTGCAGGGCAAGTGCCTCTTTGTCGGTGGCAACGCCGGAGAGCATGGTGAGCCCTGCCTGCGGTGCGGTCTTTAAGATCAGAAGATCGCGGCTCAAGGCCGTCAGCTCATCCAGCATGGCGGCCAAGTCCTTGCCGCCGGCATACAGCTCGGAGAACAGCCCAAGGGCTGTCTTTGCGTCATGCCGTGCCACAGCATCCATGATCTGCGCCGTGCGCTTGTCACCGGCAAGACCGAGGGTGTTATAGACCAGCTCTGCTGTCACGCTGCCCGCTGCGGCGGAGGCACACTGATCGAGCAGGCTCACGCCGTCACGCAGACCGCCGTCTGCCAGTCTTGCAAGGAGCCTGCAGGCCTCGCTCTCCAGCTCGATGCCTTCCTCATAGGCGATGAAGTTCAGCCGTGCGGCGATGTCCTCCTGCAGGAGCCTGCGGAAGGAGAACCGCTGACAGCGGGAGAGGATCGTAGCCGGGACCTTGTGCAGCTCTGTGGTGGCGAGGATGAACATCAGATGTGCCGGGGGCTCTTCGATGATCTTCAAAAGGGCATTGAATGCCGCGATGGAGAGCATATGGACCTCGTCGATGATATAGACCCTTTTTGCTACCTCCGAGGGGGTGTAGACCGCCTCGTCGCGGAGCATACGCACATGATCGACACCGTTGTTGGAGGCAGCGTCGATCTCCAGCACATCCAGACACGAGCCGTTGTCGATCGAGGTGCAGGCCCTGCATCGGTTGCAGGGGTTGCCGTCCACGGGATCGAGGCAGTTGACCGCCTTGGCCAGGATCTTGGCGCAGGAGGTCTTGCCGGTGCCGCGTGTGCCGGTGAAAAGATAGGCATGGCTCAGCTTGCCGGTTTGAAGCTGGGTCTTGAGAGTCTGGGTTTTCACCGAAATAGATGCCGCCCGGTTCCTGGATTTCCTGCTCCTTATAGGGCATGAATACAGCAAGGCTT
>JAFSHB010000062.1 GCA_017440525.1 Oscillospiraceae bacterium | reverse complement strand
TGACAGCTCCCCTTATATACTAAGGGGAGCCTTTGGGTGCGCAGCGGTACGCAAAGCCTCCCCTTGAAAATACAAGGGGAGGTGGCAAAACCGCAGGTTTTGACGGAGGGGATATTTATTTTGAATCGTCGGCTTAGGTAGTAGGCGGCCATTGCCCGCCCTACAGGCACGAATGCACTACCGTCTATGTCGTAGAGCGCGCGTATATCAAATTTGCCCGTTTCTTTCTTCTTCCTGGGGGGCAGGGGAGCTCATGCCCCTGCCTCCCGCCTTTTCAGAAATAAGAAGAGCCTGTGTGCCGAAGCACACAGGCTCTTCTGCTGTATTCAGGTTCGTTCCTTCACGCTGAAGCGGGAGATGAATCTTGTCGAGAGGGTCGTGGAATGGGTGGCGTGGCCCGGGTCGCAGTGGGGGACCTCGCCGTGGGTGATGCGGTAATGCAGCAGCTCCATGGCGGTGATGCCCAGTTCTTCCTTATAGACATGGACGGTGGAAAGGGGAGGGTCCAGCATCTCGCACATGGGGATGTCATCAAAGCCCACCACGGAGACATCCTCCGGCACGCGGTAGCCGTGTTTCCTCAAAACGCGGATCACGGCGGCGGCTACGATGTCATTTTCCGCAAACAGCGCGTCGGGGAGATGGGGCTTTTGCTTGACCCATGCATCAAAGGCCTGGAATGCGCCCTCGGAGGAGATGTCCACATCCACCACAGCGCACAGCTCCTTCCCGGCTTCCTCCAATGCGGCGCGGATGCCGCGCTCCCGTTCGGCAAGGATGCGGAGACGCGGCCTTGCGCGGACATATCCGATCCTTTCATGGCCTGTCCGCAAGAGATACTCGCCTGCGCTTTTTGCACCGCCGTAGCCGTCATTGCCCACGCAGTCCACACGGCCCGACAGATGGAAGTTGTCTACGACCACCACCGGGATATCGTCCAGACACTGCAGGAACTGCTCGATCTCCGGAAGCTGGGCCTTGGTGATGTCCGTTCCCAAAAATACGATGCCGTCAGCCTTGCGGAACTGGGCGAGGGTCTGAGGGTCGTACAGGTCGCCGATGTGGTGATACCGCACCTGCATACTGTAGCCAAGCTCTGCGGCCCGGGCCTCCACGCCCTGCAGGACGAAGGAGGCAAAGGAGGTGTGCTCCGCGATGCTGACGATGGTGCCGGCGTAGCGGATGAAGCAGATCGTCCGCTGATGGGGCGGCGCGGCAGCTTCCGCTTTCACATAGCCCATCTGCATGGCTGCCTCCAGCACGAGGGCTCTGGTGTTCTCGCTGACACCGGGCTTGCCGTTGAGGGCCAGGGATACGGCGGCAGGGGAGAGCCCCAGCTTTTCTGCGATCTGCTTTGCGGTCACGACTGCCATAAAACGACCTCCTTCCTGCTTTTCTTCCATTATAAGAGGCGCGTGCGCAAAAAACAACTGAATATTTATATAAAGTTTTATGTAAATATTTAGCTAAAATTTTAGAAAAGCCGAAAAGGGTGTGGGCATTATATACAAAAACATGAAGCCGAAACGATGCGAATCGAACAATACGAGCAACTGGGAAGAAAATTCTATTGACATATGGGCTTTACTTTAGTAAACTTTAGTCAGGATGGTCGAGCTGCCATCCAAAACATGAAAAGGAGAAATCTAAAATGAAGAAACTGTTAGCTCTGCTCTTGGCTCTGGTCATGGTACTGGGCCTGGTCGCTTGCGGCAACACTGCTGAAGAGACCGTTGAAGAGACCGTCGAAGAAGTCGAAGAGACTGTCGAAGAGGTCGTCGAAGAAGTCGAAGAAGTCGTCGAAGAAGGCGGCAACCTGGTCGGCGTCGCAATGCCCACCAAGGATCTGCAGCGCTGGAATCAGGACGGCGAGAACATGAAGGCTCAGCTGGAAGCTGCTGGCTACTCCGTTGATCTGCAGTACGCTGCCAACGACATCGCCACTCAGGTCTCCCAGTTGGAGAACATGATCGCCAACGGCTGCGAAGTTCTGGTCATCGCCTCCATCGACGGCGAGGCTCTGGGCTCCGTTCTGGATCAGGCTAAGGCCGCTGAGATCCCCGTCATCGCTTATGACCGTCTGATCATGGGCTCCGATGCTGTCTCCTACTATGCTACTTTCGACAACTGGAATGTTGGCGTCAAGCAGGGCGAGTACATCGTCAAGGCTCTGGATCTGGAGAATGCTGCTGAAGGCACCACCTACAACATCGAGTACATCACCGGCGATCCCGGCGATAACAACATCAACTTCTTCTTTGATGGCGCTATCTCCGTCCTGCAGCCCTACATCGATGCAGGCATCCTGGTGACTCCCTCCGGCCAGACTGAAAAGGCTGTCGTCGCTACTCCCGGCTGGGCTACCGACGCTGCTCAGGCTCGCTTCGAGTCCATCCTGGCTTCCTACTATGCTGACGGCACGCAGCTGGATGCTGTCCTGGCTTCCAACGACTCCACCGCTCTGGGCGTTGCCAATGCTCTGGCTTCCTCCTACACCGGCAACTATCCTGTGCTGACCGGTCAGGACTGCGACATCGCCAATGTTCCCAACCTGCTGGCAGGTCTGCAGGCCATGTCCGTCTTTAAGGACACCCGTACTCTGGCCGGCAAGGTCGTCGAGATGGTCGATGCTCTGATGCAGGGTGCTGAGCCCCCCATCAACGATACCGAGACCTATGACAACGGCACCGGCATCATCCCCTCCTTCCTGTGCGAGCCCGTTGCTTGCGACATCGACAACTATGTTGAGATCCTGATCGACTCCGGCTACTACACCGCTGAGCAGATCGGTGCTTAAGTTTTGAGCATAACCGAATATCGACCCTTATGAACGCTTTGGGCAAGATGGGGCTCCCCATCTTGCCCAAAACAATATCAAATGAGGTGATAGCTTGTCTGAAAACATTTTGGAAATGAGAAATATCACCAAGCTGTTCCCCGGTGTCAAGGCACTTGACAACGTGAACCTGCAGGTGAAAAAAGGAACGATCCATGCACTGGTCGGCGAAAACGGTGCTGGTAAGTCCACGCTGATGAATGTCCTCAGCGGCATCTATCCCTTTGGTACCTATGAAGGCGACATCGTCTACGAAGGGGATATCTGTAAATTCGCCAAGATCACTGACTCCGAAGAAAAGGGCATCGTCATCATCCATCAGGAGCTGGCTCTGGTGCCTTATATGACCATCGGCGAAAATATGTTCCTGGGCAATGAGCAGGGCAGAGCCTTTGCCATCGACTGGGACACCACCTATGCCGAGGCTGATAAATACTTAAAGGTCGTGGGCCTCAATGAATCCTCCCGTACCCTGATCAAGGATATCGGTGTGGGCAAGCAGCAGATGGTCGAGATCGCCAAGGCGCTGGCAAAAAATGCCCGCCTGCTGATCCTCGATGAACCCACCTCCTCCCTCAATGAAGAGGATTCCAAGGCTCTGCTGGATCTGCTGCTGCGCTTCAAGGCAGAGGGCATGACCTGTATCATCATCTCCCACAAGCTCAACGAGGTCTCCTATGTTGCCGATGAGATCACCGTCATCCGCGACGGTGCTACCATCGAGACCATCGACAACGCCGGTCACAACATCGACGAGGACCGCATCATCCGTGGCATGGTCGGCCGTGAGATCGAGGACCGCTTCCCCAAGCGTCCCCATGTGGAGATCGGCGATGTGATGCTGGAGGTCAAGGACTGGACCGTCTACCATCCTCTGTATCAGGAGAAAAAGGTCGTAGACGATGTTTCCATCAATGTCCGCAAGGGCGAGGTGGTCGGCATCTCCGGCCTCATGGGTGCAGGCCGCACCGAGCTTGCCATGAGCGTGTTCGGCAGGAGCTACGGTACCAACATCAGCGGTACGCTGCTGCTGGACGGCAAGGAGGTCACGCTCAGAAACGAGCGCGCTGCCATCAAGGCAGGACTTGCCTATGTCACCGAGGACCGCAAGGGCAACGGTTTGATCCTTTCCAACCCCATCCGTGTCAATACCACGCTGGCCAATCTGGAGGGTGTCAGCAGCAAGGGCGTCATCGACCCCGATAAGGAATATGCCGTGGCGGACGAGTACCGCCAGAAGCTGCGTACCAAGTGTACGGGCGTGGAGCAGAATGTGGGCAACCTCTCCGGCGGCAACCAGCAGAAGGTCCTGCTTGCCAAGTGGATGTTCGCAGATCCCGATGTCCTGATCCTGGATGAGCCTACCCGCGGCATCGATGTGGGTGCCAAGTATGAGATCTACTGCATCATCAACGATCTGGTCGCGCAGGGCAAGTCCGTGATCATGATCTCCTCTGAGATGCCCGAGCTTTTGGGTATGTCCGACCGCATCTATGTGATGAACGAAGGCCGCATCGTCGGTGAGTTCATGCAGGAAGAGGCCACCCAGGAAAAGATGATGGCTGCCATCCTGAGGTCTACGACTGACTAGACCGATCTTGATTAAAGGAGAATTTGTCATGACAAAAGCAAAAGTAGCTGCATGGTTCAAGAAATATACCATGATGCTGATCCTTGTTCTGGTGGTCGCCTTCTTCGCGTGGCGTACCGGCGGCAAGATCCTTCTGCCCCAGAACATCAACAACCTGATCGCACAGAACGCATATGTCTTTATCCTCGCCACCGGTATGCTGCTTTGCATCCTGACCGGCGGTAACATCGACCTTTCCGTTGGCTCTGTCGTCTGCTTTGCAGGCGCAGTCGGTGCCATTTTGATGGCCAAGGGCATGAACCTCTGGGTGGCTGTGATCGTCATGCTGGGCATCGGCCTTGCCATCGGCGCATTCCAGGCTTACTGGATCGCCTATGTGAAGGTTCCTCCCTTCATCACCACCCTGGCCGGTATGCTGATCTTCCGCGGCCTGTCCAATGTGGTCCTGCAGGGCAAGACCCAGACCGTTACCGATGCCACCTTCAAGAAGGTCTTTGGCGGCGGCGCAGAGTGCTTCGTTCCCGACCTGCTGAAGGGTCCTGAGGGCATGAACCTGCTGTGCGTGGTCGTGGGTGTACTGGCCTGCCTCATCTATCTGTTCATCACCTTCCGCGGCCGTTTGAGCCGTGTCAAGAAGGGCTACAGCGTTGAGCCCATCTTCAACACCATCATCCGCAGTGTCATCATCGTGGCTGTCGTTATGTACTTCGCGCTCCAGCTGAGCAAGTACAAGGGCATCCCCACCGCTCTGATCTGGGTCGCGCTGGTCGTCCTGATCTACGGCTACATCACCTCCAAGACCACCATGGGCCGTTACCTGTATGCGGTCGGCGGCAACGAAAAGGCCACCAAGCTCTCCGGTATCGATACCCGCAAGGTCTACTTCTTCGCTTACACCAATATGGGCGTGCTGGCTGCTCTGGCCGGTATCCTGACCATCGCCCGTATGTCCTCCGCACAGCCCACCTACGGCGACTCCTATGAGATGGATGCCATCGGCTCCTGCTTCATCGGCGGCGCTTCCGCTTACGGCGGCGTGGGTACTGTCCCCGGTGTCATCATCGGTGCTGTCCTCATGGGCGTCATCAATCTGGGCATGTCCATCATGGGCATCGACCAGAACTACCAGAAGGTCGTCAAGGGCGGTGTCCTGCTGGCTGCTGTCATCTTCGATGTGCTTTCCAAGAAGAACGACACCAAGTAAGTAACATTTTCACCCCAAACCGACAACGCCGGTTTCGCCATCGGCGAGACCGGCGCTTTTAGAAGGAGAAACACTATGTATTTTATTGGTATCGATCTTGGCACTTCCGCCTGTAAGCTCCTGCTGGTGGATGAGAAGGGCCAGATCTTAAATGAAGTCACCAAGGAATACCCGCTGGAATTCCCCAAGCCCGGCTGGAGCCAGCAGGCCCCCGAGGATTGGAAGAAGGCTGTGATGGAAGGTGTGCCCGAACTGCTCAAGGGCTTCGACGGTGCGCAGGTCGCCGGCATCGGTGCAGGCGGTCAGATGCACGGCCTCGTGGTGCTGGATGAGAATGATGATGTGATCCGTCCTGCCATCTTGTGGAATGACGGCCGTACCGCCAAGCAGGTGGACTATCTCAACGGTGAGATCACAAAGGAAAAGCTCTCCAAGCTGACTGCCAATATCGCCTTCGCAGGCTTTACCGCACCCAAGATCCTTTGGATGCAGGAAAATGAGCCGGAGAACTTTAAGAAGATCGCGAAGATCATGCTGCCGAAGGATTATGTAAACTACATCCTCACCGGTGTCCATTGCTGTGACTACTCCGATGCTTCCGGTATGCTCCTGCTGGATGTGGAGCATAAATGCTGGAGCAAGGAGATGCTGGATATCTGCGGCGTTTCCGAAGCGCAGATGCCCAAGCTGTTTGAGAGCTACGAAGTGGTCGGCACGGTCCTGCCCGAAGTGGCTGAGGCTCTCGGCATCCCCGCTACCGCCAAAGTGGTCGGCGGCGCAGGCGACAATGCCGCAGCCGCTGTGGGTACCGGTGTGGTGGGCAGCGGTGGCTGCAACATCTCCCTCGGCACCTCCGGCACGATCTTCATCTCCTCCGACAAGTTCGGTGTGGACCCCAACAATGCCCTCCATGCCTTCGCCCATGCAGACGGCGGCTGGCATCTCATGGGCTGTATGCTCTCTGCGGCCTCCTGCAATAAGTGGCTGTGCGACGAGATCCTCAAGACAAAGGACTACGCCGCCGAGCAGGTGGATATCACAGAAGAGAAGCTTGGTAATAACCATGTCTATTTCCTGCCTTACCTCATGGGTGAGCGCAGCCCCATCAACGATACCAATGCAAGAGGTACCTTCATCGGCATGACCATGGATACCTCCCGCAGCGATCTGGTGCAGGCCGTTCTGGAAGGCGTTGCTTTCGCCATCCGCGACAGCTTTGAGGTGGCAAAGTCTCTCGGTATCGCCATCCCTACCACCAAGATCTGCGGCGGCGGCAGTAAGTCCCCTCTGTGGCGCACCATCTTTGCCAATGTTCTGGGGATCCCGCTGGAGCTGGTCAAGACCGAGCAGGGCCCCGGCTACGGCGGCGCTATGCTGGCCATGGTGGGCTGCGGTCTGTATGAAACTGTGCAGGCGGCTGCCGATGCCCTTGTGGAGGTGGCATCCACCGTCCAGCCCGACCCTGCGCTGACGGCTCGCTATGAGGCCCGCTACGCACAGTTCAGGAAGATCTATCCCGCCTGCAAAGAGCTGTTCGCACAGCTTGTGTAAGGAGGCATTTATGAAGTTTTATTCTGTATTCGACCCCGAATTCAAGCCCTACGGACAGGTGGTAAAGGGTCTGGATGAGACGGTGCGCGAGATCATGACCGCGCTGGCCGCCACGCCCTGCACGGACCATGTGGAGTATGTGCCCTACGATGACTGCCTGCAGGAGCTGCCTGCCATGGTGGAGATCTCTGAGCATTGCTTCGGCGGTATGCCGGTGCAGCTTGGCTGGTGCAATGGTCATAATACCACCCTCAACTGTCTGGAATACCACCGCGACAGCGAGTTCAACCTTGGCACGGAGGACTTCATCCTCCTGCTGGCGCGGCAGGAGGAGATCGAGGACGGCATCCTCGATACCGCAAAGGTCAAGGCATTCAAGGTGCCTGCCGGTGTTCTGGTGGAGGTCTATGCCACCACCCTGCATTATGCGCCCTGCCATGCAGATCCCGACAAGGGCTTCCGTGTGCTGGTGGCCCTGCCGTGGCTGACCAACACCGACCGCCCCATGATGGACAACAAGACCCCCGAGGACGAGATCATGACTGCCCGCAATAAATGGCTGCTTGCCCATCCCGAATCCTCCGAGGCCAAGGGCGGTGCCAAGGTCGGCCTCAAGGGCGAGAATATCGACATCGAAAAATATCTGTAAAGGAGAAAACTATGAACATCCCTGAAGTAAAACTCGGCATCATCGCCGTTTCCCGTGACTGTTTCCCCATCGCGCTGTCCACCCAGCGCCGTAAGAATATCGTGGCCGCCTACGGCGAAGGCCTGTATGAGTGCCCCGTGACCGTGGAGAACGAGCTGGATGCTCTGAAGGCGCTGGACGATGTGAAGGCCAATGGTGTCAACGCTCTGGTCGTGTTCCTTGGCAACTTCGGTCCTGAGACCCCCGAGACTCTGATCTGCCAGAAGTTCGATGGCCCCGTCATGTATGTGGCGGCCGCCGAAGGCGACGGCGACATGATCAATGGCCGCGGCGATGCCTACTGCGGTGTGCTGAACTGCTCCTACAATCTGGGCATGCGCCATCTGAAGGCATATATCCCCGAGTATCCTGTTGGCACGGCACAGGAGTGCGCCGATATGATCCGTGAGTTCGTGCCCATCGCCCGCGCCATCGTGGGCGTCAAGAGCCTGAAGATCATCACCTTCGGTCCTCGTCCGCAGGACTTCTTCGCCTGCAACGCTCCCATCAAGGGCCTGTACGAGCTGGGCGTAGAGGTGGAGGAGAACTCCGAGCTGGATCTGCTGGTGGCCTACAAGGCCCATGCCGGCGATGCCCGTATCCCCAGTGTCATGGAGGATATGCAGAAGGAGATGGACGGCAAGATCTATCCCGACCTGCTGGAGCGTATGGCACAGTTCGAGCTGACGCTCCTTGACTGGGCCGAGGCCCACAAGGGCGCCAGAAAGTATGTGGCATTTGCCGACAAGTGCTGGCCTGCCTTCCCTGAGCAGTTCGGCTTCGAGCCCTGCTATGTCAACTCCCGTCTGGCTTCCCGCGGCATCCCCGTGGCCTGCGAGGTGGATATCTACGGCGCCCTGAGCGAGTACATCGGTGCCTGCATCACCGGCGATGCCATCACGCTGCTCGATATCAACAACTCCGTGCCCCAGTACATCTACGACGAAGATATCAAGGGCAAGTTCGACTATGATATCAAGGATACCTTCATGGGCTTCCACTGCGGCAACACCCCCAGCTGCAAGATGTGCGGCGGCTGCGCGGTCAAGTATCAGCTGATCCAGAACCGCCTGCTGGAGAACGGCGGTACGCCCGATATTACTCGTGGCACTTTGGAAGGCGACATCGCGCCCGGCGACATCACCTTCTACCGTTTGCAGTGCGACTCTGAGGGCAACCTGCGCTCCTACATCGCGGAGGGCGAGGTCCTGCCTGTTGCCACCCGTTCCTTCGGCGGCATCGGCGTGTTCGCGATCCCCGAGATGGGCCGCTTCTACCGCCATGTGCTGATCCAGAAGCGCTACCCCCATCACGGCGCTGTGGCCTTCGCACACTGCGGCAAGGCGCTGTTCGAGGTGCTGAAGTACTTTGGTATCTCCGATATCGCCTACAACCAGCCCAAGAGCCTGCCCTATCCCACGGAGAACCCCTGGGCATAAATACCGATCTTCCGAGCCGAGGTGCATCTGCACCTCGGCTTTTGTTCATACGGGGTTCACGATCGTGTGGTATAGGATATCACAAAGGAGTGATGCACGATGACTTATGTGATCTCGGATATCCACGGCTGCTGTCAGACCTACCTTGCTCTGCTGGAGAAGCTCGGCTTTTGCGATGACGATACCCTCTTCGTGCTGGGCGATGCCATGGACCGCGGCCCGGAGCCGATCAAGGTCATCAGGGATCTGATGGAGCGGCCCAATGTGTTTTATATCCTGGGCAACCACGATCTGATGATGCTCGATGTGATGGAAAAACTGGCGGTGGATGTCACCGAGGATTCGCTGGAGGGCCTGACCATGGATCTGATGGAGCGCTATCACCACTGGCTGGGGGAGGGCGGCGATGAGACGGCGGCGCAGTTCCAAAAGCTCTCCAGAGAGGAGCGGATGGATATTTTGGACTTCCTTCGGTGTGCGCCCCTCTATGATACTGTGGAGCATGATGGCTGTCTCTATGTCCTCGTCCATGCGGGCTTGGGGAACTTTGACCCAAACAGGGGCTTGGAGGACTATGCGCCCCATGAGCTCGTTTGGGAGCGTCCCGACTATGGGGAGGCTTACTTTCCGGGAAAGCCGATCTTTGTGGTCACGGGCCATACGCCGACGCCCATGATCCGTCCCGACCGGCAGCCTCTGATCTATCGGGAGAAGGGACACATCGCCATCGACTGCGGCTGTGTGTTCGAAGGCTTTCTTGCTGCGTTCTGCATCGAAACAGGCGAGGTCCACTATGAAAGTATGAAAGATCATTGAGAAAGGACTATCATAAAGAAAAAATATGTGATATAATACCTGCGATCGTCAAAAAATTCTTGCCCGTAGAAAGGCAGGAAAGGAGCGCGATATGGAAAGAGAAAGAGGAGCCCTGTTCGCAGCCGCGGCCGCTTTGCTTGCGGTCATCGTGGGTATCGTCCTGTTTATCGTTTTGAGACCGTCTGTCATCACCATGACCGTGGATTCGACCGATGCGGCCAGAAGCCCCGGTGAGACCGTCACGCTTCATGTATGGGTGGAGGATGCGCCCGGCTTTACAGATCTGACCGCTTATGTGGACTATGACCACGCGCGTCTGGAATTGATCGGCGTCGAGGATACCTATCCCAGCGGTGAGGGCCAGCGTGCCAGCTATCTGCCGGATGCACAGACTTCGTTCGATGTGGTGATGAACGGCGACCGGGATATCGGTGTCGTAACGCTCTCTTCCGAGACCCCGATCAGGGAGGAGCGGAAAATGCTCTTTGGTCTGACCTTCCTGATCCTGCCGGAGGCAGAGATCGGCGTGGCATCGGTCAGCATCTTTGGTCAGCAGTTCACCTGTGTGGAGAGCGAGAAGGTGAAGGATATCGATTCTGCCGTGGTCGAAGGCGGCATTTTGGTGGGACGGTCTGTTTGTGCCCACGAGGATGTGGAGAAGGATCATTTCTGCGATCTGTGCGGCGCACAGCTGGTGGTGATCACGAAGTTCGATGTAAAGGGCGCCACCATAGGCTATGGCAGCGGCGTGGAGCTGAAATTCTACTTTACCAACCGTCTGCCGAGGAATAAGGAATATGTGGCTGTCATGATCCACCACACACCGGATGGCGAGAAGCGCACAGAGCGGGTCAAGGAATCCTGGGAGAACTATGGCAGCAACTACTATATCGCCACCTATCTGCTTTCTGCCACAGAGCTTTGCGATGAGATCTCCTTTGAGCTTCGAGACGCGGAAGGCTATATCTATAACAACGAATACAGCATCAGCGTGCGGGAACTGCTGACTGAGCGGCTCTCGGATCCCAAGCGGAGCGAACTGGAAAAGCGCCTGTCTGTGGATACGCTGAACTTTGGCGCGGCGGCGCAAGAGGCTTATGGGTATAGAGTGGATGATCTGGCCAACAGCGGTCTGACTGCGGAGCAGCAGGCACTGGCGACGCCGGAGGTGGTCTGTACAGACAGCTCTGTGCATGGTGCCAACTATATGGGCGCCAATCTGTCGATCGAGGACCGTGTGATCTTGAATGTCTATTTCTCCGGCTTCTCCGGGAAAACGATCGGGGATATGCGTGCGGAAGCTGTCTACACGGACTATACCGGTAAGGAGCAGCTCATCGAGATCCCCGGCGGGGCTTTCCTGCCCTACAACGAAGATCGGGATGCTTACCGGGTCGTCGTCAAAGATCTGGCGATCGCGGATGCCGCCTCCTCTGTGAAGGTGACGGTCTATGATGAGAACGGGGATGTATACGGCTCTTGTGTGGATTCTGTCCACAGCTATGTTGCCCGCAGACTGTCCGATGAGTCGGGATCTCTTTACACCAGCTTCGTGAAGCTGGCAGCGTCTGTGAAGGAATATCTTTTGAACAAATGAGCATCAGTCCCTGACCCCAATGGGTCAGGGATTTTTCGGAGACAAAAACACCGTAGTTCGTCCAAATTTGCGGTTGTCACCGACCGTTTTTTGATTTATCATTAACTTGATAGCTTATTAGGAGGTTTTGGATATGACTTTTTTTGATATGCCCATCTGCGTCAGCATCTGCCGCGGCAAGACCTGGCAGGCCGACCGCGGTGCAGTGACGGTCAAGGATGGTGTGATCGCCCTGCAGACCGACTGTGCTTCCTGGGTGAAGCTGGATTGGGCCGTCAGCTTCGCGCCCGATGCCATGGTGCTGGGGGATGCATGGGAGCGCACCTACGGCGATGTGGGCTGGAAGCCTGTGGGACAGCCCGGATCCTCTCCGTGGTATTTTACGGTCAAAGACCGTGAGAAGATCCGCTGCTTCGGTGTCAAGACAGGTCCCAAAGCGCTGTGCTCCTGGACATGGACGGCCAACACCATCTCCCTTATGCTGGATGTGCGCTGCGGCTGCCTCGATACGCTGTTTGATGGAAGGACCGTGGAGCTGGCCACGCTGGTGAGCCTTGAAAAGCAGGGAGAGGTCTTTGATGTCATGCATCAGTTCTGCAAGCTGATGTGCGATGCGCCAGTCCTTCCCAAGGCCCCTATCTACGGCGGCGACGAGTGGTACACCAACTACGGCAAAAACAGCTTTGAGAAGGTCATGGATCATGCCAGGATCATCGCCCAGTGTGCCGAAGGTCTCCAAAACCGACCCATCCAGGTGGTGGACGCAGGCTGGACCCTGTGCCACAACTGGTATCTCAATGATGAATATATCGGCGGCCCTCACCGCTACTGCAATTCCAACTTTGGTGATATGAAAGCCCTTGCCGATGCCATGAAGGAGATCGGTGTGCGGCCTGCGCTTTGGTGCCGTCCCATGGAGACGCTGGAAAATGTCCCCGACGGTGCCTACACCCGCCGCATCCGCAATATCAAGAACTTAGACCCCAGCCATCCATGGGCGAGAGAGCTGATGATGAACGATATCCGCCTGTTCAAAGAATGGGGCTATGAGATCATCAAGCACGACTTCGCCGGGATCGACACCTTCGGCACCTATGCCTTCCAGTGGAGCCAGTCGGCCTGTGAGGGCGACTGGGCGTTCTATGACAGGAGCAGGACCTCCGCCGAGATCACGCTGGACTACTACCGCGATACGGTGGAAGCCGCAGGCGGCATGACCATCAATGCCTGCAACACCCTGAGCCACCTGAGCGCCGGTCTCTTTGAAGGCTACCGCATCGGTGACGATACCTCCGGTCATGAGTTTGCCCGCACGGTGAAGATGGGCGTCAATACCATGGCGGTCCGCGGCTGTCAGCACAATGCCTTCTATGCCGCCGATCCCGACTGTGTAGGCATCACCGATGAGATCGCGTGGGAGGACAACAAAAAATGGCTGGAGCTCTTGAAGTTCTCCGGTATGACCACCATCGTCTCTGTACAGAAGGAGCTGTACACCGCCGAGGTCCGCGACGCCATCACCGAGGCGTTCCGTCTGGCCTCCGAGCCTCATGAGACGGCCCGCCCCATCGATTGGGATGAAACGACCCTGACCCCCACCCGCTGGATGACCTTCGACGGTGAAAAGGAGTTCACATGGAACTGAAAAACTGGCGTCTGACCTACGAGGGCTATCCGGAGCTTGCATGCGAGGTGCCCTGCAGCCTGTATGCTGCGCTCTTGGACTACGAACTGATCGAGGACCCCTACTATGGGCTCAACGAGCATAAATATACGGCCCTTTGTGAAAAGGACTGCGAATTTTCCTGCGACTTTGAGGTGAAGGGCGAGCTGAAAAAGGACTTCGTCTATCTGACCTTCTACGGTCTCGACACCTTGACCACCATCTACCTCAACGGCAAAAGACTTGCCGAGACACGGGATATGCACAGGACCTATACCTATGATGTGAAGGACCGCCTCGTAAAGGGGAACAACACCCTGACCGTGCAGTTCCATTCTCCCATCAAGGAGATGGCAAAAAAGCAGAATGAGAGCTATCTGTGGAACAATGGCGATTCTGTGGACGGTGTATCCCATCTGCGGAAGTCCATGTGTATGTCCGGCTGGGACTGGGCACCCAAACTGCCCGATATGGGCATCTTCCGCAAGGTGGAGCTGACGGCCTATGATGTGGATGCCATCGGCGATGTGGAGGTCCTGCAGTATCATGAAAACGGCAGGGTCCGCCTTGTGATCCGTGCCGATACCAAACACGGAACGGCCTGCGATCTCTATGCCGAGATCGACGGCAAGACTGCCAAACTGGAGGACGGCGAAGCCGAGATCGTGATCGAAGCGCCCAGCCTCTGGTGGGTGCGGGGCTACGGCGATCAGCCTCTCTACGATCTGACTGTCAGCTTGAAGAAAGGCGGGACCGTCCTCGATACCGTCACCAAGCGGATCGGCCTTCGCACGCTGACTGTCAGCACAGCAAAAGACAAGGAAGGACGAGAGTTCTGCTTCCTGTGCAACGGTGTGAAGATCTTTGCCATGGGCGCGGACTATATCCCCGAGGACAGCATCTTAAAGCGTGTCACGGCACAGCGGGACAGAGCGCTTTTGGAGGACTGCTGTGAGGCCAACTTCAACTGCCTGCGTGTCTGGGGCGGCGGCTACTATCCCGACGACTGGTTCTTCGATGCCTGTGATGAGCTTGGCATCCTGGTCTGGCAGGACTTTATGGCGGCCTGCTTCCCGATCAGGCTCTCCGAGACCTTCCGGGAGGACTTCACGCAGGAGGCCATCGACAATGTCAGGCGTCTGCGCCACCATGCTTGTCTTGGTCTGCTGTGCGGCAACAATGAGCTGGAGGCAAATCTTGCCCACAACCCCGACCTGTTCGGCTCTCAGCGGATCCATATGGACTATATGGAGCTGTTCGAGCGGATACTCCCCGATATCTGTGAGAAGTACGCACCGCAGGTGTTCTATTGGCCGTCCTCTCCCTCCTCCGGCGGCGGACTGCTGCATATCGACGATGAGACCGTGGGCGACAGCCACTACTGGGATATCTGGTTCGGCAACAAGGCGTTCTCCGAGATCAGGTCACACAAGATCCGCTTCTGCTCCGAGTACGGCTTCCAGTCCTTCCCGTGTATGAAGACCATCCGCACCTTCGCGGAGGAAGCCGATATGAACTGCTACAGCCGTGTGTTCGAGAATCACCAGAAGAGCGGCGCAGGCAACAGTCTGATGATGACCCATCTTTCAAGGTATCACCGCTTCCCGTATTCCATGGAGCAGATGGTCTATGCCACCCAGCTTTTGCAGGCCGAGGCCATGCGCTGCGGTGTGGAATATCTCAGGAGCATCCGCGGCACCTGCATGGGCTCTCTTTACTGGCAGCTGAACGACTGCTGGCCTGTGGCATCGTGGTCGAGCATCGACTATTACGGTCGATGGAAGGGACTGCACTATGCGGCCAGGAAGTTCCATGCGCCGATCTCGATCGCCGTGTTCTGTGAGCAGAGCGGTGTGCGCGTGTCGCTCCTCAACGAGACGAGAGAAGACTTTGACGGTGATCTGAAGATCAAGCTCGTCACCGCCGATCTGGAAGTGCTGTACGAAGAGGAGCTGGATGTCAGCGGTGAGCCGCTTTCTGCCACCGAAGTCTACGATGTGTGCTATGAGATCAAGGATCCCCACAGCACCTTCGTATGCGTGGAGCTGTATGAGGAAGGTTGTCTGCTTGCAAGGCGCTCGGAGATGTTCGCCGCGCCCAAGCACTTCTCCTTCAGGAAGCCCAACATCTCGGTGCGCTTCGAGCAGGCGGCAGGGAAGACCTACGCCTATATCAAGGCCGACACCTACTGCAAGGATGTGTATTTGGACTTTGAGAGCTTCGATTGCCGCCTGTCCGACAACTTCTTCGACCTGACGGACAAGGAAGAATATAGGATCACGGTCAAGACCGACCGCTCCGTTGAGGAACTGGAAAAGGACCTCCGCATCCTGACAGTCTACGACATCGGAAGATAAGATACATGTAGGGGCGGGCAGAAGGTGAATTGCCCGAAGGGCAAGAGAGGCTGGCCTGGGCCATTGCCCGCCCGTGAGAAACAAAAGGAACAGACGCCCATAGGCGTCTGTTCCTTTTGTTTTGATATTCACCCTGCCTGTTTCGCATCGATCGCATTGTAAGCCACCACGCTGCCGATGACGATCACGGCGCCCACGAGGGCCATGGGACCGATGGTCTCGCCGTAGAACACCGCCACCAGGATGGGGTTCAAAACAGGCTCGATGCCGGAGATCAGACTGGCCGTCACAGGAGGCGTGGTCTTGAGACCGATGCAGATCAGGATATAGGCAAGACCCACCTGGAATGCGCCCAGGATCACAAGGCTCACGATCGCCGTGGGCGGGAAGGCCGTCTCCCCAAGGAGGAAGGGCAGGCCGATGATCACGCTCAGCACATCGCCCCAGAAGACCGAGCAGATCGGGTCGCCCTCCGGCATCTCGTTCAGCAGGAACACACCGGCGTAGCTGAGGCCCGATACGAGGGCAAGGATATTGCCCAGCATACCGCCCATCTCCAGCGCATCAAGGAAGAAGCACACCACACCGGCCAGTACGATGGCACAGGTGATGAGGTCTGGCTTTTTCGGCTTTTTCTTCCAGATCAGCACCGACAGCAGCAGTACGAAGATCGGCGCTGTGAACTGCAGCACGATCGCATTGGCGGAGGTGGTCATTTTATTTGCAAGGCAAAACAGGATATTGGTCCCTGACACACATACGGCGCCAAGTGCGACAGAGCGGTTGAATCTCAGAGGGTGCTTCGTCAGGAGCAGATAGGCACCGATCACCATGAGGGCGATGATATTTCGTCCGCCGTTGATGCTGATGCCGTTCCACGGGATGAACTTCATGCAAAGTCCGCCGATGGAGTAGAGCACGGCGGAGAAGAATACGCAGAGGATGCCGCGCTGTCTCGTTTTCTTGTCAGGCATGGATCAGCTCTCCTTCTTGAGCGGTGAATTTGCTTCTGTCAGCATGACCTGACGCTCTTTCCATGCGGAGGGGCGCTGGCCCTGATACTTTTTGAAGGCTTTGTAGAAATTGTGGGCATCACTGTAGCCGCACATTTTTGCCACCTCCTTGCCGGAATAGCCCTGCGTCAGGTAGCTCATGGATTCGTCGATGCGGGTCTTGGTCAGATACTCCTGGATGGAGAAGCCTGTTTTTTTCTTGAACTGGGCGGACATATGGCGGCGGTCGATGCCGAACTGGCGGGCGAACTCCTCCACGGAGATCTTCTCCATATAGTGACTGCGGATATATTCGCTGATGTACTCCACATAGTCCAGCCGCTTTTTCTTCGTGCCGAGGAAGGTGTAGTACAGATGGAAGAGGTCGCTGGCCAGTCCTGCTGCCAGCATGGGAGGCGGTATATCTAAGTTTTTGTTGTGGGGGAAGGGGGGCTCTGAGACGGAGAACACAGGCGGGAGTTGGGTGAAATCATGGGAGAGCTGCCCGGTGAAGCCCACCCATTCCAGCTCCAGCGGCACAATATTATCGCTGATGAAGCGGGCGGAGCCCCCCGGCAGCGTCACATAGCAGTCACCCTGCTTGATGGGATAGGCCCGGTCGTTGATGTAGTATGTACCACTACCTTTGCGGACATGGTGGAGCAGGGTATAGCTGATCTTCTCGATGCGTTGGATGTGGTCGGGATCCACGAGACAGCGCCCTGCAACGACGGGGTTGAGATCGGTCAGTTTTGAGTTTATGATCACTTGGAACTGGCTCATGTAACGGTCTCCTTTTTTCAAACTACTTACATTTTACCACCTAATCCCTACATCGGGCAATTGAAAAGTTTTTTTTGTTGCGATAAACTAAATACGGATAGTGAAATAGGAGAGGCCATGGCAAATTTGTACAATTCCATGGACGCTCCTGTGTCCTGTTTCCTGAGAAAGATCGGCGTAAAGGGGTGGGAACTTGTCGGTGGCAGAAACGCGGATATTATCGGAGCTTTTGAGTGTCATCCACGATCTCACCGGGGCAAGAGCCGCTGTCTGCGGCAGTGATGCGCGGCTGCTGGCCGCCTGTCCGGAGGATGCCCTGTGGACGGATTCGGCGCAGATGCGGGTGCCCATCATCCGGGAGGGCACGGAGGTCGGTCACATCCTGCTGGAGACCACGGCGCAAAACGGAGAGAAAGTCGAAAAAGACCGTCTGCACAGTGCAGTCAGGCTGATCGATGTGATGATCGCATCCATGGGCTTCACCGATCTGCTGGCACCGCCAAAGCGGTCCTTGCAGCAGACGATCTTGGACTACATCGAAAAAAACCTCTCGGAGGATCTGAGCGTACAGACATTATGCCACAGATTCTCGGTCTCCAAATCGGAGCTGTATCGGATCTTGCGGGAGCGGGCGCCCCACGGTGTGGCGGCTTATGTGCGGCAAAAGCGCTTCCAAAAAGCCTGCGGTCTCCTGCGCGACACAGGGAAGCCTGTCTGGCAGATCGCCGCGGAAGTGGGCTATGATGACCCCGATTATTTCCTGCGGGCCTTCAAAAAGGAACTGGGCATCTCAGCAGGGAGATACCGAAAGGACCATATGTGATCTACGGCGGAAAGCCGAAAAAGAACGAAAAACAAGGAGGACGATATCATGAAAAAACGGATGATCAGCTTGCTGCTGGCTGTCGTGATGATCGTGGGGATGCTGCCCATGACCATTCTGGCCGCCGACACCTGCGACCATGCCGCGGTGGAGACCGTCTGTACGGACAACACCGATGGTACCCATACTGTCACCTTCGCCTGCGAGGATTGCGGCGAGGCAGTCGCCAACAAGGCAGATGCCGTGGCGATGGACTTTACCGCGTTCGCGGCGGCTGCCGCCGAGCAGAGCTGGTGGGACGATCTGAGAGTGGATGCTGATGAAAATATCCACTATCAGGGCGCTCTGGCTGCCGACTCTGCCGAAGATAAGGAAAAGTATGAAGGCGCTTATGCTTCTCTGCGTGCATATGCACAGGAAGCGTTTGGCTGGACCATCATTGAAGATGGCACCACCGATGTCAACAATGCCGGTCGTGCGAAGAAGCTGTTCTTCAATGCCGGTGCTGACGCACAGTGGGGCATGAACTTTGCGATCTCCGCAGGCTACAAGGGCTGGGGTGCCGCTTACACCATGCTGCAGCTGAATGTGGATGCGCCTGCTGCCGGTACCTATGCCATGGATCTGACTTACTTTGAAGATCTGTCCGGCGCCAAGTTCGATCTGCATGTGAACCCCGTGATGACCGGCAGAGATTCCGACGAAGCATCCAAGGTCATCTCCGGCCTGAACACCAGAGACTCCGGCAATGTGGCTGTGGACTATGACGCAGGCAATGTGGAGCTGGTGGAAGGTACCAACAACATCGTGATCTACATCAACGCGGATACCGTCGGCGCACAGCTGAAGCTGGCCGATATCACCTTCACCCCCGTGGCTCTGACTGTCGATTGTGCCGATGAGATCGATGGCGACGGCAAGTGCGATGACTGCAATGCTGTGATCGGCACCTGCCAGCACCGCGAGACGGAAACTGTCATCACCGACAATGGGGATAAGACCCACACCCTCACCGCCGCCTGCAAGTTCTGCGGCGAGGCTGCTGCCGATGAGGAGAACGCTGTGGTCATCGACTTTGCGGACTTCGCCGGAAAAGCACCGCAGCAGACCTGGTGGGAAGGACTGCACGATCCCGATACCAATGACGGCATCAAGCAGTATGGCTATGTCGGTATGAGCGATACCACCACCGCGGCCTACGAGGAGATGATCGCCTGGCAGAAGGCGAACCTCTGCTGGTCTATCAACAGCGCGTCCGACTTTACCAACTCCGGCCGCACCAAGAACCTGTACATCTCCACCAATGAAGGCGAGGAGAGCATCGCGTTCTCCACCTACTATCAGACCTGGGGCGATGCCTACTCCCAGCTGCTGCTGGATGTGACCGTTCCCGCCTCCGGTACTTATGATCTGAGCATCGACTACCTGCAGGGTGCTTACGGCTGCTTCACCGTGTTCGTCAATGGCGAGCAGGTGGGTGAGCAGATCTCCTGCAGCGGCGATGCCGCCAGGCTGACCGCCGCCCTTGGTACTGTGACCCTGACAGAGGGCAACGACCAGATCGCGGTCAAGATCACGGCCAACCGTGCAGGCGCACAGATCAACTATGCGACTACCGAAGTGGCGCTGACCGCCATCTCCCTTGCGCCTGTGGAAGTCACCGGCTCCTGCGCCGATGGTGACGAGGACGGCAAGTGCGATACCTGCGGCGCACAGATCGGCACCTGCAAGCATGAGACCGAGACCACCATCACGGACAACGGCGATAAGACCCACACCATCTCCACCGTCTGCACCAAGTGCGGCGAGGATGCTCCCTCTGCGGAGAATGTGCTGGCTGTTGACTTTGCCGACTTTGCCGCCAGAGCTTCTCAGCAGACATGGTGGGAGGATCTGAACGACGGCAGTGGAGCCGGCAGCAAGCAGTACGGCTATACCGCCATGACCGAAGCCGGTACTGCCGCCTACAACGAGATGCTGGCCTGGCAGAAAACGGACTTCTGCTGGTCCATCAATGAGACCGGCGGCTCCGACTTCTCCAACAGCAGCCGCAGCAAGAACCTGTATATCCATGCTGTGGATGGCTATATCGCGTTCTCTACTTACTACATGACCTGGGGCGATGTGTTCAACCAGCTGCTGCTGGATGTGACCGCTCCCGCTGCCGGTACTTATGACATGAGCATCGACTACCTGCAGGGCGCTTACGGCTGCTTCACCGTGTTCGTCAATGGCGAGCAGGTGGGCGAGCAGATCTCCTGCAGCGGCGATGCCGCCAAACTGACTGCCGCCCTTGGTACTGTGACCCTGAATGAGGGCAGCAACCAGATCGCGGTCAAGATCACCGGCAACCGTGCAGGCGCACAGGTCAGCTATGCGACCACCGAAGTGGCGCTGACCGCCATCTCCCTTGCGCCCATGGATGTGACCGGAGCTTGTGCCGACATCGATGGCGACGGCAAGTGCGAGATCTGCGGCGCACAGATCGCCGCCTGCAGCCATGCCGAGCTGCAGGAGACGGTCGTGGCTGACGGCGAGACCCATACCGTTTCCTACACCTGCGCGCTTTGCGGCGAAGCCGTGGGCAATGCAGAAAAGACCCTCTCCATGGACTTCAAGGCATTTGCCGAAGCAGCCTCCGAAAAGAGCTTCTGGGATAGCCTTTCCGACTTCTCCGAAGGTGTGAAGGTCTACGGCGGCAATGTCGTCACCGCTGAAGGGACTGCCGCTTACGAGAACATGCTCTCCTGGCAGGGCGAGAACTTCGACTGGGCCATCGTGGAGAACGGCTCCGACTACTCCAACACCGGCCGCAGCAAGAAGCTCTATCTGAATGCCGCTGAAGGCGGCGACTGGGGCGTCAACTTCTACACCTACTACAACGACTGGGCCGGGGTCTACAATGTATTCAAGATGGCGGTCTATGCCCGTGAAGCCGGCACCTACGAGCTGGATGTGGACTATCTGCAGACCACCAAGGGCGCGGCCTTCACCGTCAGTGTCAATGGCACACAGATCGGTGATGAGATCGTCTCCGCAGGTGCTGTGGAAAAGAAGACTGTGTCTCTCGGTACTGTGGAGCTGGCGGAGGGTGAGAACATCGTTGATGTGATCTTCACCAAGAACTTCCAGGGCACTGCCGCCAGACTGGCCAGCGACCTTTACATCAACGCCATCGACTTCGTGCCTGTCTCCACGACAGCCGACTGCGCCGATGCCGACGATGATACTGCGTGCGATATCTGCGGCGGCGAGCTTGGCTGCAAGCACACCGAGACCACCGCTGAGGCTGTCAACAATGAGGATGGCACCCATACTGTCACCTATGTCTGCGCCGCCTGCGGCGAAGCTGCTGTGAGCAGCGAGGCCAGCATCTCCATGGACTTCATGGAAGCTGCAAGGAAGGCCAAGGCAGAAAAGCCCGAGATGATGAGCAAGCTCCGCCAGTCCAACGATCCTGAGGTGGTCTTCTACGGCTACAAGAGCGCGGCGGATGCGGCTTCTGCCGAAACGACCTCGCTGTTCGATCTTCTCGCCATGTCCAACTGGATCGATGCCAACTACGATTGGAACATCGACGAGACCAAGAGCCTGATCTCCGACAAGGGCATTTATAAGCGCGTCTACCTCAACGGCGCGGACGATGCCAAGTGGGCATTCCGTTTCGTTCCCACCATGCTGACCTGGGATGAGGGCAACAGAGGCCTGTACCTGAAGCTGGATGTTGCACAGGCCGGTACTTACACCATGGACTTTGAATATCTGCAGCATGCGGCTGTCGGTGTGGATCTGACCAACTCCGGTGCCAAGATCGACCTGAAGGTCAATGACGAAGTCGTCTACTCCGGTCTGGAGACCGACGGTGCCGTTGAAGTCCGGAATCTGCTGGTGGAAGGTGTGCAGCTGGTCGAGGGTGAGAACATCATCGCGATCATCGTCACCGCCAACAAGGACGGCGGCGTGACCAATGTCAACAGCTCCGTGGATATCCGTAAGATCGACTTCCATCCCGTCTCTCTGACGGAGACCTGTGCCGATGCCGATTCCGATGGCGTATGCGATCTGTGCGGCAGTACTGCCGAGTGCAGCCATGCCAATGCCACCGACTCCTATGTGGAAAATGGCGACGGCACCCACGATAAGATCACTTCCTGTGACTGCGGTATGTCCGAGACTGTCACAGAGGACTGCCTCGATGAGGATGCCGATGGCTGCTGCGATCTGTGTGAAGGTGTGCTGGAGACCCCCTGCGATCACACCGATACCACCACCGAGACCGTCTCCAACGGCGATAAGACCCACACCACCACCGTCACCTGCACCTGCGGCGAAGTCGTCTCCACCGAGACCGCTGACTGCGTCGATGAGGACAAGGACACCTACTGTGATGTCTGCAACGCTCAGATCAAGACCATCACGAAGGCTGCCTTCGCCGGCTCCAACATGACGCTGGGCAACGAGCTGGAAGTGAACTTCCTGATGGTCAAGAAGAACCTGCCCGCCGGCGAGTACACCGCTGTCATCACCCAGAAGATGGCGGACGGCACCGAGCGTGTCACCGAGGTCGCCATGGCCGAGTGGGGCACTATGGGCACCTATCATAAGATCTCTGCCCGTATCGCTGCCAGAGAGATGGCTGACGATCTGTACATCGAGATCAAGGACGCGGAAGGCTATGTCTACAACGAAGAGTACTTCACCTC
>JAFSHB010000061.1 GCA_017440525.1 Oscillospiraceae bacterium | reverse complement strand
GTAAATATTCTCTGGATGCCTTTGAGGTACATCCGCTGGTGAAACTGCGTCCTTCCGTAACGGAGCCGGAAAACCACTGCTTACACCGGTGGACTTTCCGATCCAGTTGCGCTGGATCTCCTTGGTGCTCTCAGGCCAGTCGATCTCGTCGAGGCCTTCCAGCAGCTTCTCGGCAAATGCAGGCTGGTCGATGACCCACTGCATCATCATCTTCTTCACGACAGGATAGCCGCCGCGCTCAGACTTGCCGTCGATGACTTCGTCATTGGCAAGCACAGTGCCCAGAGCCTCGCACCAGTTGACGGGCATCTCGATGCGCTTGGCATAGCCCTTTTCATAGAGCTTCTTAAAGATCCACTGGGTCCACTTATAGAAATCGGGATCGGAAGTGGCGATGACCTTGGACCAGTCATAGTCAAAGCCCAGCTCTTTCAGCTGCTTGGAGAAGGTAGCGATATTCTTCTGGGTGAAGCCGTTGGGATGGTTGCCGGTATCCACCGCATACTGCTCCGCAGGCAGGCCAAAGGAATCATAGCCCATGGGATGCAGAACATTATAGCCCTGCATACGCTTCATGCGGGACATGATATCCGTAGCGGTATAGCCCTCGGGATGACCGGCATGCAGACCGACACCGGAGGGATACGGGAACATATCAAGGACATAGTACTTGGGCTTGGAGAAATCCCAAAGATCGGTCGCAAAGGTATTATGCTCTTCCCAGTACTTTTGCCATTTCTGTTCAATGGCTGTAAAATCGTATTTCATCTTCTCTCACCTTTTCAGTTGTTGATAACAGTCTCCAGATCGACCTTTTTGGCATCGCCCCACAGGCGCTCCAGGTCATAGAACGATCTTGTTTCTTCGGTAAACACATGAACGACCAGGCAGCCGTAGTCCAGCAACACCCATGTGCCGCCGCGATGGCCCTCTCTGCGCAGAGCAGGCTCACCGGCATTATCCAAAGCTTCTTCCACGCTGTCGCACAGAGCCTTGACATGGGTGCTGGAAGTGCCGGTGCAGATCAGGAAATGGTCGGCAAGGGTCGTGACCTCCGCGATCTCCAGCAAAGCGATATCCACGCCTTTTCTGTCATCCAGTGCTTTTGCCGCGATCGCGGCTACTTCTTTGGGTGTTCTCATTGAGCATCCTTCTTTCTATATCTGTCTTTCTATACCTGTCAGATAGTATCCTATTTATCTTCCGGGCCAGAATACCTCTTCGGTATCTTCCGGCTCATAGATCTCCATATCTTCTTCCGACTCGTCTACGACCCAATCGTCAGTCGGCAAGAGGACGATCTCGCCATCCTCCCCCGTCAGATCTTCCGCGCCCTCAGCTTCCGTCTGTTCATCCTCGGGGAGCTCTTCTCCAGCTTCCACTTCTTCATCGGCTTCGAGATCTTCCTCTTCGGCTTCCAGCGCTTCCTGCTCCGCGACCTGCGCAAGATAGGCTGCCTGTTCGGCACGGATCTCCTCCGGTGTGCGGATCTGGACATTCGCTGCGGTGATCGCCGTATCATAGGGGTTAAAATACTGATTGACCACATCCAGCGTCTTATTCACATAGATCGCATAGCACGACGCATCTCTCAGCATGACCGCTTCGCCCTCCAGCGTGTAGGAGAACATATCCTCAAGATCGCATTTGAGCACTTCCTGCCCCAGATACGCGATGTTGCCAAGGGTCATATCCGTGGTCACATTTTCTTTGAAGATCGTCGCAAGCTCACCGATCTCAGCAAGACCGATCTCCTGCACACATTTCTCCGCAAGCGCCTGTAAGAACATCTGCTGCGTCTTGGTGCGCTGGAGATCCTGCGTGGCATAGCCCTTACGGAAACGGACCAGCTGCATGGCCTTTTGCCCATCCAAATGCTGCATGCCTGCCTCCAGATGGATATAAAGGTCCTGCGTCGGATCATCGTAATGCATGGCCATCGGAACTTCAAATTCCACGCCGCCCACCAGATCCACCAGCTGGATGAAAGCCTCAAGATCCACCAAAGCATAGCCGTCTACTTCAAAGCCCAGAAGCTGCGCCAGTTTTAGCTTCAGCGCCTGTATGCCCTTTTCACCCTTACCGGCACCGCCATAGACACCGTTGATCTTGGGAACAGTATAGTTCCCGGTGATGACCGTATCGCGCGGGATGCTCATGAGTGCCACCGTATGGGCATTGGTATCCAGATGGGCGATCATGATGGTATCCGTTCTTGTGCCGTCGTCATCCGTACCGACCACAAGGATGTTATAATGGCCTTCTTTGTGGGCAGCCGGACGCTCGACCTGAACGGTGACGACCTCTCCGGTCTGCTCATCCACCTTCTCCTGCGTCTCCACGACAGAGGGTGGTGTAAATACTTCTGTCTCGCTGCTGAGCTGACCGTGAGTCCCGATCTGCAAAGGCTTGACGAACGAATGATAAAGTGCGGCCACAGAGCCGCCAAGGAGCAGCAGGCTCACACCAAGCAGGATCAACCCACGCTGCATCCCGGTAAGACGCCGCTTCCGCTGGTAGCTTGAGCGGCGGCTGTTTCCAAATAACTTCAACTATTTCATCCCTTTTTTAAGGTGCTCGATCGCCTCGATGGAATGACGCCCCATTTCCGCCCCCTGCTTCCGCAAATGGTCGGCCGTCATCTCAAGCCCCAGAAGCACCGCTGCATCAAGGTCTGTCTGTGCCAAGTAGCGCAAGCGATCCACTCCGGGGAGGTCACGGTTGGGTTCCATATAATCGGCGATGTAAACGATCTTCTCCAGCGTGGTCATATCTGCTCTGCCGGAGGTGTGCCAGCGAATAGCCTGACACACAGCGTCATTCTCTCCAAACACCTCTTTTGCCACCGCCGCACCTGTGACGGCATGGAGGAGTTTGGTATGTTCTCTCTCGAACCTACTGATCATGATATCATATTTTTCACACAAGTGCAACTGGTCTTGACCCGTCAGCGCCTTTGTGACATCGTGCAGGATCCCTGCCCGCTCGGCATCGACCGGGTCTGCGCCGTGGATCAGCGCCAGCCGCTTGGCAGTCTCGCTGCAGCCGATCACATGAGCGACCCGCTTCTTCTTGAGAAGACGCAGGCTCTCTTCTTTCAGTTCTTCGAAAGGCAGACCTTTTCTGCACTTGCCAACGCCATACAGTCCATCTTCCCGAATCTTCGCAAGGACCTGCGGGCTGACATACTGCTCCGCGCCGCCCAGGATAAGGAGCCGGCGCACATGGGTGGAGCTGATCTCAACATGCTCATTTTCGATAAAGACCGGGGCCTTCCCAAAATCCCTCTCAAATGCCTGTGCAAGCTCGTCCAGCCGTTTCCTGTCCGCATCAACGCGGTGCGCCATGGCGATAGTTGCCATCGAAGCGATCTGCTCCGGCTGCCGCCAGGAAGAAAATGACTCGAACATATCCGTGCCTACACACAGGAAAAGCTCATCTTCGGGATATTCTTCCCGCAAGGCCCGGACCGTATCCACCGTATAACTGACGCCATCCCGGCGCAGCTCGATATCATCGACCTGTGCAAAAGGAAGATCCTTTGCCGCAAGGCGCAGGAGCTCCGCTCTGGTCTGCCCATCGGGAGAGCCTTCCGCCAGCGATTTATGCGGCGGGACCGCGGCAGGTACGAGCAGCAGCTCATCCAGTTCCAACACACGCTGGAACTCCTTTGCAGCCAATATATGCCCGCGGTGAGGCGGATCAAAGCTTCCGCCGAAAATGCCGATCCGTGCCATGGTCTGACCCTCCCTTTCAGATGATCTCGTTATTATTCCTGATAAAACTGCTTTCTGCGCTCGATCGCGGCCTTGACAGCCTCGTCATGGAAGTACTGCGCCTTGCGCTCCTTCTCCGCTCTGGCGGCAGCCTTGCGCTTCTGACGACCTGCCTTGACAGGGTTGACTTTTTTCTTCTGTGCCGCAGCCGCTTTTTCTTTTGCTTTTTTTGCTTCTTCCAGCTTTCTGGACTTGCGCCAGATCACAAAGGTATAGCCCACACAGGATACCCCGTCGGCACCAGTCTGCTCACAGATCGCATCGCTGACCTCTCTGGCCGTCATCATAGCGGACTCAAGCACTCTGCCCTTGACCAGCTCATGGCTCTCAAGAAGGAGCTCTGCCTGAGAGATCAGGCTCTCCGACACACCACCCTTACCGACCATCAGCGTAACTTCCATCGTATTAGCCTGACTGCGCAGGTCTGAACGCTGTTTGCTCGTCAACATAGACCTCTCTCCTTCCATGCTTCACAAAATGCTCTCAAAGCATTGCCGCGATGAGAGATCGCGTTTTTCTCTTCCGCGCCTGCCTCGGCAAAGGTCTTGCCAAGCTCCGGCACATAGAACACAGGATCGTAGCCAAAGCCGCCGGTACCGCGAAGATCGAACAAGATCTTGCCCTCACAGGTCCCCTCAGCCGTGACCTCTGTGCCATCCGGCAGCGCACACGCAATGGCGCTGACAAAACGACCGGTACGCGCGTCTTCCGGCACATCCTTCATCTTTTCAAGAAGGAGCAGCGTGCGGTCCAGATCGGTGGGCCTTCCACCATAGCGGGCGGAGTAGACACCGGGTTCGCCATTCAGTGCATCCACTACCAGCCCGGAATCATCCGCGATCGCGGCCATACCGGAGGCCTCCATGACAGCCTTTGCTTTGAGCATGGCATTCTCCGCAAAGGTCGTACCGGTCTCTTCCACATCCACATCGATGCCGATCTCGGATTCCAGGACAACTTCCAAACCCATTTGTCCCAGTATGGTCTGCAATTCTACCAGCTTATGCTGATTTTTACTGGCTAATACCAATCTCATACGAGTGCCTCCGCAAATGCGTTCGGGTCGAAGGGCATCAGATCATCGATCTGCTCACCGACACCGATAAATTTCACAGGGATCTGCAGATCGTCCGCCACAGCGATAACGATGCCGCCCTTGGCTGTGCCGTCCAGCTTCGTCAGCACCATACCGGTAACACCGGCGATCTGGCTGAACTGACGCGCCTGCATCAGACCGTTCTGACCAGTCGTACCATCAAGGACCAGCAGTACTTCCTTTGCCGCACCGGGCAGCTCCCTGTCGATGATACGGCTGATCTTGCCAAGCTCGTTCATCAGGTTCTGCTTATTGTGCAGCCGTCCTGCCGTATCGCAGAGGATCACATCGGCCTTGCGGGCCTTGGCTGCCGCGATCGCATCGAACACGACAGAAGCTGGATCCGCGCCCTCATCCTGACGGATGATATCCACACCGGCTCTGCCGGCCCAGATCTCCAGCTGATCGGCTGCCGCCGCACGGAAAGTATCTGCCGCACACAGAAGGACCTTCTTACCGCTTTCCTTGAGTTGGTGGGCGATCTTGCCGATGGATGTAGTCTTGCCCACACCATTGACACCGATCACCAGCACCACAGAAGGCTGGGTAGAGAGATCCAGGGTCATATCGCCTACCTGCACCATGGCGGTCAGGATGGTGCGGAGCGCCTGTCTGGCCTGCTCCGTCGTGGTCAGCTTTTCCTCTTTCACTTTGGCACGAAGGCTATCCATCGCTTTGGAGGTCGTCTCGAAGCCGAGATCCGCCAAGATCAGGCTCTCTTCCAATCCATCATAAAAATCATCGTCGATCTCAGAGAACCCTGTAAAGACCTGACTGATGGCAGTGGCTGTTTTGCTCAGGCCCTGCTTGATCTTATCAAAAAATCCCATATACGATCCTTTCTTAACTAACGATTCCCAGTTCCTGCTGCATCTGGTTCAGATCAAGATGCAAGATCTTGGAAACGCCCTGCTCCTGCATCGTCACACCGTAGAGCACATCGGATGCTTCCATAGTGCCGCGGCGGTGGGTGATGACGATGAACTGGGTCTTCTCACAAAGATTGCGAAGATAGGTCGCGAAGCGCTCCACATTTCGGTCATCCAAAGCCGCATCGATCTCATCAAGGAGACAGAACGGCGTGGGTCTGACCTTCAAAATGGCAAAGTACAGCGCGATCGCCACGAATGCCTTTTCGCCGCCGGAGAGAAGCGTGATGGTCTTGACCTGTTTGCCGGGTGGCTGCACCTTGATCTCGATCCCGCAGGTGAGAGGCTCGTTGGGGTCTTCCAACACCAGCTCGCCCTTGCCGCCGCCGAACATCTCCACGAAGGTCTGCATAAAATGCGCGTTGATCTTGTTGAATTCCCGGACGAAGATCTCAGTCATCTCGCCGGTGATGGTCGTAATGATAGTCTCCAGTTCTTTCTTCGCGTGGAGCACATCATCCCGCTGCCCTGTCAGATACTCATAGCGTTCGTTGACACGGGCAAACTCCTCGATCGCGCCTAAGTTCGGTGTTCCCAGCGCGCCGATCTTTCGTTTGAGCTCTGTGATGCGCTTATTGGCAGCCGCTGTGCTCTCGATCTGCGCGGCAGCGCTGTCAGCCGTATTGGGCGTGAGCTCATAGTTGTCCCACAGCTTATCGATGATCTGCTGTTCTTCCATGGATGCGGCGTTTTTCTTCTGCTCCAGACGAGCCGCTTCACGCTCCAGATCGCGAATCTGAACATTCTTCTCCTGCGCATCCTTATCTGTTTTGACTCGCCGTGCTTCCAAATTCGCACGGTCCTGCTGTGCATGCTGCAGTTTCTGACGGGCATCTTCGATATCCTGCTCCGCAGCCTTCCTGCCCTGCTCTGCAAGCGCGATCTGCTCCCGCATACGGGAGATCTCTGCCTCGTAGGCAGCGATCAGGGTCTCCTTCTGCCCACGGTCGCCTTCCATGTCAGCGGCCAGCTGACGGAGACTTCTGACATTCTCACGAGCCGTGGTCCGCTCTGCTTCATGAGCCGCCTCATCCATGCGAAGCTTGGTGATACGGTCAGCCAGAATACCATTCTCCTGACTCAGGGCGTCCTGCCCCTGTGTCAGCGTATCGAGCTGCTGCTGCAGAGCTGCAAGCTCTGTTTCTGCCTTTGTGACATCGGCACGGAGAACGACCAGACGGCCGTCTTCCCCGGCGGTCCTGTTCTTCAGGCTCTCCAATTCGCGCTCATAGGTGCTGATATTCTCATCGAGGGCCGCAACGAGCGCAGATGCCTGCCCCACATTGCCGCCGGCACGAAGCACTTCATCCTCAGCCTGACGAAGCTGGCCCCGGATCGCGGTGAGCTCGAACTCCACCTCGGCGGCAGAGCGCACAGCCTCAGAAAGCTCCGCTTCCTTGCTTGCCAGTTTCTCTTTGAGCTGGCGCTCCTTTTCCTGCCATTTCGTCAGTTCGTTGGCACGGGACAGGATACCTGCATTTTTGGATGCGGAACCACCCGTCATAGAGCCGCCTGCATTCATGACCTGACCGTCCAGCGTGACGATCTTAAATCTATTCTGATACTTTCTCGCCATCTTGATGGCATGATCCAAGCTCTCCACCAGCACGATCCTGCCAAGCAGGTTGCTGATGATACCGGCATAGGTGCTGTCATAGCGCACCAGCTCCGACGCGATGCCCACAAAGCCGGGACAGGCGTGCAGATCCTTTTCCTGCAGGTCTCTGCCGCGGATGGCAGAGATGGGCAGGAAGGTCGCTCGGCCGCCGTCGCTGCGCTTCAGGAACTGGACAGCGGCCTTTCCGTCTTCCTCTGAGGAAACGACGATGTTCTGCATAGCGGCGCCCAGCGCTGTCTCGATCGCGACAGTATATTCGTCATCGGTTCGAATCAGCTCTGAGATAAGACCATGGATATTACGCAGGCTCCTGCCGGCTTCCTGCATCACTAGACGCACAGCCTTCGGTGCGCCTTCATGATCGCGAAGCATCTCCTGCAGCATACGGCTGCGGGACTGAGCGGTCTGAAGGTCGATTCGCAGAGCATCTACCTCTTTTTGCAGGGAATCCCGCTTTTCGATACGAGACTTCTGGCGAAGGGCATAGCCTGCCGCAGAGTTGGTGCAGGAAGTAACGGTCTCCTGTGCTTCCTCCAATGTTTTTTTAAAAAGGCGGAGCTGCGCGGCCATCTCATCACGGCGGCCGGAAGCTGCAGTCAGATCGGTCTGTACTGTCTCACGGCGCTGCCGGATATCCTCCAGAGATGCATCCAAAGAGGCGATCTCCGCCTGCTTTCTGGCAGCCTCCGCCTGCAGCATGGCCTGTCCTGCGCGGATGCCCAACACCTGCTTCTCCACAGTATCGGCAGAGGCAGCCAGCTCGCCGGCCTCCTTCTGCGCCTGCTCGATCTCGCTATGCAGGGCCTCCAGTGCTGCCGTAAGCGCGCCGATGCGCTCCTCCTGCTGGACGATCTGCTCACTGATGCCGCCGCTTCGGTCTTCCTGCTCCGTCAGTTCCTGACGGATCCGTTCGATATTTTGGCTGCTGTTCTCTACACCGGCCTGCAGGACAGCGATCTCATTCTCCTTCTGATGGAGCGCACCTTCACGAACGGTGATATCGTCCCGCTTCTGATCCAGGATCAAGCTCTGACGGTTGAGCTGCATGGTCAGCTGATCCGTGAGCTGATAGAGCCTCGTCAGTTCATCATTCTGCTGCTCCAGAACGAACACGATCGAGCTGTGATCCGTCTGCGCTTTTTGTGCGCTTTCCGTCAGGCCCTGCAGTTTTTCCAGCCAGACTGCCACTTCCAGACCTTTCAGTTCATCACGGAACTGCAGATATTTCTCTGCTTTGGCAGCCTGCTCTCGTAAGGGCTCCACCTGGAGTTCAAGTTCGGAGATCTTATCGCCGATACGCATAAGGTTATCTTCGGTAGAAGCAAGACGGCGCTCCGTCTCTTCCTTGCGATGACGGTACTTGGAGATACCGGCAGCTTCCTCAAAGACCTCACGGCGGTCCGTGCTCTTGACCGCAAGGATCTCATCGATACGGCCCTGACCGATATTGGAATAGCCTTCTTTGCCAAGACCCGTATCCATGAACATCTCATTGATGTCACGCAGGCGGGCAAGCTGCTTGTTGATATAGTATTCACTTTCACCGGAACGGTAATACCGGCGGGTGACCATGACTTCCGGTGTCTCCACAGAAAGCGCACCATCGGAATTGTCCAGCACCAGCGTCGCTTCGGCAAAGCCAAGCTGACTGCGCTTCTGCGTACCGCCGAAAATGACATCTTCCATCTTTGCGCCGCGCAGTGCCTTGGAGCTCATCTCACCCATGACCCAGCTGATGGCATCGGAAATATTGGACTTGCCGCTGCCGTTGGGTCCGACGATCGCCGTGATGTCGTCCCCAAAGTGCAGAACAGTCTTATCCGCAAAAGATTTAAATCCTTGAATCTCAAGCCTTTTCAGATACACGCTAACACTTCTCCATTTTCGTTTTATCATCATATTTTAGCAACTTCTGCCCGCAATTGCAAGAGCGAGTCTGCGGATTTTGATGTCGAGGGCAAAAAAATCGCGCAGCCACAGACAAAAGCCTGCAGCTGCGTGTGTTCATGCTTCATATTCCTTTGGGAACAGGCGCATGATAGCCTGCTCCGCAGCGGCCTGCTCTGCCTTTTTCTTGCTGCGTCCGCTGCCTTCACCCACCGTTTTTCCATTGAGGCTGACCTGCACCATGAATACCTTGTCATGATCCGGGCCTTCCTCACCGTTCAGCGTATAGGCGATGACATGTCCCTTTTCCCTTTGGACCAGTTCCTGGAACATCGTCTTATAGTCAAAGTTTCCGGGGCGTCCCTTCGGGATATCGGAAAGGATCAGACGCTCGACGATCCCCTTCGCCGCATCAAAGCCGCCATCGAGATAGGCCGCCGCGATCACGGATTCCATGGCATCGGAGACGATGCTGTCCCGTTTTCTGCCGCCGCCGTGGTCTTCACCGTGACCAAGAAGCAGAAACTCGCCAAGACGAATGGTGGCAGCCGCCTTGGCCAAATTCCGCTCGCAGACCAGATCCGCACGGATCCGGGTCAGGTCTCCCTCAGGTCTATCAGGATCGGCAGAAAAAAGATGCTCTGCCACCACGAAGCCGAGGATGCTGTCTCCTAAAAATTCCAGCCTTTCGTTGTCTCTGCATCCATCTCTGCGCTCGTTGGCATAGGAGCTGTGCGTCAAAGCATTCTCCAGCAGCTTTTTATCACGAAACACATATCCAAGGCCGTTTTCAAGTTCCCGGTACATTTTGTTCTCCTTTTGGGCGGCTCATAGGAGCCGCCTCTATGTAGTTATTCCTCTTCCTTCATCACCTTTGCAAGCTGCGGTGCGACCACCTGCAAAGTTGGTGTCAGATCGCTCCTGGCGGCCTCCATGGCCTGACGAACAGCGCTCCTGATCGCTCTGGCATCGGAGGAACCGTGCGCCTTGACCACAGGCTTGGTGATCCCGAGGAGCATGGTGCCGCCGACCTCACGGTAATCCATCCGCTTTTTGAAGCTGTCGATCCCGCTCTTGCAGGCAAGCGCGGCCAGCTTGGTCAGCAGGTTCTTCTTGAACATGGACTTGAGCATCTTCGCCATGAAGGATGCCGTACCTTCGATAGACTTGAGCAGGATGTTGCCGGAGAAACCGTCCGTCACGACCACATCCACGGCGCCCAGCGGTACATCTCTGGCTTCCACATTGCCCACGAAGTTGATCAGGCCCTGACCGTGGGCTTTCTTCAGAAGGCCGTAGACTTCCTTCTGCAGGGCGGTGCCCTTCGTCTCCTCTGCACCAATGTTCAAAAGACCGACGGTGGGATTGGTCTTTCCCTGTACCTGCTCGGCATAGACGGTGCCAAGATAGGCAAACTGCAGCAGGAACTCCGGCGTACATTCGCTGTTTGCACCGCAGTCCACCAGAAGTGCTCTGTTATCCGTAGGGATCTCCGGACAGAATGCCGCACGGCGGATGCCCTTGACACGCTTGACCACTAAGGTAGCGGCAGAGAGCAGTGCACCGGTACTTCCGGCAGAGATAAAGGCATCGCCCTCCCCCTCTGCCAGCATCCGAAGCCCCACGACCATAGAGGAATCCTTCCTTGTGCGGACCACATTGGCAGGATCGTCGTGCATATCCACAACATCCTCCGCATTGGCGATCTCCACGCCCTTGGGCAGATTCTCCATCCCCAGCTCGCTCAAGCTCTTCAGTATCGCTTCTCCGCGGCCAACAAGGACGATCTTTACATCAAATTCCTTCGCAGCATCGACCGCGCCCTGCACGATCGCGTTGGGGGCGTTATCGCCGCCCATGGCATCGATCAAGATCCTCATGATATCGATTCCTTTCTCTTTATATAAGACCCGCGCTTCACAGCTTCCGCAGCTCACCGCAGCTGCTCTTTGATCTTTTCCAGCTCCTCCAGCCCGCGCTGCGCGATGGCAAGGTTTTTATTGGCCTTGCCCTTGACTCGGTAGCCCAAAGGCTCCAAAATACCATAGTTGATGTTCATCGGCTGGAAGTTCACGATGCTCTCATCGCAGACATAGTACCCCAACGCACCGATAGCAGTTCTTTTCGTAAAGTCGGGAGGTGTCTCGCCCCGCAGCTTGTAGGCCATAGCGACTGCCGCCAGATATCCGGAAGCTGTGGATTCCACATACCCCTCCACGCCTGTCATCTGACCGGCGAAAGCAACCATGGGGTCGCGGCGGTCGGCATAATAGCAGTCGAGGAGTTTTGGCGAATGCAGGAATGTATTGCGGTGCATGACACCATAGCGCACGAATTCCGCATCCTTCAGGGCAGGGATCATGGAGAACACCCGCTTCTGCTCCGGGAATCTCAGGTGTGTCTGGAAGCCAACGATATTGTAGATGCTGCCGGCAGCATTGTCTCTGCGCAGCTGCACGACGGCATAGGGCTCTTTGCCTGTCTTTGGATCGATGAGTCCGACGGGCTTCAGAGGACCATAACGGAGCGTATCCACACCGCGGCGCGCCATGACCTCCACGGGCATACAGCCCTCGAACACCTTTTTGTCCTCAAAGCCATGGACCTCCGCTTCCTCGGCAGTGGTCAGCTCCCGAACGAAAGCCTGATACTGCTCTGCATCCATGGCGCAGTTGATGTAGTCCGCCGTACCGCGGTCGTAGCGGGACGCGAACCACGCATGCTCCATATCGATGCTCTCCGCCGTCACCAGAGGTGCTGCGGCATCAAAGAAATTGAGATACTCAGCGTCACCAAAATAGTGATGGATCGCCTCAGACATGGCGTCAGAGGTCAAGGGACCTGTGGCGATGATAACAGGGCCCTCCGGGACTTCCGTCACTTCCTCTTCCACCACGGTGATAAGAGGATGAGAACGGATCTTCTCTGTGACCATATGTGAAAAACCATAGCGATCCACAGCCAGCGCACCGCCCGCTTCCACACGGGTGGCTTCTGCACAGGTGAGGATGATGCTGTCCAGCCGACGCAGCTCCTCTTTCAAAAGACCAACGGCGTTTTCCAGACGGTCGCCTCGCAGGGAGTTGGAACAGACCAGCTCCGCAAAATCACCGGTATGGTGGGCAGGACCGGACTTGCCCGGACGCATCTCATAAAGGCGCACAGGGATCTGCCGCTGCGCCAGCTGCCACGCAGCCTCGCATCCGGCCAGACCTGCACCGATCACTTTTACTTCTTTCATTTATTTTGTTTCCTTCTTTGCAGCAGTCTTTTTCGCCGCAGTTTTTTTCGTTGCCGTTTTCCTTGCTGCCGGCTTTTTCGACGCGGTCTTTTTTGCCGCAGGCTTTTTAGGCGCTGCCTTTTCCTTTTCTGCCTCTGCGGCAGCCTCCGCTTCCGCCGCCTCAACAGAGGCCGCAGGCTTTTTGCGGTATCCGCGCTTATCCTCAGGCAGGAAGTTGGGGCAGGCCTCATTGATGCAGAAAGGCTTCATAGCACCCCTGCCGGACTTCTTGAAGAGCGTCTGTCCGCAGGACGGGCAGTCATTCTCGGTGGGGACATCCCAGGACATAAAGCCGCACTCTGCTCCCTTTTCACAGCTATAATATGCAAAGCCACGCTTGGACTTTCGCTTGAGCATCCCGCTGCCACACTTGGGACAGCGGCCGGGCATATGCTCCACGATCGGCTTGGTGTTGGTACACTCCGGGAAACCGGGGCAGGCCATAAAGCGGCCAAAACGACCGTTTTTGATCACCATCTTGCGGCCGCAGACCTCACATACCTCATCGGTCTCCTCATCGGGCACTTTCAGGCGAACGCCCTCCAGGGCCGCCTCTGCATCGGTCAGGTCTTTCTTGAAGCCATCATAAAAATCAGCCAGAACATGCTTCCATTGGACGGTGCCTTCCTCTACCTGATCGAGCTTCTCCTCCATCTGTGCGGTGAAAGCCACATCGATGATCCCCTGAAAACGCTCTTTCATCAGACCTGTGACCACCTCACCCAGCGGTGTGGGCCACAGACGCTTTTCCTTTTTGATCACATAGTCGCGATCCTGGATGGTGGAGATGATGCTGGCATAGGTGGAGGGACGACCAACGCCCTTCTCCTCCATGGCACGCACCAGTGTTGCCTCCGTATAGCGGGCAGGTGGTGCAGTAAAGTGCTGCTCCGGCTTTGTTGCTGTTCTGTCCAGCGGTTCCCCTTCCGTCAGATCGGGCAAGGGTGACTGCAGTTCCTCCTGCTCATCATCCTTCCCCTCTTCATACAGCGCAGTAAAACCGGGGAACTTCATGCTCTGATGATTGGCGCGGAAGATATTTTTTCCGCACGCCGCCTCGATGGCCACATTGTCGTAGACTGCACAGGCCATCTGGGAAGCAAGGAAGCGATCCCAAATGAGTTTATAAAGACGGTACTGGTCTTTATTCAGATCCGCGCGGACCCGCTCCGGATCAAGCTCCACATCGCTGGGACGGATCGCTTCATGGGCATCCTGTGCGGCAGACTTGGTCTTATAGCGATGGGGCTCGCCGTAATAGTAGGGATCGCCCCAGCGTCTGAGGATATAGTCTCTGGCTGCGGACAGTGCCTCTTCCGAGATCCGCAGAGAGTCTGTTCGCATATAGGTGATCAGACCCACAGCGCCTACACCGGAGATCTCGATACCTTCATAGAGCTGCTGGGCAAGGGCCATAGTACGCTTGGGCGTCATGCCAAGCTTTCTGGAAGCCTCCTGCTGCAAGGTGGATGTGATGAAAGGCGGCGCAGGAGAGCGTTTCTTCTCCGTACGCTTGACGCTTTGGACACGGAAGGGTTGGCCCTCCATGGAGCTGATGACCTCCGCCACCTGCTCACCGCTCTTGAGCTCCCGCTTTTTGGGATCGCCGTAGAACCGGGCGGTAAAACTACCGGGCTTGGTCAAACGGGCCAGTGTCACATCCAGGGTCCAGTACTCCTCTGGGACGAACTGCCGGATCTCCTCCTCCCGATCCACGACGAGACGGGTCGCGACCGACTGGACACGGCCTGCAGAAAGACCGCGGCGCACCTTCTTCCACAGAAGTGGGGAAAGCTCATAACCAACGATGCGGTCCAAAACACGGCGTGCCTGCTGGGCATCCACCAAGGAACGGTCGATCGCTCTGGGTGCCTGGATGGCTTTCGTGACGACGCCCTTGGTGATCTCGTTGAAGGTGACTCTGTTCACCTTTTCCTCCGGGATCCCCAGAAGCGCCTGCAGATGCCAGGAGATGGCCTCGCCTTCGCGGTCAGGGTCCGTTGCCAGGAATATCTTTTCGCTGTTCTTCGCGCTTTTTCTCAGATCGGAGATGATATCTTCCTTGCCCTTGACGGGCTGGTACACAGGCTCAAAATCATTTTCAAAATCCACGCCCATACTGCTCTTGGGAAGATCTCGCAGATGGCCCATGCAGGCTTTCACCACATAATCGCCACCTAGATATTTTCCAATGGTCTTCGCTTTGGAGGGTGACTCCACGATGACCAGATCCGTTTTTGCCTTCGGCATTTGTATGCTCCTTTGATCTTATTTCGACCGGATAAAGCCGATCATTATTTCTGAGATGCTGTCAGTCCGCCAACTCGTACATCTTTGGAGACGGACGGCGGATGATCTTTTTGATCTCCAGCATCGTCAGACAGGACAGCGCACCATTGACGCTCAGCCCTGAGCGGTCAACGAGCGTGTCGATGTGCATCGCACCGTTTTGTAATAGCTCCACCAGCGTTCGCTCGTCCGCAGACAGTGCTTTTAGATCAATATAAGACCTGTCTTCCCGCTTGTCAACGACTTTATTCTCCGGGATGCTCTGCGGGGGCAGGTCTGCTTTTTCAGCTTGCGGTATCGAAGCCGGCATCCGCACATCCGCTTTTTTCAGGGTCTGCGGATACAGGCTCTCGTATTCCTGCAGGATATCCCAGACTTCTCCCACTGGGATCGCACCATCACGCAGAAGCTTCAGGTTGCCTTCAAAATTGTTGACACCGATATTGGCGGGAAGCACGAACACATCTCTCCCCTGTTCCAATGCATGGTCTGCTGTGATCAGCGCCCCGCTGCGTCCCGGTGCTTCCGTGACCAGGATCCCCTGGCTCAAGCCGCTGATGATCCGGTTACGCTGTGGAAAATTGGAAGCATAGGGCGGCGTTCCCGGCGGGAACTCACTGATGAGACAGCCGACACGAAGCGTCTCTTGAAACAAGCTTCGGTTGGACTTGGGATAGTCTACATCCAGACCGCATCCCAGTACGCCGACCACAGGACCACCCGCCATCACCGCACCGGCCATGGCTTCTGCATCCACGCCCTCCGCACCGCCGGAAACGACAGTACAGCCACATCGTGCCAGACCATAGCCAAAGCGCTTCGCCTGCGACATACCATAAACAGACGCTTTCCTTGTTCCGATCACTCCTACAGCGGGACGATCGGTATCAGGCAGTCTGCCTTTGACATACAGGATCAGCGGCGCATCCGGCAGGGTACGAAGGATCTTGGGATACGCAGCATCCTGCAAGGTGACGATTCTGATATCCAACTGCGCACACCGGGCGATGATCCGCTCTGCCTGTGTAAGATCCTTATCCGCCAGTGTGCCGATACGGCTCACACCTGCCACAGCCTTATATTCTGCAGGTGCGGCGCGATAGGCCTGCTCTACATTGGAGAAGCTTCGAGCGATCCTGTAGAGGCCCTGCAGTCCCGGCCCTTTTCGCATAGCGAGCCACAGCCAGTATTTGAGCATATGGACGCTCCTTCCATTGTCAGTTACCGTCTCATCTCCCACATGACGATGGCTGCCGCCACAGCGGCATTGAGAGATTCGCACCGCTCGGACATGGGGATGATCAATTCCATATCCGCGTGTTCCAAAAAATATGCGCCCACGCCCTTCCCTTCGCTGCCGATGACCATAGCAGCTCTGGAAAGATCAGCCTCCCGGATATCCATTGCCCGCTCCGACAGCGCAGTCACACACAGCGGGATATGGCCAGCGGCGCATCGGGCTGCGATCTCTTCGTGCATGGCATACATAGGAGGCGTGCGAAATACAGCGCCCATCGTGGAGCGGACGACCTTATGATTATATGCATCCGCACAGCCGGGAGTCAAGATCACCTGCAGATCCATAGCATCCGCCGTACGCAAGATCGTACCGAGATTGCCGGGATCCTGCACACCGTCCAAAACGATGCTCCTTTGAGGCAGTTTGAACTGTGCTTCCTGCGGCAGCGCACAGGTGAAGATCGCACCCTGCGGCGCCTCCATAGGAGAGATCTGTGCCATGATATCCTCCGGGATCTCCACGAGACGCACATGCTCCGGGAGCCCATGCGGCAAGACCTTGGGCGTCACGAGGACGGTCCGCAGGTCTTGAGGGATCCATTTGATCGCTTCATCCAGAAGCTTTATGCCATCAGCGGCATACTCTCCGTGCTGCTGCCGATAGCTCCTTGAGGAAAAAAGCTTTTTGATGTGCAGCAGCAAGGGGTTCTTGCGGCTCGTTATCCTCTCTATCATCATAGATTTTGCACATCTGTCAGACGGTCGTTATCACCAAGGATCACAAGGATGTCTTCCGCTGCCAGCAGACAGTCCGGATCCAGAGACACCGACACCTCGCTGCCCGTGCGGATCGCGATGACTGTGACACCATACTTCGCGCGGACATTGATACTGCGCAGGTTTTTACCGACCCACGGTGCAGGCGTCCTGATCTCAACGATACCGCACTGACTGGACAGTTCGATATAATCAAGGACACTGTTGGATGAAAGGTTCTGCGCCAGCTTCAGGCCCATCTCCCGCTCCGGGATCAGCACGCGGTCCGCACCGACCTTTTCCAGCGCACGACGCTGCTGGTCGTCCTTCGCCTTACAGATGACCTGCCTGACACCGAGAGACTTCAGATTCAATGTCACAAGGATATTGGCTGCCAGGTTGTCGCCAATGGCAACGATCGCACAGTCCACATTGCGCGCACCGATCGATTCCAGCACATCCTCATCTCTGGCATCTCCCACGACTGCATAGGTGACATCATCGGAGATTCGCTGGACCTTTTCGGTCTGCTCGTCGATCACCATGACCTCATGACCCAATTCCTGCAATCTGCAGGCAACAGCCGTGCCAAATCTGCCAAGACCTACGATCAAAAATGACTTCATATGTTTGCTCCTTCCTACCCGATCAGGACCTTTGTATCTGCATAACGGTAACGCTCCTTGACTCCATCTGAGAGCATGAAGCCAAGACTGACTGTCATGATGCCCACTCTGCCAAAGAACATAAGCACGATCAATATCGCTCGAGAGATAACATTGAGCTGCGCTGTGATACCTGTGGAAAGACCGACGGTCGCCAACGCCGAGATGGTCTCATACAGGCATGCCTGCATGGAGATCCCATTGAGGGCCGACAGCACGATCGCGCTCAGCAGCGAGAGCGCAAACATCATCATCACCACCGACACCGCATCCCTGATCCGATCTGCACGGATGGTCCTGTGGAAGACCGTCACTCTGGAACTGCCTCTTGCCGTTGCAATGACAGACAGGAGCAGGACACCGATCGTGACCATCTTTGCGCCTCCAGCGGTCGAGCCGCTGCCGCCGCCGATGAACATGAGCAGATCGGTCACAGCGATCGAAGCATCGCTCAAGGCTCCCTGCGGCACAGTATAGAAGCCGGCAGTCCTCGTAGTCACCGACTGGAACAGCGATGCAAGGATCTTCTCCGCCGCAGGCAGGGATCCAAAAGCTGGACCATTCCATTCCAGCAGTGCAAAAAGCACTGCACCGCCCAGTATGAGCACAGAATCTAAGACGAGCACGAGCCTGGTGTAGACCGAGCATTTACTGAAACGCCTGTTGGTCAGGATATCTTCCCAAACAAAGAAGCCAAGGCCGCCGATCACGATCAGCGCCATAAGTGTCAGGTCCACCACAGGGTCTGACACATAAGGTGTCAGGCTCCCGCCCTGCTCCACCGCGCCAAGGATATCGAATCCAGCGTTGCAAAAAGCAGAGACCGCATGGAACACACCGCACCAAAGCGCGCGCCCAAAGGGCATTTGGAACGCAAAACGGATGGTCAGTACGACCGCGCCGACTGCCTCCAAAATAAGCGTCCTGCGAAGCACCTTTTTCACCATTTTGACGATCCCGCTGAGCTTGTCAAGCCCAAAGCTCTGGGCGAGGACCAAACGCTCCTTGATGCCGATCCTTGTGCCCAGCATAAAGAAAAACAGCGTCAAGATCGTCATAAAACCGAGACCGCCGATCTGGATCAGCACCAAGATCACAGTCTGTCCAAAGCCGCTCCAATGTGTGAATGTATCGACCAAAGACAGACCTGTCACACAGGTACAGGAGGTGGCCGTAAACAGCGCAGTCAAAAGATCGGTGCCCTCCCCGCTCCTGGACGCGCACGGAAGCATCAACAGCAGAGCGCCCACAAGGATGATGCACAGGAACACCATCGTGATGATCTGCATGGCACTGAATCGTTCCAATGCTCTTTGCAGACGGCGCAGAATATCCCGAAACTTCAATATCATACGAAATCTCCCGAAAAATACGCAATGGGGGCGGCCTTTGGCAGTCCTGCTCAGACACCAAGGCGCGTCCCCTATAAAGCATTTATTTTTCTATACCGACGATGCGGAACCTCAGTTCACCGACAGGGGCCTCCACGACCACTTCATCACCCTCGACCTTGCCGACCATGGCACGGCCAAAGGGAGAATCGTCAGAGATGCGGTAGTTCATGGGGTCTGCTTCCTGAGAGCCAACGATGGTATATTCCTCTTCCTCGTCCAGTTCCACATCCAGAACTCTGACACGGCAGCCGAGACCGACACGGCCGGTATTCTCTTCGCCTTCTTCAATGATAACAGCATTCGCCAGGATATTCTCCACTTCCGCAATACGGCCGTAGAGCTTGGCCTGCTCATTCTTTGCTTCATCATATTCGCTGTTTTCCGACAAGTCACCGAAGGAGCGAGCCTCCTTGATCTGCTCTGCCACTTCTTTTTCGCGGGTGGTCTTGAGATAGTTCAGTTCTTCTTCCAGTTCCTTGAGCCGCGCGCTGGTGATCTTAAATTCTTTAGCCACAAACGATCCATCCTTTACATTATATAGTGTGCTACCGGTTCAATAGCCACTATTATAGTCCTGCTGACTTCGATCTGTCAAGCTATTTATTTCAGAGCCGTCAATGCGGCCTGAAGCTGCTCGTCCTCTTCATGGGGAAGTGTGCGGTAATACAGAGAAACATAGTCATCGTATGTCAGGTCCTGTACCACATCAGGAGTCACGCCCACATCGGTCAGGCTGATGCCCTTTGGTGTATAATATTTGCCGACAGAAAGGGAAACAGCGGACCCATCGCCCACATCCAGAGTATACTGGAAATTGCCCTTTCCGGTCGTCTGAACACCGATCACCTTCGCTACACCGTACTCCTGCAGCGCGGCTGCGAAAAACTCCGCCGCAGAGTAGCTGTCTTCATTGACAAGGACTGCCATAGGAAGCTCCAGACAATTGGGATCGGAGGTATCGACCTCCTCCACGCCACGATAGTCCACGCTGTAGAACACATCGCCCTCCGGCAAAAGCACATCCAGGATCTCTACCATCTCATCCTTCAAGCCGCCGCCATTGAAGCGCACATCGAACAGCAGCGCACGGGCATCCTGCTCCACGGCTGCATCGATACAGGCAAGCGTCTGCTCCGCGCAATGAAGATCAAAGTTGGCGATCGTGATCAGCGCCACACCGTCCTCCAGCATCTGAAGCGTCGCAACATCCGTCACGATGGCACGGCGCTCCACTCGGACATCATAGGTCTCACCGCCGCGCAGGAACCGCATCGCAACGAAGGTCCCCTCTTCGCCCCGGACCAGCTCCTGCGTGCCCTCGATACCAAGAGGTGCCGTCCGTTGGCCTTCCACTTCCGTGCAGATATCGCCCACAAGGATCCCCGCCTCCGCCGCAGGACCATCCGGCACGACAGACATGATCTCCATGCCTTCCTCGATGGCTTGGATCGTCACACCGATCCCAACATAGGAGTTGTTCATCTGCTCTTCATAGCTCTGCATATCAGCGGCGCTGATATAGTAGCTCCACCGATCGCCGGTAGCCTCGATCATCGCGGCGGCGGCACCATCGGCAGCAGCTTGCTCCAGAGCCTCTGTTTCATACGCATCGATGAAATAATGCTCCAGCATACGCTCGATGCTCTGCATTTTATATTTGACAAGATCAGACGAGAGCGCAGTCTCATAGCGTCCCTGCATCCAAAACACCGTCGCGATAAAGGTGGCACACACAAAGACCACTACGACCATGATATAAAGCCAGATCTTCATCCATCGTTTCATAGATATCAAGCCTTTCAATTTTTCAGCAGCGTGCCGCACCCGGCACGCTGCTGATGTTCGTTATCCAACATAAAGCATCGGGTTCACCGGCGCACCGTTCACATAGACTTCAAAGTGAAGATGCGGGCCTGTAGACCAGCCGGTAGAGCCGACATATCCGATGACCTGCCCCTGAGAAACAGACTGCCCGACAGAGACCGTAAAATTGGTCATATGGGCATACATGCTGCCGTAGCCGTTTCCGTGAGCCAAGGTCACATTATAGCCATAGGCATCGCTGTAGCCTGCCGCTGTGACAGTACCGGAGGCGATCGCATAGATCGGTGTCCCCTGATTTGCCGCAAGATCCACGCCGGTATGATTGCTGGCTGTGCCCCAAAGGGGATGGATCCTGGGACCAAATGCACAGGTCACATTCATATAGCTCAGAGGTGCCGTGAAGCCGGAGCCGCCGCCGGAATAGCTGCCGCCCGCAACATTGTTTTTATTCTGCTGCGCCATGGCCGCCTTCTGCTCCGCAGAAAGGGCTGCTTCATAGGCAAGCTGGGTCTGAATGAGCTCGGCCTGCAGCTCTGCTTCACGCTCGGCGTTGGCAAGATACTCTTCCGACAGAGAGTTATATGCCTCTGCCAGCTGCAGGAGCAGTTCATCGGCTTCGGCACGCTGGAGCTGCAGCGTCTCTTCCAGCTCCGCCAGGTCGGTCTTTGCCTGCTCCTGTGCCGCCAGCTCCTCCTCCAGTCCCAGACGGTCAGCCTTGATATCCTCAGAGAGCTGCTTCATCTGATCGAGCATGCGCTGATCGGATTCGGCCACCTCCCGAATGCTGTCGATTCGACTGAGCAGGTCAGAGAAGTTGCTGGCCTTGAAGAGGATCGACCAATAGGAGACCTTCCCGTTCTCCTCCATAGCACGGATACGAGCTTTGTAGCGCTCGTTCATATCCTCAAGCTCATCCTGCGATTCTTCCAGTTCGGACTGCTTCTGCGCGATCAGCAGGCTGTACTGCTTGATCTGCTGATCGATATTCTGGATCTCGGCCTCGGTAACGCTGATGCGCCTGTCGATAGCCGTCTTCTTTTCGATGGTCGTCTGTGTCTGAGACTGGTTCTCAGCGAGCTCCTGTTCAAGCTGCGCGCCTTCGGCAGCTATCTCATTGGCTCTGCTCTTGAGGGCATCCAGTTCTTTTCTGATCTCAGACGATGATGCGCCGGAGACCATCACGATCAGTGCAGATGTCAAGACACCACTGACCATCAGGATACACAGTATGACGCAGACAAGGCGGATCGCAAATCCGCGCTTGTCCTTTGGTTTGTTTGATCTCATAAAACACTCCTAGATCTTGGGGCTTTCCGGCTCACACCTTCAGGAACTTGCGGATAGACAGCAAGCTGCCGAAGATACCCACGAAGAAGCCCACCGCACCGTAGCAAACTGCCACCAACTCAATGACTTCTACAAAGGGGAGCATATTGAACAAGTTGAGCGTGTCGATAGAAGCGATCTGCATCTGCAGCAAGTTGTAAAGGCCCCACTGCAGGAAGAACGCCAGCACAGCGGCTGTAAAACCGAGGATGAAGCCCTCGACGACGAAAGGCCAGCGGATAAAGCTGTTTGTGGCACCGACCATCTTCATGATGGAGATCTCCTCCTTGCGGTCATACATAGCCAACTTGACCGTATTGGAGATGATCAGCATCGAGACGACGAACAGCACAGCAATGATGATCATGGATGCGATATTAAGGATCTGCTGGATCATCTGGAAGCCTTCTGAGATCTCATAGTGCGCCTCTACATCCGCAACGCCTTCGATCTTTTTCATGTCCTCGCAGGTCTGCTTCATGAGAGCATTGTCTTCCATGGAGACCACGAAGCGATCTCGGAAAGTGGATGCTTCAAGACCTTCGAACAGTGCTTCATCCTGCTGCTCATCCACGAATGCGCTCAAAGCCTCCTGCCTTGACACGAACTGGGCATTGTGGACATTGGCGATCATATTGATCTGAGAGCCGACGCTCTTGGCCTCGGCCTCGGAATAGGTCTCATCGATATAGACCAAGACCTGATTATCCTTTTCCAGCTCCAGGATGATCTCATTGAGATTGTACAGCACGAGGCTGAATGTGCCCATGATCAACAGGCAGGCCACAGTGACCCAGATAGCGGCAAAGGACATGAAGCCGTGGAGAAATACGCTGCGGATACCTTCGCGCAGCAGATAGCCGATATTATTCTTCTTCATAAGCGAAATACCCGTCCATTCCGTCGCTGATGACCTCGCCATTGTCGATGGCGATGACACGCTTGGTAAAGCGGTCCACCAGCTGGTTCTCATGGGTGACGACCATGACCGTAGTGCCCAGCGCATTGATCTGCTCGAGCAGCATCATGATCTCCAGAGAGCGAGCCGGATCCAGGTTGCCCGTGGGCTCGTCTGCGATGATCATATTGGGATTGTTGACCAATGCTCTTGCGATCGCGACACGCTGCTGCTCACCGCCGGAGAGCTCATGGGGCAGACGGCGGCTCTTGTTTTCAAGACCGACCAGCTCCAGCACATAGGGAACGCGCTTTTTGATCTCTTTTTCGGAGGCACCGATGACACACATCGCAAATGCCACATTCTCATAAACAGACTTATTGTCGATCAGACGGAAATCCTGAAAAATGATGCCAAGAGTCCTTCTCATGTAAGGGATAGCCGAGCGGCGGATCTTCTCCAGCGTAAAGCCGTTGACGAAGACGCTGCCGGATGTGGGCTGCAGCTCGGCGGTCAGGATCTTGATGATAGTGGACTTGCCGGAGCCGGAAGGACCGACCAGAAAAACGAATTCTCCATCCTCTATCTTCAAAGACACACCGTTGAGCGCACGGGTGCCGGTCTCATAGACCTTATAGACATTTCTAAATTCAATCATACGATCCTCCGTATCATCCTACGCGCGATCGTGCGCATCATATCGCAGGCGCTGACAGCAGCCCGCGAGAGCCTCCGGAAGATCAGATCAGACGGTTCTCCCGGGAGGAAAGGTATTTTTTGACCATCAGAGCCACCTTGAAGATGATGGCATGGTCGAACTCGCGCAGATCGAGGCCCGTCAGCTTCTTGATCTTCTCAAGACGGTAGACCAGCGTATTGCGATGCACGAAAAGCTTTCTGGATGTCTCAGAGACATTCAGATTGTTCTCAAAGAACTTGTTGATGGTAAAGAGCGTCTCCTGATCGAGGGAATCGATGGAGTTCTTCTTGAATACTTCCGACAGGAAGATCTCGCACAGCGTGGTGGGCAGCTGATAGATCAGACGGCCGATACCAAGATTCTCATAGGTCATGATGCTCTTTTCTGTATCGAACACCTTGCCGACCTCGATGGCAGTCTGTGCTTCCTTGTAGGCGTCGGACAGCTCACGCAGATGGTTGGCGACGGTGGAGATGCCGATCACAGTCTTGATAAAGAGCTCCGTTTTGAGCGTCTCTTCAATGGTCTGAGCCAGCTTGACCAGATCTGCGGTATCCAAACCGGGAGTCATCTGCTTGATGACAGCGATATCGTTCTCGTTGATGCTGAGGACGAAGTCCTGCTGCTTATCGGGGAACATCCCCTGCAGCACATCCACAGCGGCCACATCTGCGCGGCCCACCTGACGGATCAGCAGGACAGATCTGGGCAGATCGGTCGTGAAATGCAGTTCCTTCGCACGGATGTAGATATCACCGGAAAGGATATTGTCGGTGATGATATTTTTAACAAAGGTGCCCTTATCATGCTTTTCCTCATAATACGCCTTGGCACCGCTGAGCGCCACATGCGCCATCAGGCACACGCTCTTGGCGACCTCATCGTCACCCTCGACAAACACAGCATAGTCAAAATACACGCCCCAGCTCATAAGAGCCTTCATGGTTCGCTTTTCTGCGACCACGACCGTATCCGGTGCATTGTTCAAACGAACGACGGCATCAGGCCACTTCTCTCCGATCATGGCGGTGTCGCTGCAGGAGACGACATTTCCCTCTGCATCGATGACACCGATCACACGATCGGTCGCTTCTTTCATCTGGATGATAACGCTCTGAAATGTGCGGCTGGACATAAGCACGCCCTCCCTCAAAATTGTACACAGTAGTTTTTCACAAAGCCTTATTGACATAATACAATGTCTTTGTCAATTTTTCAAGAGGGTGTTGACATTTTTTTCAAAAATCCAACCGTTTTTTATGCAACATTGCCTTTTTTTCGTCAAGGTCGCTAAACAGACACCCTGTTTTATTGGTTTCTCCGTTTTTTGTCCCTTGTGCAAAATCACAATTGCAGTTCCGACACTTCTACTTCCCTGCAATGTCCCAACGGAAGATCTCCCAGCACGAGCCCTGCCTCACTGATCCGCTTGAGATATGTCACCGGCATACCGCGTGAAGCCAGCATCCTGCGCACCTGATGATACTTGCCTTCGCATATCTCCACAAGGCTCTTCCCTGCCCCTTGCGGGATCAGCTTTGCCGGGCGGCAGATATCACCGTCTTTCAATTCGATGCCATCGGCAAAGGCCTTGATGTCATCTTCCCCGGCTTCGCCCTCATGCTCAGCATAGTACCGCTTCCACACTTCTTTTTTAGGCGACAAGATTCGATGGGCCAGCTGACCGTCATTCGTAAAAAGGAGCAGACCTTCCGTATCCTTATCCAGCCGCCCCACAGGCATGGGCCTGAGGTAGGCATACTCCGGAGGGATCAGCTCCATGACGGTAGGATCTCTGGGGTCGTCCGTCGAGGTGACGAAGCCGGCGGGCTTATGGAGCATCAGCAAGATCATGCGCTGTTTCCCCACACGCTGACCGTCAACACAGACCGCCGCCGTCTGCTCATCCACTTTTTGCTCCGGACTTCTCACCACGATGCTGTCAACTGTGACTCTTCCTGCCCGGATGATGTTTTTCAGTTCCTTTCTTGAGGCCACACCGGCCTCAGAAAGCAGCTTGTCTAAACGCTGCATATTTGTCCGCCCTTTCTCATAGGCTGTACCACTCATAACGAGCGGAGGTAGTACTATGGTCATCGTATCTGCAAAGGTAAACAAACGAAAGGTCCTTCTCGGTCTCATCGCGGCAGTGTGTATCATCATTTTGCTGGCTGTGCTGCTGAAAAATGCCGATGCACCAGAACAGGATACTCCTCAGGAGCAGGTCGTCAGCATGAACGGCGGTACCAACGAAGAGCGGCTGGCTTTCCTTGAGCGCTATGGGTGGCGGGTGGACGAAACACCCACCGAGACACAGGAGGTCCGCATCCCACAGGAGTTCAACGAAGTATTCACACGATATAACGAGCTGCAAAAGGAGCAGGGCTTCGACCTGAACGAGTTTGCGGGGAAGACCGCAAAGCGCTATGTCTATGCCGTGACCAACTATCCGGACGGCAGCGACGGCCACTATGCCACGATCCTGGTGCATAAAAACAAGATCATCGGCGGCGATGTGACAGGTCCTGCCCAAAACGGCGGCATCCATGGCTTTGCCATGCCGGGCGAACGCTGAGAAAAAGACCTCCTTTCCGCGTCTGTCTTATTAGACGACACGGCAGGAAAAATCGTTCGCCCCATTATAGCACAGAAAGATGATCGTTGCAAAACTTTTAGCTTTGGTATATAATAGGGGCGCAAACAAGGAAATAAGGATGTCTTCAGGGCAGGGTGAGATTCCCGATCGGCGGTAAAGTCCGCGAGCGTGAGCTGAACCGGTGTGACTCCGGTACCGACAGTTATAGTCTGGATGGAAGAAGATATGGGCACTGTGTGCCTCTATCCACCCGGAGACGATCGGTTTCCGGGTGTTTGACTTATTTTCCGGAGGTCATACAAATGAAAGAACTGCTGATGACAGCAAAAGAAAACGGGCTGTTTTTGCTCACCTGTCTCGGGATCTTCCTTGGGCTCGTGCTGGTCGCAAGGCTGGCCCAATGGGGACTGTGTAAAAACAAGAAAACGCTCTCCCCTGCCAGAAAAGTCAGCTTCGTCGCCATGCTCAGCGCCATCGCAGCCCTGCTGATGTACATCGAGATCCCGCTCCCCTTCGCGCCGCCTTTTTATCAGATCGATCTGAGCGAAGTCCCGGTATTGATCTGTACCTTCTACCTCGGCCCTGTTTCCGGCATAGTATGTGAATTCTTGAAGATCCTTCTGAAGCTGGTGCTGAAGGGCACCTCCACCGCCTTCGTCGGCGACTTTGCCAACTTCGCCGTAGGCTGTGCGCTGGTGCTCCCCGCTTCCATCGTGTATCACATCAGAAAAACGAAGCAGAATGCCATTTTAGGTCTGGCAGTCGGTACGCTGGTCATGACCGTGTTCGGCAGCCTGTTCAATGCCGTGTATCTCCTGCCCAAATTTGCCCAGCTCTACGGTATGCCGCTGGACGCGATCGTTGGCATGGGGACTCAGATCAATGGCAGCATCACCAGCGTCTCCACCTTGGTGCTGTTCGCTGTCGTGCCTTTCAACCTGCTGAAGGGGCTCGTGGTATCCGTTCTGACTATGCTGCTGTACAAGCGTGTGGAGCGACTGCTGAAGATCGCATAAGCTATCTGCAAAAAGATCGTCTGACGACAGTCAGACGATCTTTTTTGTTCATCCATTCTTTCTGGCCTTACCCAAGGCACCGCCGGCAGCGCGGCCCAGCACCTCCAGTCCCTTCGCACTGTAGTGTCCGTGGACATCGGGGTTCATGAACTCAGGCTTGCTGTTGAGTTCCGTTGCGATCTTCGTCAGCATCAGGAGATCCTCATGCTCCTCGCAGATCTCATCCTGTGCATCGATGATCGCCTGATCGCGGGCATCTCCGGTGAAGCGACCCACACGGATGATCGCGAAACGATCCACAGCCAGATCATTTTTGAGAGCGCTCGCAAGCTCCGCCAGCTTTTCCTTATAATACTCCTTGCTGTTGCCGCTGATGGCATCGCTCTCGCCCTGCAGCCAGACCACATAGATCTTGCAGACAGTATGCTCACGCCTGGCCTTCCTGATCGCAGCCTGCGTCTTTTCCACGATCGCACGGTAGCCATCTGTACCGGGGAGCCAATGGGCGATCACCGTACTGCCCTTGGCCGCATGGACAGCCAAAACATCCGTCTCGCTTTGCTCGATATATGCTCTGCAGAAGGACGGCACAAGGTTAGTATGACCGTAAGACGCAGCACCCAGCACATGGTCCTCCAACCAGTCTGGGATCTGGTCATTGGATGTGAGCATGTAGCCTTCAGAACCGTCATATCGGATGCTCTCACCCACAGGATTTTTCACCGGGACGAGTTTATTCGTCAGCCACTTATACTCATAGGCATTCTGCACGGGCTCACTTTCAGACAAGGTCTCGGACTGGCCCTGCATATTGCTCTGCCCACAGAACACGATCACATCCATATCATCGGCAGGCTTACTGCGAACGATACACTCACAACGGTTGATCGGCGTACCGAGGCCGTAGAACTTCTCCTCATAGCCGGTCATGATACCGACAGGTCCATCCTTATGGAGATCTCGCGTCACATTGCGCATCTCCAGATCGCACAGAGCGAATTCCTCCAAAGAGAACTCGAACAGCTTGGCGTTATCCGTTTTGAAATGGATCTGACCACCCATTTTCAGCACACGGCGATATTTATCGAGGAAGGTATGGTAAGTCAAGCGGCGCTTGGCATTTTTGCTTCTGGGCCACGGATCGCAGAAGTTGATGTAGAGAAGATCCAGCTCGCTCCGGGCAAAGAAATCCTCGATCTTCGCCACATCCATAGAGATGAAGAACACATTTTTAAGTCCCATCTCCTTGGCCCGCTCCATACCGATGACCATGGCATCCTTCACGATCTCCACAGCGATCAGCAGGATATCGGGCTCAGCAGCGGCTGTCTCTACTGTGAACTTTCCCTTTCCGCAGCCGACTTCAACACGGAGCTCCCGGCACTGGGGCATCAGGTCGCGCCAATGACCCTTATAGGTCTGCGGTTCCCGGATCCAATATTCGCTGCACGCCTCCATACGGGGGTCGAGATTTTTCATTTTGCGCATTCTCATGGTATCGCCTCACGATCTCAGTTTCTGCCGACGATTATACCAGAGATGTGCAGCTTGGTAAAGCACTTTTCTGCCCCAAAAAACGCTTTTCTGTTTTTCCGACTTGCTTTTCATGCATTTATCCAGTATAATGACTGAGCTGTAGTCAGCTCCGGTTCTCGCAAAGGTGATGTCGCGCCCGATCAGGGAGGGTACGCCCAGCCGGATAAAACAACGAAATGACCGGGTGTAGCGCAGTTGGTAGCGCGCCTGCTTTGGGAGCAGGATGCCGCAGGTTCGAATCCTGTCACTCGGACCAGTCGGAGCATCCCTCTGGGATGCTCCGATCTTCTTTCTTGAGCGTCATGATCCAATTCCGACGAGAATGATACTTGCCGGGCAGCGTGATAAAAAAGGCAGACACGAAAGCGCCTGCCATTTTTTATCACTTCACTCGACGGGTTCGGTGTTTTTCTGTGTTCATGCATCCCATGCGGCGGCCGAATGGAGGAGCTAAGCAAGGGCGGGAATTACCCGCCTCTACGAAGCACCATCATGGCCGAAGCCCAATGGAAACGGCTTCGGCAGACCCAACCGCAAGATGTGAGGCCTGTGAAGGAGCGGAGCAACTGTGGCGATCTGGAATAAATCGATAATTATGTAGTCGCAAGCAACGCTCTTGTTTTATCCCCTCAGTCAGCTTCGCTGACAGCTCCCCTTGAAAAAACAAGGGGAGCCTTTTGGTGCAATGCACCATCGTACGATGTTCGTAAGGGCGAACTGCGTTCGCCCGAAAAAATATCGCCCCCTCGATGGGGGCGATATTTTTCTGTTGCTTAAGCAAAATAGTCCTTCGCAGAGGTGGCGAACTTGATAATTGTTGCATACAGGTCGCTCTTCTCTGCTCTTGCCACATAGCTCTCCACGGAGTCGGTGGCGGTGCCGTGGACGGTCTCGCCGTCGTAGACGGTGACAGTCACATCGCAGAAGGCATCTGCCAGCACGATCTCATCCACCACGACCTTGTAGATATGACCGCTGTACTGCTCAAGCTCTGCCTCGGCGGTCACAGTCT
>JAFSHB010000060.1 GCA_017440525.1 Oscillospiraceae bacterium | reverse complement strand
GGTATAGCTCAATTGGTAGAGCGGCGGTCTCCAAAACCGTAGGCTCAGGGTTCAAGTCCTTGTGCCCCTGCCAAAAAATCGACAAGTTTCGACTTGTCGATTTTTTTATCCATTGCGAAAGCAATGGTATATCATCATGCATCGGTATGTATCGCATCACCGAAGGTGCGTATCATCAGCCGTAGGCTGTATCGGCTTTCGCAATGATGATATACAACGGCAAGCCGTTGGTGATCTACAATGCTTCGCATTGATGATATACATGCCTACGGCGTGATTATATGTTTGCGTTCAAAACCTTATAAAGGAATGAAAAATAATATCTTTTTCGTGACCTTTATATCAAATGTTCATTTTGTAAATTTTCACTTCGCGAAAAAACCACTTCTATGCTCAGGGCTTACATGAATGCTGACTTAGGATAGTGGTTTTCATGATAAGATCAATTTGTTCGGGATATGTGTACGCTGCGCGTGTGAAATATTGCTTCGCAATGTGAAATGCCTGCGGGCGTGGGTGGATTTATTTCATTTTACTTGATGTTCGATAAAGTTTCACGATCGATACCGGCTTGCAAATCCTATGCTTTTCCGATAGAATGATATTGTACCATCCTATCATACAAGGAGTTGATACAATGAAGACCTACACGATCGGTATCGATTTTGGAACCCTTTCCGGCAGATGCGTACTGGTGGACTGTGAAAATGGGCAGGAGCTTGCGGAAGCTGTTTCCATGTATGCCCACGGCGTGATGGATGACCGACTGCCGTCCGGCAGGGAGCTGCCGCCCCAGTTTGCTTTGCAGCACCCGGAGGACTATCTGGATGTCCTCCGTACCACGGTGCGTGAGGTCCTTGAAAAAGCGCAGATCCCTGCGGAACAGGTGGTCGGCATCGGCATCGACTTCACTTCCTGCACAGTTTTGCCTGTCAACAAAGCAGGTGTCCCTCTTTGTATGACGCCTGCCTTTGCCGATGAGCCTCATGCCTATGTGAAGCTCTGGAAGCACCATGCGGCACAGCCGGAGGCGGATGAACTGAATGAACTGGCGGCCAGACGGAAAGAACCCTGGCTCTTAGCCTATGGCGGCCGCGTATCTTCTGAGTGGGCACTTCCAAAGCTTTTGGAGACCCTTCGCAATGCACCTGCGGTCTATGCTGAGACAGCACGCTTTATGGAAGCGGCCGATTGGATCGTGTCCACACTGATCGGCGAAGAAAGCTGCAGCAGACCGTTTGCCGGCTATAAGGCGCTGTATCACAACAATACCTATCCCTCCAACGATTTTATGGTCGCGTTGGACAAAGGGCTTGATGGTGTCGTTGGTACGAAGATCTCAGAGTGCATCGCGGAGATCGCAGCACCGGCAGGCAGACTTTGTGCGGCTGGCGCGGCACTGACAGGACTGAATGAAGGCACCGTGATCGCCGTTCCTCAGATCGATGCTCATGCAGCCATGCCGGCTCTGCAGATCACGGAAGCAGGCGAGTTGATGCTCATCATGGGGACTTCTGCCTGCCATATCGTCAATGCGGAGGAGGCTGTTGATGTCAGCGGCATCTGCGGCTATGTAGAAAACGGTGTCATCCCCGGGCTCGTGACCTATGAGGCCGGACAGGCGGCTGTGGGCGATATCTTCGACTGGTTCGTGAAGAACTGCGTGCCTGCCCGCTATCAGACGGAAGCAGACAGCCGCAAGATCAGCTTGCACACCCTGCTCACCGAGAAAGCTGAATTGCTGGCCGTTGGTCAGACCGGTCTGATCGCGCTGGACTGGTTCAATGGCAACCGAAGTGTGTTGGATGATTCTCAGCTGTCCGGCATGATCCTTGGTCTGGATCTGAGCACAAAGCCGGAGCATATCTACCGCGCACTTTTGGAAGCGACAGCCTTCGGTACGAAGAAGATCGTAGATGCACTGTCGTTCCCGATCCATACGATCAAGGTCGCAGGCGGCATCGCCAATAAAAATCCTCTGTTGATGCAGATCTATGCCGATGTGCTGGGCAAGGAGCTCGGTGTCTGCCAAAGCACCCAAGCCGCTGCCCTGGGCAGTGCCATCTATGCCGCCACTGCGGCCGGTATTTATCCTGATATCGCAAGCGCGGCAAAGGCCATGGGAACGCCTGTGACGAAGCTCTATCATCCCTCTCAGCGCGAGCATCAGGCTTATGAACTGCTGTACAAGGAATATGTAGCCCTCCACGACTATTTCGGCAGGGACGGCAATGATGTGATGAAGCGGCTGTTATCGCAGCGGCATGAAGAATGGACCGATGGGGGAGCTGTATGACCACACTTTTGCTTGTTCGACACGGACAGAGCGAGGCCAACCGTCTGGATCTTTTCGCAGGCTTCTATGATGCCAAGCTGGAACCTCACGGAGAGATACAGGCCAAAGCCACGGCGCAGTACATAAAGGAGAACTATCATGTCGATGCCGTATACGCCAGCGATCTGCAGCGTGCCTATAAAACAGGACAGATCATCGCGAAGCACTTGGATGTACCGATCTATGCGAACTCCGGCCTCCGGGAGATCGATGGGGGAGAATGGGAGGGAAAATACTTCCACGGCCTGATCGATCAGTATCCTGAGGATTTTGGTCTTTGGCAGACAGATCTGGCAAAAGCGCGCTGTACCGGCGGAGAGAGCATCCGGCAACTGACGGATAGAGTTATGTTGACCATAGAATGCATCGCGCAGGAGAACCCCGGCAAAACATTGGTCATTGCCTCCCATGCGACACCGATCAGAGCTGCTATGACGATGATCCAGTACGGCGCGTTGGAGCAGATGCAGGATGTCCCTTGGGTCTCCAATGCATCTGTGACGGAGCTCCGTTATGATGATGCCGTCTGGAAGTGTGTAGTTGCCGGTGCGGACTTCCATCTGCAAGGGATGCGGACGGTCCTGTCAAAAAGCGTTTGATGTCAGATATTAGACGGATTTTGATATAGACTTTCCGCCTATGGCGTGCTACGATCACAAAAAACGAAAGTGAGGCCTACTTATGCAGACCAAAACATATACTCTGGGAAAAACGATCGTAAATTACTACATCGACGATGAGGAGAATGTGTCCTTTTTCCTCTGTCCTCAGTCCAAAGCAGATCTGATCAGGGAGCCCTGGCTGGAGCCTGAGGGCGATTTCGATCCTGCCGCGCGATATCTCCACGCATGGCATCTGGGGCGGCTGGCATATGTACATATCATCGGTCAGAGCATGGTCAATCCCGGTTTTACGATGAAGAGCTTTGATGTGAAGCTCCGCTTCCTCTCTCAGGAGGTGGTCAAAGACGGCGACAGGACTACTGTGGAGACATGGATGCTCACAGACTACGACTGCAAGCTCCTGCACAAGCTGACCTATATCGAGGGCCTTGGCGGATTTGCGTGTGAGACGGTGTTCGTCAATGCTTCGGATAAGGATGTCACCATCGATATGCTCTCCAGCTTCGCCATGGATAACCTTGTGCCGTTCCACATGGACGATGCCCCCAACACCTATCAGTTCCACCGTTTCTTCGGCGGCTGGAGCAAGGAGGGCAAGCACATCTGCCAGACGATCGAGGAACTGTCTCTGGAAAAGGCATGGCCCATGTGGCAGACCTGCTACAGCAACGAAAAGTTCGGCTCTATGGGCAGTTATCCCACCAGACGATATTTCCCCACGGCGGTATTTGAAGACAAGAAAACAGGCGTGTTCTGGGGCGCACAGATGGCCTGTAATTCCACATGGCAGATGGAACTGACCCGTTGGGACGATGCCCTGTCTTTCTCCGGCGGCCTTGGCGACCGTGACTTCTGCGGCTGGAAAAAGATCGTCAAAGCAGGCGAAGCGTTCGCCGCTCCGACGGCCTATCTGGCTGTCTCTGATGAAGATCTGTTCGACTGCTGTGCAAACCTGACCGATATGCTCAAGCCTGCATGGCGGGCCTATGGCGAAAAGGGCATCCCCACGACCTTCAATGAATACTGCGCTACCTGGGGCACGCCCACACAGGAGAAGATGCTCCAGTTCTGTAAGGAACTCAAGCCCTTTGGCATCAAGTACCTGATGATCGATGCCGGTTGGTGCAATGCAGGGCAGGAGCAGTCCGGCAACGGTGAATGGCTGATCGATAAGTCGATCTTCCCGGATGCCAAGGCTATGAATGCCGAGATCCGTGCTAACGGTATGATCCCCGGCATCTGGATCGAATTTGAATGTACCACAGCAGGCTCTAAGATGTATGAGCCGGAATACGACCATATGCATCTGACACGCGACGGTGTGGTGATCGATGCCATGAGCCGCCGCACCTATTGGGATCTGCGCCGTCAGGATGTGATCGACTATCTGGATGAGCGTGTGATCAAATTCCTGAAGGATAACGACTTCGGCTATCTGAAGGTGGATTATAATAACAATATCGGTGCCGGTGTGGATGGCGCGGAGTCCGATGCGGAGGGTCTGCGCCAGCATCTGGAGGCTGTCAGAAATTATTTTATCCGTATGAAGCGAGAGATCCCGGATCTCATCATCGAGAACTGTGCTTCCGGCGGCAACCGCAATGAGCCGACCATGATGGGCGTGACGGCTGTCAGCTCCTTCTCCGATGCCCATGAATCGGTGGAGATCCCTTATATCGCGGCGAACCTCCATAACCTGATGTTGCCGGCTCAGTCCGCGATCTGGTGCGTGCTCCATCCCGAGGATGATAAGGAACGCCTTGTCTATTCTCTGGCAGCGACCTTCCTTGGAAGAGTCTGCCTTTCCGGCGATGTGCCCAAGTTGGCAGACTGGCAAAAGGCGATCTTGAAGGAAGCGATGGAGTTCTATGCGAAGCTGGAAAATGTGATCTGCAATGGCCGCACCAAGATCTACGGCAATAGAAGCAGCTGCCAGCGGTATCCCGAGGGTCTGCAGGTGGTCTGCCGCAAGACAGAAGATGAGATGCTGGTGGTCTATCATGCCTTTGAGGATGATATGCAGGATGTGTCGTTCACCATCCCTGACGGCTTCAAGGTCAAGGATCGCTTCTATGGCGATAAGATCACCCTGTGCGGTGATAAGATCATTGTAAAGGATGTGGAGCCCTTTACCGCAGGCGCGGTGCTTTTGGGCAAATAAATGAAAGTCAGTTTTGAAAGAGGCAAGTGGTCAGAGAAAGATCTGACCACAGCCTACTCGTTCCGCTTTACGGAAACGCCTGTTTTTACCCAGCTCGATGACTGCATCACCACCTGTGTCAACAAAGACCACCGCGAGGGCTTCGACAACATCAGTCTGCTCTCCGGGGAAAAATACGGCGTTGGTGCAAAGGCCACGATACACTGCGCTTTTGAGGATATCGGCTGTCCGGAGATCATCCTCGTTCCGGAAGCGGAACTGTGTGAAGATGGCGCGGTGCGTTATGGTGCCTGCTTTGAGCTGGTCCTTTGGAAAAACGGCATCAATGTCTGGCGGCACTACCGCGAGGAGGGCCGCTGTTTCTGGCATAAGCGGCTCGGGATGCGCTTTTCCAATGCGGAAAACAAGATCCACGAGCTGTCCTTGGAAGTGCAGGAGCAAGCACTGGTACTGACGCTCAACGGACAGCAGACCATGCTCCGCACCGAGGATCTGCCGAAGCAGTTCCATCTTGGCATCACCGGCTGTGAGGGCATCGTCAGGATCTACGATATGACCATAGACGCATAAAAGAGAGTCGCAAGACTCTCTTTTATGCGTCTTAATAAAATCTTAATCGGATGCGACCTTTTATCTTGATCTTTCGTCTGATAGAATAGAAAGCGAGGTGAGAAACTTGTATAACATTCTGATCTGTGATGATGACCACGATATCGTAGCTGCGCTGAAGATCTATTTGTCCTCTCCCGAATATCGGCTCTTTTCGGCCTACACGGGAAGGGAAGCACTCGATATCGTGGATCGTGAGGATATCCATCTGATCTTGATGGATATCATGATGCCGGAGCTGGATGGACTTACTGCGACCGTCAGACTGCGTACCAGCTCCAATGTTCCGATCATTCTGCTGACTGCGAAAAGTGAGACAGCAGATAAGATCCTGGGGCTCAATGTGGGTGCCGACGACTATATCACCAAGCCCTTTGAGCCTCTGGAGGTGCTGGCCCGTGTCCGTTCCCAGCTCCGCAGATTCACGAGCCTTGGTAGCAAGCCAAGTTCGCCGGATGTGATCTGTATCGGTGCTGTGACGCTGGACGATCCTGCAAAAACGGTGACGGTAGACGGGGAGCGGGTGTCGCTGACCCCAAGTGAGTATGGGATCTTACGCCTTTTGATGAAGGATCCCGGAAAGGTCTTTCCCTCTGCCAAGATCTATGAGGCGGTATGGCATGAATCAGGCATTGGGTCCGAGAGCACCGTGGCTGTCCATATCCGCCATCTGCGGGAAAAGATCGAGATCGATCCATCCGATCCGCGTTACATCAAAGTGGTGTGGGGACACGGCTATAAATTTGCAGTTCCCTACCGCGGGGAATAAGGAGGTCTTTCTATGAGATATCGTATGAGTGCATGGTATTGGAAGCTCCTTGCGTGGCTGCTTGCAGGCGTGTGTCTGGTCTTTGGCATTTGGTCAGCCTATATCGCCCTGACCTGTGCCAATTATGGGATGTATGGAGAGAATACTTATCAGGAGACAAATATCTGCCGTGACAGAACAGAGATCTCTGGGCGGGAGGTGATCGAGCGGTATCGCCATGATCCGGACTTTAAAGATTGGGGCGAGTTCCTCGGGAATAGTCAATTGCGGTTTATCATTCTGGAAGAAGAGACCGGAAATGTCACGGCATCTTATGTGGAAGGCCTCGGGATCCGTGCTCCTCTGAATTTGAAGGACAATGTCTATCTGCGGGAGACCAGCTATCTGATGGAGCGGGGGATGCGTGGCAGTATTTTTGAATATGCCTATGTCTGTGACTACTACTTCAATGACAAATGGTACGGAGACCGTTCTCTTGACTATGAACAGCCGCTTATTATCACGGAAACAGGTGAGATCATAGCGGGGGGCGAAGAAACAGGCAGTGATGCTGCCGGCGGCGTTATGCATCAGGTCCTCTTTATGCTCCCGCTTGGTATGGAGGTCAATGATACACCGATCGGAGAGGGCTATGAGATCTGGCGTATGTGGAACTACTGGAAGGACGATGCGCTGGTCTGTCTTGCAGTTTGCTTGTTGGGACTGCTTGTGTCCTGTGTGTTCCTTTGTGTGCAGGCAGGTCGCAGACCGGGATCGGAAGAAGTATGCACCATATGGCTTGACCGCGTTTGGCTGGAAGTGGTCCTGTTTGTCGGTGCGTTGGCGGCGGTTGGCTTTGCGGTACTGTTCTGCGGGCTGTATGAGACATATTATAACCGTTATCTCATTTGGAAAGAGCTACAGGTCATGATCGTCCTGTGCGATGCAGGTGCGACTGCCTGCGGTCTTACGGTCCTGGGATGCTGTTTGACCGTCATCACAAGGTTGAAGGCAAAATGCTTCTGGCGGTCCATGCTGATCAGCCGTATATTGGTGTGGATCTGGAAAAAGATCAAAAAGCCCATTTCTTATGTGTTGGATGTGATGCGCCGTGGGTTCATGTCATTGGGGCTCGTCCCGGTGGCAGTGCTGACGATCCTTGGAGCGATATTGACAGAGCTGTTGCTTTTCATATGGCTCGTCAATGCCAATGGAGACGGCGCACCGGTCGTGATGCTCATCCTGTATAATATCTTCGTCGTACTTGCCATGATCTGGGGCGCGGCGCAGATGAAAAAACTCCAGCAGGCGGCGAAAGCCCTTGCCGCAGGCGATCTGGAGCACCATCTGGACACGGCGGGCATGTACTGGCATTTCAAGGCTCACGGCGAAGATCTCAATGCCATCGCAGGAGGTATGACCAAAGCGGTGGAGCAGCGGATGCGCTCAGAGAACCTAAAGACAGACCTGATCACCAATGTCTCACACGATATCAAAACACCTCTGACCTCTATCATCAACTATGTGGATCTGTTGGAAAAGCCCCATACGGAGGCTGAGGGCATCCAGTATCTTGGTGTCCTGCATCGACAGGCACTGCGGCTGAAAAAGCTGACGGAGGATCTGGTGGAAGCGTCCAAGGCATCCACGGGAAATATCCCGGTGGAGCTGGAGGCGCTGGATGTGACAGAGCTTCTGGGGCAGGCCGTGGAGGAATATCGGGAGCGGCTCGAACAGGGACAGCTGTCGATCGTATCCTCGGTGCGCGGCGATCTGAGTGTTTTGGCCGATGGCAAGCTCCTGTGGAGGGTCCTTGATAATCTTCTGGGCAATGTGGTCAAATATGCGATGTCGGGTACGAGGGTCTATGTTACGGCGGCAAAGCGGGATGAGAGCGTCGTTATCAGCATCAAGAATATCTCGAGAGAAACGCTTGCGGTGGATGCCGACGACCTTATGGAGCGCTTCGTTCGCGGAGACCTGTCGCGCAACACCGAGGGGAGCGGCCTTGGGCTCAACATCGCAAGGGATCTTGTCCGACTGCAAAACGGCCGGTTCGATCTGACGGTCGATGGAGACCTGTTCAAGGTAGAGATCGCCTTGCCGATGGCATAAATCCATGGTTTACTCTTTTCTCCATCTGTAGTATAATGACTTCCGATAAGGAGTGAGATACTATGAGATTGGATGAACTGAATTTTGGTGACAGCTTTACCGGCTTTTACATCCTGAAAAATGTATTCTTGAAAGTGACCAATTCCGGCAAGCCCTATCTTTCATGCTCTTTGGCGGATGCTTCTATGATGATCGAGGCGAAGGTCTGGGATTATGCAGGGCCGATCGGTCCTGCGGAGGAGGGCAAGATCGCCAAGGTGCAGGGCGTGATGCAGGAGTTCAAAGGTGCGCCTCAGATCAAGGTGGAGCGCATCCGCATCGCAACGGAGAATGACCCCTACGATCTGGCAGATCTGGTGCCTGTGGCTCCCATCGATCGCGATGCTGCCTACATTCGGTTGGAGACTCTGGTGGAGAGCTTTGAGGATGCAGACTATAAAGCGGTCTGTCAGGCATTGCTGGAGCGCCATGGGGAGAAGCTGAAAAAGATGCCTGCGGCGAAGAGCGTCCACCACAGCTTTGTGGGCGGCCTTCTGATGCATACGGTGTATATGATGGAGACTGCCGCCTTCCTGGCAGACCTCTACGGTGGGATCATCGACAGGAGCCTGCTCCTGTCCGGTACGCTCCTGCACGATCTGGCAAAGATCCATGAGTTCGTGGTCTCCGACATTGGCATGGTCACAGAGTATTCTGTCAAGGGCCAGCTGCTGGGGCATCTGGTCATGGGCGCACAGGAGACGGCTGAGATCTGCCGCGGCCTTGGGACACCGGAAGAAAAGGCCGTGCTTTTACAGCATATGCTCCTGTCCCACCACGGTCAGCCGGAGTTCGGTGCGGCTGTCGTGCCGATGTGTGCCGAAGCAGAGATGCTCAACTATATCGATAATATCGATGCCAAGATGGAGATCTATCGCGAGAACTTGGAAAAGACCCAGCCCGGCACCTTTTCTCCCCGTATCTTCGCCTTGGAAAAGAAGATCTATAATCACGGATAAAGGAAAGCGGCTGCGATGCAGCCGCTTTCCTATTTTGTCAACAAAAATACACAAGAAATTTTAGCTGTTTTTCATAAAGTTTGGTCAGCATTTTTGGCGAAACAGCAGTATACTATCACCGCTAAAATCATAAGAACGGAAAGTGATATACCATGTCTGTTTTGTTGTCTGTTTCGATCGCCATGCTGGCCGGTCTTCTGATGACCAGAGTGGCAAAGCCGCTCAAGCTGCCTTCTGTCACGGCCTATCTTGTCGCAGGTGTCCTGATCGGTCCCTACTGTCTTGGTGCGCTGCACATCGATGGTCTTGGCTTTACTTCTGCGGATGCTGTGGGCAAGCTCGCGCTCGTGTCTGAGGTGGCTCTGGGCTTTATCGCCTTCTCCATCGGCAATGAGTTCCGCTTGGAGGATCTGCGAAAGACCGGTCATCAGGCCTCTGTGATCGGTGTGGCACAGGCTTTGATCGCGGCACTTCTGGTGGATGCGGTCCTGATCGGTGTCCATTTCATCATCCCCGATAAGCTGTCTCTTGCACAGGCGATCACCCTTGGTGCGATCGCCACGGCGACTGCTCCTGCCGCGACCTTGATGGTCGTTCGCCAGTATAAGGCTAAGGGCAAGCTGACAGACCTGCTGCTGCCCATCGTCGCATTGGACGATGCTGTTGGTCTCGTGGTCTTTGCCATATCCTTCGGTATCGCCCGGACGCTCTCCAGCGGCGGCGCAGACCTGATCTCCATTTTGGTCGATCCTCTCGTGGAGATCGCGGCATCTCTGCTTCTTGGCGCATTCCTTGGCTGGGTGCTGACCCAGTTGGAAAAGCTCTTCAACTCCAACACCAACCGTCTGAATATGACGATCGCCTTCGTTTTCCTGACGGTGTCCCTTTCCATGCTGGACTTCCATATCGGACCTGTCCATGTGTCCTTCAGCTCTCTGCTGGTCTGTATGATGCTCGGCACCATGTTCTGCAACTGCTGCCCCCTGTCCCACGACCTGATGGAAAAGTCCGATAAATGGTCCTCTCCCTTGTGTGCCCTGTTCTTCGTGGTCAGCGGTGCAGAGCTGGAGCTGGGTGTATTCACAGATATCGTGATCGTAGGGCTCGGTGTGGTCTATATCATCTTCCGTTCTCTGGGCAAGTATTACGGTGCCTATCTCAGTGCCAAATGGACCAAGTGCGATGATAACATCTGCAAGTATCTGGGCATCACCCTGCTGCCCCAGGCCGGTGTGGCGCTCGGTATGTGCCTGACTGCCAGACAGCTGGGGGAGGAAGGGGACCTGATCCGCAACATCATCCTGTTCTCCGTCCTTATCTACGAGCTGGTCGGTCCTCTGATGACCAGAATGGCCTTGACCAAGGCAGGCGATATCCAGCCCATGTCCGATGAGGTCAAAAACCGCCGTCACCACAAGCTGGCGGAGGCCGAAGCGAGAAAAAATGAGAAATAAGAAAAATTGCTGTTCCTCTCGGAACAGCAATTTTTCTTATTCTTCGGTGAACTCCAATTCAGGTGCGAATACCACGGACATCCGCCAGCGCAGGAAGTCCAGATCGCCGGTACCGAATACGGTACCGATCAAAGTCTTGACTGCCGGATAGGCGTCGGAGAGCACCGTCTCCAGGATCTTATCCATGCAGGGCGTCTCTTCCTGTCTGAGGGTCATGCCGGATGGTGTCAGATACAGCTTCAGGATCCTGGAGAAGGGTGTCTCCAAAAAGTCCAACTGTACACGAAGGACCGGTGTCTCATCCTCATCATGCGTAAAGCGAGCGTAGGCCGCCACGCGGAATACATTGCCGCCAAACTCCATCGACTGGATATGCGGCGCTCTCGTCCCGGCGAGGATATGGTGGAGCGTGTCGCGTTCTTCGTAGAAGATCTCGACAGTCTCACGGCTGCCGCCGATGGCGATGGCCTGCACACCTTTGGTATAGCAGTTCTGAACAGCCTGCAGGGTGAGAGGGAGCGATCCTGTGGAGGGGGCCTTTGGGGCGTCTGTTACGAAGCGCCTGCCGAAAAAACGCGCAAAGTCGGCCTGCGTGGGGAGCTTTGCCTGTGGCAGCACCAGAGCGTGCAGGGTCTTCCTGAGCCCGCGTATGCCCACAGCGTCTCGAGGCAGTCCGGGGTCGAATGCGCGGGCGAAGAACGCAGCAGCATGGCGGAAGTAATTGCTTTGCTGAAAGGTCTCTTCGTTGCCTGCGTGAGAGACGACTGTGATGCCGTTTTCACGGAAACACAGCACATTTTGCCCCAGCATACCGTTCATCAGAACGATATCATCCTTGCGGCCGACCCAGAATTGCCAGCCATAGTCATAGTCGCCGTAGTGCATGGGAACTTTGGCGTGGATCTGTGTGGCTTTCTCCAGATACTCCCGGCTGATGAGCTGATGGCCTTCCCAAAGACCACCATCAAGGACCAGCTGTCCCAGCTTCCCCAGATCCTCCGCGCGCAGATACAGGCCCCATCCGCCTTTCTCAGTCCCGTTCGGACAGACCTCCCAGTAGAAGTCTCGGATGCCCATGGGGCCAAAGAGCCGCTCGGAGAGGAAGTCGCTCAGGCTTCGGCCGGAGAGCTGACACACGATGCGGGAGAGGATATAGGTGTTGAGACTGTTGTATTGGAATCTCCCGCCGGACAGTCCGGGGGAGAAGAAGCCGCTCAGCCAGTCCTCCTGTGTCATGCAGGCGATCTCATTGAACTGGGCGCCCGAACGCATGGACAGAAGTTCCTCCACCGTGAGATCCTTCATCAGTCTGCGGCTGATGGCATTGCCGGCTTCGGGGAACAGCTCTGTCAGCTGCGTCTCAGGCCGAAGCACTCCATCGTCCATCAGGATGCCGACCGCGAGGGATACGATGCTCTTACAGGCGGAGAATGTCATGCGGGGGATCCGGATGTCCTGTGCCCCAAAAGACGCCTCACAGAGCACACAGCCGTCCCGCAGGATCATGATGCTGTGCATATTGAGCGTTGGGTCTTGTTCCAGTGTCTGCAGGAATGCGGCGATATGGCGGGAAGATATGCCGTGCCGTTCCGGTGTGTGCCGCGGCAGGGAAGTGCTTTTTTGAATGGCAGGGATCTCAGGCTTGGGCGGCAGGGAGATCATGGGCTCGGTGGGCTCTTTGGGATCCAACATCCGCATCATCAGATGCAGAGACTTATTCATGGAGGTCAGGCTCATGGATGCTCCTTTCCGCGATCAGCGCTTCTTTCTGCGGCCTTGTCAGCTTTTTGATCTCACATTCCCGCTTCATGGCAAGGCTCTTGCTCTCATGTTCTTCGAAATAGACGAGCTTTACAGGCAGTCGGCTCTTGGTGTACTTTGCGCCTTTGCCTGTATTATGCACATTCTCCCGCCGTTTTACATCATTTGTGTAGCCGGTATAGAGCGTGTCATCGCGGCAGCGGAGCATATACACGAAATACTTCATGTCCGGGCCTCCTGCAAGAGCCGCTGTAAAGCGGCATAAAATGCGTCATCCTGTGCTTTCGCTCGTTTTTTGGGGCCCTTCATCCGTGCGCCGCCCCGCCGGGCTCTCTTGGCCTCGGCGCGAAAATACAAAAGCCCATCGATGTTCTGTGATGTGTATTCATATCCATCCTGATGGAGGACGCGTGCGCCTCTGGTCAGACACATGGCGGCAAGGCCGTAGTCCTGCGTGATGACGATATCGCACGGTCCGACCAGACCTGCGATCAGGAAGTCGGCGCTGTCGGCGCCTTTGTCCACGGTGATGGTCTGCGCGCCGTCTCTTTGGATCTGATGAGCCGTATCGCAGACGATCATGCAGCAGATGCCGTGGCTATCAGCAAGGCCGACGGCAATATCCGTGACCGGACAGCCGTCGGCGTCGATAAAGACCTTCATCAATGGATGATCCATTCCACCGCGGGGTTCAGGTCTCTGGCCGCGCCGCGTGTGGTATAAACGGCGTAGCTTTTGAACAAAATGGGGCAGATCCAACCCTTGTCCATGACCCACTTGTGCAGGTCGTAGCTGTTGCCACTGTTTTCCAGCATGTCGATACTCAGTGCCAACGCTGTCGAATTGGCACTGCCGCCGAAATTGGCGGAGCCGTAGTCACGGAAGAAGGAGCCCATGTCGAAATTGTTGGACATACGGATCTCACCGTAGTACAGGTCGAAATTATTGTACTTCAGCGCAGCCTGATAATCGTCGTCCTCCAGCGGCTCGACCGTGATATTGAAGCCCGCGTTGTTCAGATACTCCGCGATGCGTTGGGCCGTGGCGACTCTTTGATTGCTGGAAGCGTTGACGATCATGGTACCTTCCAGCGGTAGAGAGTATTCCCCTACATAGGCATCAAGGATACCGTCCTCCGTATAGTCCCGGATATCCGCGCTGTTGAGGAGCTCACGGAATGCGGCCATATCATAGTCGTAGTCCGCCGCAAGACCGGCATCGTAACAGGGGGCAAGGGGAGAGGCCGGGAGCGTGGCAGGCACAGCGCAGCCGCCCAGATCTTCTGCCACGATCGTATCGCGGTTGATGGCGTAGGTGACGCAGCCGCGGACCGCGTCAAGACCAAAGACCTTGTCGTTGTGGTCAAAGCCGATATACTGCATGATCGTAGTGGGTGCGCTCCACAGCTCATAGTCGTAGTGGAATGCGGCGTAAGCAGCGGAGCTGGGGTCGGAGCAGACCAGATTGACCTGTCCGTATTCATAATGGTCGCGGATGTCTGCCGCCGTAGTACAGGGGGTCAGAGAGGCCTTATCATAGCCGAGGAACCATTCCTTCTGCCACCAGTCCTCATATCGTTTGAGCACATAAGAACCGTCAAAGATGAAAGGGCCGGTACCGTCGGGGATCGCTTCTTCTCCCGTGTCTTTGCGGACGATCGGGAAATCCAGCAGCAGCGCCACATTCTCGTAGCTCTCAGTCGTTTTTACCACTACTGTTTTCGTGCTGGCAGCCTCGATGGATTCCACATAATAAAAGCGGTTGCCGTAGTGATCGCTCTCCTTCGCCATTTCGTAGGAATAGACGACATCCGCCGCAGTCACATGGCTGCCGTTGTGGAAGGTCGGACCATGGCGCAAGGTGATGGTCGTGGTCTTTCCATCGTCAGAGACCTGTGCATCGGAGGCCAGTACAGGCTCCGGCCGGAACTCGCTGTTGACGATGAACAGGGGCTCATACAGGAGCGCCAAAATGGAGCGGTTGTTAAGGCTCACGGTCGTAAAGGGGTTCAGACCGTAGTCCTCCTGATAGGCCAGCTGCAGGATCTCCGGCGCCTGTGCTTCATTCATAACGGCATCAGCGGCCATCTCTTCCTGCACCTGTGTGGTCTCGTCCGTTTCCTCCTGCTGAGCAGGATCGATGACTGCGGTACCGGGGAACAGTGTACAGCCGCAAAGGGTGCAAAGAAGCAGCACTACAGCCGTAAGGGAAAGATATCTTCGTTTCAAACGATCACCTCATTTGAGCATGATGATGCCGGCCAGAGAGCCGCGCAGATCTCCCATCCTGCGGTGAGACCAGTAGCGCTCCGGGTCGCAGGCGGTGCAGTCGGGGGAGATGTCCAGTTCGCCGATCCCGGCTCTTTGCAGCCATAGGGCATTGCAGGATTTCAGATCCACATGATATTTCTCCCCGGTCCGGATGAATGCGCTCACGGCCTTCGGACCAAGGGCTTCCAGAAGAGCATTTGGCACATCTTCGTCTGTCTCAAAGCAGCATCTGCTGATGCAGGGGCCGATCGCAGCACGGATATCCTCCCGTTTGCAGCCAAACTCCCGCACCATGGCATCTACAGCCTTGGCGGCGATGCCCTGTGCCGTGCCGCGCCAGCCTGCATGGACAGCGCCGATCGCGCGGCGAATGGGATCGAACAGCAGGACCGGCGTGCAGTCGGCAGAGAATGTCACGAGGGCGACCCCGGGACAGTCGGTGATCTGCCCGTCGCAGATCTCAGGTACTTCACGGTCCAGTCCCTCTCCGCAGTTTTCTTTTGTGACCACACGGATGATATCGGTGTGGCGCTGCTTGGTGAACACGGTCTGCTCCGGAACGAAGCCGACGGCATCGCCTAGGATGCGGTAATTCTGCCTGACATTCTCTTCTGTGTCTCCGTGGGAGGCAAACAGATTCAGAGATGCGGTATGGTCCCTGCTCACGCCGCCGAGGCGGGTGGAAAAGCAGTGGACCGCACCTTCCAGACAGTCGGCTGTGGAATATTCCAGCGCGCCGAGCTTGTTCATTTGAAAAGCCATGGGAACTCCTTAGTTGTTCAGATCCTTGTCCAAACAGCAGTTTTTGTATTTCTTTCCGCTGCCGCAGGGGCAGGGATCGTTGCGGCCGACCTTTGCTTTTTTGACCACAGGCTTGGGCTTGGTGGTCTTATCGCCGCTGCTCTCAAAGGTCTCTTTTACGACCTTCTCACGCCTGATCTCAGACTGCGGTCTGAGCTGGATGAGGAAGAGCCTTCTGACGACCTCTTCGCGGATGGAGGCGATCATCTCTTCAAACATCTCGAAGCCTTCGCGCTTGTATTCTACCACAGGATCGGTCTGTCCATAGGCACGCAAAGAGATCCCCTGTTTCAGATCGGACATGGCATCGATGTGATCCATCCAGTATTCATCGACTACGCGCAGGGTCACGACGCGCTCGAATTCACGCATGACAGGGGCGGTGACAGCCGCTTCCTTTGCCGCATAAGCGGAGTGCATCTTCTCCAGCAGCATATCGGTCAGAGCTTCAGCCGTCATGGCGGCGAGGTCATCCTCTGTCATCGTCCAGCCGCCCTTGGGATAGAGCATATTCTCAAAGGAGGCAGAGAGCTGCCTGAATGCCGCAGGATCGATCGAGCCTGTCTCATCGAAGGCCGCTGCCACATGGTTCTGTGCAACAGAGCGGAGCATGCCCTCGATGGTGGGCTGCAGGTCGTCGCCGTTGAGGACCTGTCCGCGCTGACCATAGATGACCTGACGCTGGGTGTTCATCACATTGTCGTACTCCAGCACGCTCTTTCTGGATTGGAAATGACGGCTCTCCACCGTGCGCTGGGCATTCTCGATCGCACCGGAGAGGATCTTGGCATCGATGGGGGTGTCCTCGTCCAGACCAAGGGATTCCATCATGTTCTTGATGCGTTCAGCGCCGAACAGACGCATGACATCATCCTCCATGGAGAGGAAGAAACGGGTCTGACCGGGATCGCCCTGACGACCGGAACGGCCGCGGAGCTGATTGTCGATACGGCGGGATTCATGGCGCTCCGTGCCCACGATGAACAGACCGCCGGCCGCGCGAACACGCTCTGCCTCTTCGGCGATCACGGCCTTGTGCTGCTTGTAGGCCTCTGCATAGGCAGCACGGGCATCCAGGACAGCAGGATCTTTCGTCTCGGCAAAGGAGGTGCATTCCACGATCAGGTCTTCCTCCATGCCGCCCTTTCTCAGATCGTTCAGAGCAAGGAACTCGGCATTGCCGCCCAGCATGATATCGGTGCCGCGTCCTGCCATATTGGTGGCGATGGTGACTGCGCCGAACTTACCGGCCTGCGCCACGATCTCAGCTTCCTTTTCGTGGTGCTTGGCATTTAGCACATTGTGGGGGATGCCCTCTTTTTTCAGCATCCTGCTCAGAAGCTCGGACTTCTCGATGGAGATAGTACCGACCAGAACAGGCTGGCCCTTTTCATGGCATTCTTTGATCTGGCGGATCACAGCGCGGAGCTTGCCGGCCTCCGTCTTATATACCACATCGGGGCTGTCGATACGGGCGATGGGCTTGTTGGTGGGGATCTCCACCACATCCAGCTCATAGATGCCCTCGAATTCATCGGCCTCTGTCAGGGCGGTGCCGGTCATGCCGGAGAGCTTGTTGTAGAGACGGAAGAGATTCTGGAATGTGATGGTGGCGAGGGTCTTGCTCTCATTGGCGACTACCACGCCTTCTTTGGCTTCGATGGCCTGATGCAGACCTTCATTATAGCGGCGGCCGTACATCAGTCGGCCGGTGAATTCGTCAACGATGATGACCTCTCCGTCTTTGACCACATAGTCGATGTCCTTTTTCATGACACCGCGTGCCTTCATGGCCTGATTCAGATGGTGGGCGATGGTGGCATTCTCAGGATCGGACAAGTTCTCGATGCCGAAAAACTCTTCTGCCTTGGCGATACCGGTCTGGGTCAGGTTGACGGAGCGGGATTTTTCTTCCACCACATAGTCGCAGTCGTACTGATCTTGCAGTTCCTTTTCATCGGTGGT
>JAFSHB010000059.1 GCA_017440525.1 Oscillospiraceae bacterium | reverse complement strand
CCTGTCATTATCCGTCCTGCCTTTACCCTTGGCGGTGCAGGCGGCGGTGTTGCCTACAACGAAGAAGAGCTGCGCATCGTGGCCCGTACCGGTCTGGATGTGTCTCCTATCACCCAGATCCTTGTCGAGCGCTATATCAAGGGCTGGAAGGAGATCGAATTTGAGACCATGCGTGACGCGGCCGGCAATGCCATCGCTGTCTGCTCCATGGAGAACTTTGACCCCGTCGGTGTCCACACCGGCGACTCCATCGTGGTCGCCCCTGCCCTGACCCTTGCCCAGAAGGAGTATCAGATGCTCCGCAAGGCGGCTCTCGATATCGTGGAAGCGCTGGAGATCGTGGGCGGCTGTAACTGCCAGTTCGCGCTGAATCCTGAGAGCTTTGAGTATGCCGTCATCGAGGTCAACCCCAGAGTCTCCCGTTCTTCCGCTCTGGCCTCCAAGGCCACCGGCTATCCCATCGCTAAGATCACCACCAAGGTCGCCCTTGGCTATACCCTCGATGAGATCACCAACGACATCACCGGAAAGACCTGCGCCTGCTTTGAGCCTGCTGTAGACTATGTGGTCGTCAAGTTCCCCAAGTGGCCCTTCGATAAGTTCTATGGCTCCTCCCGCGAGCTGGGAACTCAGATGAAGGCCACCGGCGAAGTCATGTCCATCGCTCCCAGCTTCGAGATGGCGATCATGAAGGCTGTCCGCGGCGCGGAGATCGGCCTCGATACCCTCAATGCCAAGCCCATCTCCGATGAGACGCTGGAGCAGCGTCTGCATCATCAGGATGACCGCCGCCTGTTCACCGTCTTTGAGGCGCTGAAGGCCGGCTGGTCCATCGAAAAGATCCATGAGATCACCATGATCGACGAGTGGTTCCTTGGCAAGCTCCTCAATCTGGTGGAGTTCGAAGCATCCATCGCCGGTGTGGAGCTGGATAAGAAGGAATATATGAAGGCCAAGAAGCTTGGCTATCCCGATAAGGCGCTGGAGCGCATCACCGGTCATGCCCTGCCTCCCAAGAAGTGGGCCTACTACAAGATGGTCGATACCTGCGCCGCAGAGTACAATGCCACCACGCCCTACTTCTATTCCACCTTTGACAACTTCTGCGAAGCAAGGCGTTTCCGCCGTTCCGGCCGCCCTGTGGTCATGGTCCTCGGCTCCGGTCCGATCCGTATCGGTCAGGGCATCGAGTTCGACTACTCCTCCGTCCATTGCGTGTGGACCTTGAAGGAACTGGGCTATGATGTGGTCATCGTCAACAACAACCCCGAGACCGTCTCCACCGACTATGATACGGCAGACCGTCTGTATTTCGAGCCTCTGACTCCCGAGGATGTCATGAACATCATCGAGGTCGAGAAGCCCATCGGCGTCGTCGTGGCCTTCGGCGGACAGACCGCCATCAAGCTGACCGAGTTCCTGGACCGCAGCGGTGTGCAGATCCTTGGCACCAGCCAGGACTCCATCGACCTTGCCGAAGACCGCGAGCGCTTCGATGCGCTGCTGGAGGAATACAACATCCGCCGTCCCAAGGGCAGAGGCGTCCATTCTCTGGAAGAGGCGCTGGCTGTGGCAACAGAGCTGGAATACCCCGTCCTGCTCCGTCCCAGCTATGTCATCGGCGGTCAGAACATGGTCATCGCCCATTCCGAGGAAGATGTCCGTGTCTATATGGAAATGATCATCGCCCAGGGCATCGACAATTCTGTGCTGGTGGACAAGTATATGTCCGGCGTGGAGCTGGAGGTCGATGTCATCTCCGACGGTGTGGATGTTCTGATCCCCGGCATCATGCAGCATGTGGAGCGTGCCGGTGTCCATTCCGGTGACTCCATCGCCGTCTATCCTCCCTTCGGTCTGACTGACCGCCAGATCGAGAATGTGGTGCAGGTGTCCACTGAACTGGCGCTTGCCATGAAGACCAAGGGCCTGGTCAATATCCAGTACCTGTTCTACCGCGGCAAGCTCCATGTGATCGAGGTCAACCCCAGAGCATCCCGTACCATCCCCTATATCTCCAAGGTCACCGGCGTTCCCATGGTGGATCTGGCGACCCGCGTCATGATGGGCGAGCCTTTGAAGGAGATGGGCTTCGGTGTGGGCCTGTACCCCACGCCTCCTTATGTCTGTGTCAAGGTGCCTGTGTTCTCCTTCGAGAAGCTGACCGATGCCAACTCCCGCCTTGGTCCCGAGATGAAGTCCACCGGCGAAGCGCTGGGCCTCGGCCGCACCATGACGGAAGCATTGTTCAAGGGCCTGACATCCTCCGGTATGAGCGTGGCCTCTGTGGATCCCGACCAGCACATCGGTGCGCTGATCTCCGTGGACGATCACGACCTGCTGGAAGTCGTCGGCCTTGCCAAGAAGCTGGACGATCTGGGCATCGCCATGTATGCCACGCCCAAGACTGCCGATGCCATCGAAAAGCTGGGCATCCGGGTCGAGCGTGTCACCTCCATCAAGGAATCCGATCACATCTTTGATGTGCTGGAGTCCGGCAAGATCAACTTCATCATCTACACCGGCGACCTGCTGGTCTCTACCTACGACCACTTCCGTGCGCTCCACAGAAGAGCCATGCAGCTGTCCATCCCTTGCTTCACTTCTCTGGATACGGCCAATGCGCTGGCGGATATCATGGCCAGCCGCTACACGCAGGATAACACGGAGCTTGTGGATATCAACAATATGCGCCGTGAGCGTCTGGAGCTGACCTTCTACAAGATGGAAGGCGCCGGAAACGACTATATCCTCTTCGATGACCGTGAGAAGATCATCAACTGCCCCGAGAGCCTGGCGATCACCGCCTGCGACCGTCACTACGGCATCGGCGGCGACGGCATTGCCATCATCGAAAACTCCGATGTGGCAGATGCAAAGATGACCATGTACAACCGCGACGGCTCTGCCGGGTCTGTGGCAGGCAACTGCATGCGCTGTGCCGCCAAGATGCTCTACGATCAGGGGATCGTGACCTCCGATGAGATCACCATGGAGCTCCCTGTCGGTATCAATAAGCTGAAGCTCTATACGGCAAATAACCGTGTCTCCACCGTGGAGGTCAATATGGGCAAGCCCAGCTTCGATCCCAGGAGCCTGCCCTGCACCATCAAGGCGGACAAGATCGTGGACTATCCCATCACCATCGGCGGTGAGAGCTACAACATCAACTGCGTCAGCATGGGCAACCCCCATTGTGTGGTCTTCTGCTCCGAGGTCGGCAGTCTGGATCTGGAGAAGATCGGCCCCATGTTCGAAAATGCCAAGATCTTCCCCGACCGCACCAACACTGAGTTCGTCCGTGTGGTCAATAAGAACACCCTGAAGATGCGCTGCTACGAGCGCGGCAGCGGTGAGACTCTGGCCTGCGGCAGCGGTGCCTGCGCGGCAGTCGTGGCGGCTGTGGAAAATGGCTTCTGCTCCAAGGATGTGGATATCACCGTTCAGGTCAAGGGCGGCACGCTGGTCGTCCGCTACACCGACGACGGTGTCTACCTCACCGGCAACGCCAGCTTGGTCTACACCGGCAAAATGGAATACTAAAAAGAAAGCCATCCTTGGGGATGGCTTTCTTAATTGACGATTGATAATTGACAATGAATGTGTCGCTTCGCGGCTGATCAAATTCGTAGGGGGCGATGCCCACATCGCCCCGTGTGCAGGCGATTCGCAGGGGCGGCCATTGGTCACCCGCTTGCAGGCACCATCGCCCATAGCCTGCAAGCCGTGACGATCCTGCTCGGGGGGGCGTAAAAATAGACCGAATGATTTAATGCAGATCATTCGGTCTATTTTTCATTAAATGGATATGCGCGCCTGTTCCCTCTGGGATAGGGGAGCTTTTCATCAGTCATCCCTAAAATGTAATCTACAGAAGTGTTATAAAACTCCGATAATCGCATAAGCAAAATGATCGGGATCTGTCTTTGTCCACCCTCATATTGAGAATAGGTGCTCTGGCGCACATTTAAAAAAGCGGCAACGGCCTTTTGCGGGATATCTCGATCCTCCCGCAATTCTCTCAGCCTCATCTCATGCCACGCTCCTCGCAATAAGATGGACTTATTATATGATATCTCAAATTGTGATATTGACAGGTTTCACAAATTGTGATATTTTAATATCCAAAATATCACAGCGAGTGTTCTTTGGCTGTAATGGGGAGAGAACAGAAAATGCAAACGGAAAGAATGCTTGCTCGTTTAAGTGCTGCCCGGTGCGAGAAAAAAGGGCAGGCAGAATATGAATGCTGTGTTTGCTGTAAAACACCAACAATCGTTTTAAGGGCGGAAAGCATAGAAAACAGACCGTATTACATTTCCGGTGCTGGTCAGCTGTGCGAAAAGTGCTTCAATGAGATACAAGGCGAAATGTCGGAGGAAAAACTCCGTCGGTACGATCTGGAATTAAGAAAACTGTTGGAAGTGTGTAAAGATAATGAAGCATAGCGCAAATAATAGAGCATCGATCCTTGATGCATAAACTTGCAAAAGAAGGCGAGATGGGATAAAATATATCGAGCGTAGTCAGAAAGGAACGATTCTATGTTTACTGGATTTTCGCCCGAGACCATCGATTTTTTGTGGGGCATTCGCCTCAATAATAACAGACCCTGGTTCGAGGAACATAAAAAAGAATACCAGCAATATCTTTATGCGCCCATGAAGGCACTTTCACAGGAAGTCTTTGCCCATTTTCAGGATGTGCCCAACATGGCCTACAAATGCTCCCGCATCTATAAGGATGCCCGGTTGCATCCTGCTGTCCCATATAAGGAGAGCCTGTGGCTCAGCATGCGGCCGGATGGACTTCCGTGGAGCGAGCAGCCCACCCTCTATTTTGAGATCACACCGGAAGGCTACAGCTACGGCTTTGTCCTCTGGAAGCCTCAGAAAGATGCGATGGCGAAGTTTCGGCAGATGCTGACTGCCAAGCCGGAGGAGTTCCCTGCACTTATCAAGAAACTGGAAAAGAAGTCCGGCGCGACATTCAAGCCGGAGTATCTTTACAGAAAGCTCCCCTGTGAAGATGCGTCCCTGAAGCCCTGGTTCGATTTAAAGACCGTGATCTTGGATGTGGAGCGCCAGCCCGATGACCTGCTGTTTTCCAAAGATCTAGCCGAGGAGGTCATCAAGACCCTCAAAGCCCTCTATCCCTTGTACGAATACTGCCTGAGATTTACGAGCGGACTGTGATCTCACAGTCCGCTCTTCTTATATCCTCTCGGTGATATGCCGTATTTGTTTCGGAATGCCCGGTGAAATGTCCTTGTAGTTGGAAATCCGGAAAGCTCCGCCACCTGCTCTATGGAAAGTCCGTCGAGCTTCAGCAGCCGAATGGCCTCGTCCAATCGCAATGAGTTTACATAATCTGAAAAGCTGATCTTTAATCTCTCGCTGAATGTGTGGGAGATATAACTCTGGCTGCGGTACAACGCCTTGGCGACTGCGGAAACAGTCAGCGGTTCTTTGTAGTGGCTGCTGCAATATCGCACGATCTGCTGCACCGCGTTGTCCTGCACAGGGTCATCTGTGAGGGTATAGTGCCGCAGCAGCTTTCCCAGCACAGCGCGGAGCAGGGGGATGGCAACTTCCTTGTCTTTTTGCGTCTCGTATTCACGGACGGTCAGATCCAGCAGCAGCTTCAGATCCTCATCCTCGCAGGGATATACGGCATGGACCGGCGTTTGCTGCACCAAGTCCAGCTGCTTTGGGTGTACGATCATGAGATACGCATGACAGTCGCGGCTGTTCTGATAATGATGCACCTGCTCCGGGAAGACCAGAAAACAGTCGCCTGCTTTCAGCTCGTAGTGCTGATCGGCGCAGTAGGCAGAGCACGATCCCTGCAGCATATATACAAGCTCCACTTCGTCATGGATGTGGGGCGGAAAATCCAGAGAATAGGTGTTGGTAACGATCAGCCGCTCTTTGCTTTCGCGAAAATATTTGTCCATAGGATCACCTGTGTGCAGAATATGTCTGATATATTGCAGTCATTTACTGGTATTGTAGCATTATTTTTCTTATAATACAAGAAAAAAGGAGGAATGACCATGAAAACAGGCTGCAAGGAGCATATCGCGCTGTCCCGCAGAGCGGCAAGCGAAGGTATGGTCCTTTTGAAAAATGAGAATAATACATTGCCTTTGAAAAAAGGTACGAAAGTTGCTCTGTTCGGTGTCGGCTCCGTGGACTATACCAAGGGCGGCGGCGGCAGCGGCGATGTCTATTGTGAGCATATCCATCATGTGTACGACGGCTTCGATGAAAAGCAGCGTGAGGGCAAGGTGGAGGTGTTCCGCCCCCTTGGCGACTTCTACCGCAGCTATGCCGAAAAAGAGTGGCCGATCCATAGGGCAAAGATCGAAGCGCAGGTCATGGACATCATCGCCCGCTACGAGGCCATGCCCGACGCTGAGAAGGAGCTGACCCAAAAGGAGGATCTGTTCGTGGACAGTATGGCCGGTGTGTTTGCGGCACACGGCATCACATGGACGGATCTGGATCTGAAGCGCGGACAGGAGATCGTCGCCGTTCAGGTCAACGCCCTGCTGGCCCAGCCGGAGATCCCGGAGGCACTTTTCCGGGAGGCGGCAGACTTTGCTGATGTGGCCGTGCTGACCATCAGCCGCTACAGCATCGAGAACCGCGACCGGCTGGCAGAGCCCGGCGACTACTATCTCAGCACCGAAGAGCAGGCGCTTTATGAAAAGCTCAAGGCATCCTTCGGATCTGTGATCGTGGTGCTCAATATCTGCGCCGTCATGGATTGCGAATGGTTCGCAGAGGATCCCAAGGTGCCTGCTGCGCTGTTGGCATGGCAGGCCGGTATGGAGGGCGGCACCGCGATCGCCGATATCCTCTGCGGCGATGTGACGCCCTCCGGTAAGCTGGCAGATACGATCGCAAAGGCGTTCGGCGACTATCCGTCCTCTGCGACCTTTGATGAGAGTGCGTTTTATGTAAACTACTATGAAGATATCTATGTGGGCTACCGCTATTTTGAAACGATCCCCGGTGCAAAGGAAAAGGTACGCTATCCCTTTGGCTACGGCCTGTCCTACACAGACTTTGCGCTGACCGACCTGCAGGGCAGAGAAGAAAACGGTGAGATCGCGGTCTCGGTCCGCGTGACCAATACCGGCGCTTGCCCCGGCAGAGAAGTGGTGCAGGTATACTACGGCGCACCGCAGGGCAAGCTGGGCAAGCCCTCTAAGGCTCTGGCGGCTTATGCCAAGACCAAGCTGCTCCAGCCCGGTGAGTCCGAAGCTGTGGAGCTGTCTTTCCCTGTGACACAGATGGCAAGCTATGATGATCTTGGTAAGATCCAAAAGTCTGCCTATGTGCTGGAGCAGGGCGACTATGCGATCTTGGTCGGAAACTGTGTTGCCGATACCCAAAAGGTCTTTGCCTATACGGTCAGCGAAGATACCGTCACTGAGCAGCTCACCGCTCGCTGCGTACCGCAGAAGCTGGAAAAGAGGATGCTGGCAGACGGCTCCTACGAGCCCCTTCCCATGGAAGCCGTGGAGCAGGTCTATGTGACGCCTGCTTCTGTATCGGAGCTGGCAGATATCCCTGATATCGACCTGTGCAACTTCCTTGGTGGCTCTCCTGCCATCGGTGTTTGCAACACCTGCTGCTTCCCGCCGCTGGAAAAGCGCGGACTGCCGCCTCAGCCTACCGCTGACGGCCCTGCCGGTATCCGTCTGCAGGAAAAGCACGGCATCCCCACTACTGCATGGCCCAGCGCGACCCTTTTGGCTTGCACTTGGGATCCTGCCATCGTGGAGCAGGTCGGCATCTGCGGCGGCATCGAGGGCAGAGAGAACGGTCTGACCGTCTGGCTGACCCCGGCGCTCAATATCCACCGCACGCCTCTTTGCGGCAGAAACTTTGAATATTTCTCCGAAGATCCTCTGGTCTCCGGCACCATGGCGGCGGCACAGGTCAAGGGTATGCAGGCTTCCGGCATGGCTTGTTCCATCAAGCATTTTGCCTGCAATAACCGCGAGATCAACAGAACGAAGAACGACTCCCGTGTTTCTGAGCGCGCCCTCCGTGAGATCTATCTCAAGGGCTTCGAGATCTGCGTGAAAACGACCGATCCCTGGACTCTGATGTCCTCGTACAACCTCCTCAACGGTGTCCATACCAGTGAGAGCTACGATCTGCTCACTGCGATCCTTCGCGATGAGTGGGGCTTCGGCGGCATGGTCACAACTGACTGGGGCATGAAGTACGATCCCGTCCGTGAGGTCATGGCCGGCAACGACATGAAGATGCCGGCGGGATATCCGCAGGATCTCTACAGAGCGCTGCAGGACGGCACGCTCAAACGGTCTCATTTGGAAAATTGCGCCAAGCATATCATCGGTGTGTACCGTAAATTGATGTGATGTTTCAAAAGCGCCTGTTTTCCCTCTGAAAAGAGAAGAAAACAGGCGCTTTTCTGTTTTCTGGAAAGAAAACTTGATCGATTTACCATGATCGTTTGCCTTCGAAACAGCCATATTAAATCGGGAAGAAACTTGACGATCGAGGGAGAGCGAACATGAAAAAACAATGTATGAGGATCCTGTGCGCGGTCTTTGCGGTATGGGTCTTTGCATCGTCAGCACTGGCGGCACCGGATCTGCTGATCCCCGGCGGCTGTACCGTGGGGCTCCAGATGCAGACGAAAGGGATCGTGGTCACAGGCTTTGAGGAAGCGTCTGCGGCGGAAGCGGCGGGCGTGCAAAAGGGCGATATCATCATCGAGGTGGACGGCAAAACTGTCCATACGACCGAGGATCTAAAAGACCGTATATCCAAAGAAGATATGGTGCTGACGGTCATCCGAAATGGGAAAGAGGCGGAGTTTTGCGTTGCGCCAAAAGGAGAGCGGCTGGGTGCTTTCGTGCGCGACTCCGTGGCAGGCATCGGCACGCTCACCTATTACGATCCCATGAGCGGGGCTTTTGGTGCGTTGGGCCATGGGGTCAACGATGCCAACTCCTCCCAACTGCTTCCGGTGGAGGATGGGATCGTGGTATCCTCGTCGGTGGTGGAGATCGTGCGGGGAAAGAACGGCACGCCGGGGGAACTGAAGGGACGCTTTGCGCTGACTTCTCCGATCGGTTCTGTGAAGAAGAACTGCGAGCATGGGATCTTTGGCAGTCTCCATGGTCCGATCGCGGGGAAGCCTCTGCCGGTGGCTTCGGCAGATGAGGTCCGTCCGGGCCGTGCCAGCATCCTCTCCAATGTCTCCGGTACGGATGTCCGCACCTATGCGGTGGAGATCTTGAAGATCTATCCCCACGCCGATACCACAGGACGAAACCTTCTGCTGAAAGTCACCGACAAAGACCTCCTCGCCGCCACCGGCGGGATCGTACAGGGGATGAGCGGCAGTCCCATTATTCAGGATGGGAAACTGGTGGGTGCGGTGACCCATGTGCTGGTGAATGATCCCACACGGGGCTACGGTATCTTCATCGAAAATATGCTGGATGCGGCGGGGTAAGTGATTTGACAGGGGCGAATGCCCCTGTCTTTTTACTGCTGTATGTGATAGAATGAGTTCGACAAATTGGAATTTTTCGAACATCGGTCCATATTTTTTCAAAAGGGTATTGACTCTCACGCTCCGTCATAGTGTATGCTCTTGTTGTGAGGTGATAAAATTGAAAATG
>JAFSHB010000009.1 GCA_017440525.1 Oscillospiraceae bacterium | reverse complement strand
GGCTGCCACGCCAACGACCTCGGCTTCCGGCTGCAGGCTGATGCAGTCGGCGTGGTACTGGAGCGAATCCTGAAAGGCTGAGAAAGTCACCTCTCAGTCATGGCTTCGCCATGCCAGCTCCCCTCAAGGGGAGCCTTTGGAGGGTACTTATGGAGAAAATATTGGAAAACGCAAGAAGACTGCGAAAAGAGATGACCAAGGAAGAACGGCATCTTTGGTATGATCTTCTTCTCAATTATCCTGTGAAGATCTACAAGCAGAAGATCATAGGGAATTATATTGTGGATTTTTACTGCCATCAGGCAAAATTGGTGATCGAATTGGATGGGTCGCAGCACTATGAGGAAGAGGGACAGGCGTATGATGCAAAAAGAACGGCCTTTTTAGAGGAGAAAGGTCTGTCCGTGTTCCGTGTCAGCAACCGTGATATCAAGGAAAATTTCTCGGGGGTTTGTGAAGCCATCGATCATCTGATCAAAGGCTCCCCTTGAGGGGAGCTGGCGCGCGAAGCGCGACTGAGAGGTGAAAACAGCCGCTGTGGAGATCCACAGCGGCTGTTTGTATTATTCGGACGAGGAATCAAAAGGAATAGCCCCTTCTTTGATCTCAAAGTCTTTGATGCACTGCCTGATCAAATAAAGAACCTGACCGTTGATGGAACGGCCTTCGTACTTTGCGATGTAACGCAGTTTGTGGTGCAGCTCGGGGTCAATTTCAATTCCAAGATGCTTGTTGCTCTTATTTCTCATAACTCACCTAAAAATATACTTTTTTTAAGTATATTCTAAGTAGAAATTATGATACAATGTTGTGAGTATACTTGAAACAAGTATACCGAATTTCAGGAGGTGTTATCATGGCCGAATTTTGTTGGGAGTGTTGGAATAAGGTGCACGAAACAGATGCGCCGAGAAGTGCATTTGTTCTTTCTTGGGGAAAGGATCTTTGTGAAGAGTGTGGACAATGGAAACGGGTCGTTGTGGCGCTGCGGACATGGTCTTTGCATACTTGGTTTGAAATATGGAAAACCAAATAAAACAGCTGTTGGGGTTTCCCATCAGCTGTTTTTGATTCTATTTCTGAACCACCCCATGCTCGATCTTGGTCGTGATCTTTTCCGGGGCGTCGGTGAAGGACTTCAGGCCGCGGGTAACGATGTTCTGGGCGATGAGGGTGTCGATGGAGCCCTCTTCCTTGAAGGCGATCAGGCATCCGTTGGGCTCCTGGTCTTTCAAAACGGTGATGTCCCGGAGGATCAGACTGTCGGTTTTGGTGTAGACGGTGATATACTCTGTATCCTTGGGGGCGCTTTCATCTTCCGTGACGGTCACGTTGCTGAGAGTCAGACCGCGGATCACCTGACGGCGGCGGAGCTCGGCGTACTCGTGGTACTCATTCATGGAGTAGTAGGGGAAGCCGATCTTCAGGAGCGTTCTGCCATCATAGAGGGGGCGGTGGGTGATGTTCTGCAGGGTCATGTTCTCCACGATGCCTGCCACACAGAAGAGCATGGGCTCTTGGTAGTCGTAGTTGTTCTTCTCGGCAGTCAAGTTGATGTTCTCGATCAGCACATCGCGGATCGTGCCGGAGTGGTGATCCATGTACCACGGGCAGATGTAGAAGCCGTAGCTGCGGTAGGTGCCTGCCACATTGCGGATGGTGACGCGCTCGATACGACCCTCGTGGCGGGCAAGCAGGCGGATGGCCTGATCGGCGTGGTCGAGGAAGATGCCGTCTACCAAAACATCGGTGATGGAGGCCTTGCGGTCGCGCTCATCGGGACCGATATTCATAAAGTCATCGCCCACTCTGCCGCCGCAGTTGCGGATGGTCAGGAAGCGGCCCGGGCCAAAGAAGTGGAAGCCATCCTGATTCTGGCCGTCCACATGGTCGGGCAGATCCAGCCAGGTGTTCTGGATGGTGACGTTCTCAAAGTGATCCATGACGAGGGCGTAGGTCATGAAGTTGCGGATGGTCACACCGTCGATCAGCAGATGGCGCACACCATAGAAGGCCATGCCGTAGGGGCCGTGGGCGTAGTGATTCACGCCGGGATAGGGATAGTCGCCGGGCTCATAGATGATGCGGTCGGCATTATAGCGCTTCTGGTGGCGGCAGTCCTGATTGTAGGTGCCGCCCAGCAATCTGACATTTTCCACCTGAAACGCCGGATCGAACAGATCGCCGCAGGTGATGATCTCCCGGCTGCCCGGCATCAGGAAGAAGCCGCAGTCACGACCCATGCACTCGATGGTGGTGTTGGAATAGACAGTCAGGCCAGAAACGAGGGCGGCGCCGTCCATGACCAGATGGATGCTGAGGTCGGGGCCTGCCTCATCGAGGACGGCCTGCAGGGCAGCCGTATCATCGGTGCCGCCGCCGGTGTGGACATTGCTGTCCAGCCTTGCGATGGTGCTTGCCAAAACTTTTTTTACTCTCATACTGTCCTCCTTAATACACGGCCTGCGCGGGCGGTGGTATGCACGCCCTTGGCGATCACGGGCGTACCGTTTACGATCACATAGTCCATGCCGCCGCACAGGCGGTCAAAATGCTCGAAGGTGGCGTTGATCGTCAGGTCTTCCAAGGCGAAGATGTTGATATCGGCGAACTTGCCGACTTCCAGAACACCGCGGTCACGGAGCTTGAAGTGCTCCGCCGGGACGGAGCAGACCTTTTTGAGTGCCTGCTCCAGAGAGAGGGCTCTCAGTTCCCGGACATAGCGGACGAAGAAATAGGTCATGCTCATGTAGTACTGGATGTTGGCGGTGACGGCGGCAACAGGGCCGTCCTCCGCAGTGACAGAGGCATCTGTCATCCACAGATAGATGGGATCCCGCACCACGGTGTCCACCATGGTCTGTTCGTCAAAAGCGATGCCCTGGATCTCAAAGCGGCGCATCTCTTCCAGCGTGGGCACGGACTGCACCACATCGAGGAAATAGTCGAAGGGGTCTTTGCCCGATCGCTTTACAAGCTCTGCGAAAGGAGTTCCGTGGATCTCCGGCATATGGGGCGGCTTGATGTACAGGAGCCTGTCCCATTGACCGTAGGACAGATACCGCCAATAGCGGCAGAAGTCCTGCTTGACCTTTTCGCGGCCCTCGGGATCGGCCAAGATCGCCTGCGCCTTTCCCCAGCCCTCCTCATAGAGCCAGGTCGGGAGCAAAGCATCGGCAAAGCCGGAGGCAAAGCAGGTGGGGAGCATATCGGTATAGACATCCAGCCCCTCGGCGCGGGCGGCCTTCAGCTTATCCATGCAGATCTGCAGATATTCGTTGGGCACGCCGTTGTTGTATTTCACATTGAGGTGAGACAGACTGCCCCGCATACCGGTCTTGCGGCAGACCTCCAAAAACTCCTCCACCGCTTCGAAGAGATATGTGCCTTCGTCGCGGATATGGGAGGCATAATTGCCGTCGTATTCGGCGGCGACAGCGGCCAGCCGCTGTACCTCCTCGGGGCGGGATACATTGCCCGGCACGAATTCCAGTCCGGTGGAGAAGCCGATGAAGCCGGCTTCCATGGCTTCGCGGAGGATGCGCTCCATCTCCCGGAACTGCGCCTCGGTATAGTCGGCGGTGTAGAGCCCGGCGCAGACACGAATGGCGTTGTGGCCCACCATCCATGCCGTGTTCATGGATGCACCCATGGCATCCATCTTATCGAGACAAGCGGCCATGGCACCCTCGGGACAGACCCCACCGCCAAGATCGTAGAAACAGGTGACAGCACGGCCTGCCGGGTCGAAGTCTCCGGGATCCAGCCTGGTGTACATCAGGCCGCAGTTGCCCACGATCTCTGTGGTCACGCCCTGATGGACGGCACTTCGGCACAGGGGCGCTGCCCAGATGGTGGCATCGGAGTGGGTATGGCAGTCGATGAAGCCGGGGGTGACGCATTTGCCATGGGCATCGATCACCAGCCGGGCTTCGGCATCGGTCAGATCGCCGAGCTTGGCGATACGGTCGCCGAGGATGGCCACATCGGTGCGGACAGGGACAGAGCCTTTACCATCGTAGACCATGCCGCCTTTTATCAGGATATCGTACATCATAGCAGTCTCCCAAAACTGATAGGGTATGCTACGATCATAAAAGGAACGGAGCCCCTTGTCAAGCAAGGGGCTCCGTTTTGGAACGAATCAAACGCAATGGAGACATTTTTGCGGTGAGGATCATTTGCCCATGACGATCTTTTCGGGGGTGATGGGCAGATCTCTGTGCCACACACCGGTGGCGCGGTAGATGGCATGGGCGATGGCGGGAGCGGGAGGATTGATCACGATCTCACCGATGGATTTGGCACCGAAGGGACCGGAGGTCTCGTAGGAGCTCTCGAACTCTACGCGGAGCTTGCCCATGTCCAGACGCGTGGGGATCTTGTACTGCATGAAGGAGCTCTCCATGGGTCTGCCCTTGCAGTCGTAGTGGATGTCCTCTGTCAGCGCCATGCCGATGCCCTGCACGATGCCGCCCTCCGTCTGGATGCGGGCAAGCGCCGGGTTGATCGGCGTGCCGCAGTCCACCACGGCGGTGAAGTCCAGGATATCCACCTTGCCGGTCTCCTTGTCCAGCTCGATCTCCACCATGCCTACCATGAAAGGCGGCGGCGAGACTTCGGAGGTGTGGGAGGCGGTGGCTTCTGCCGGGTGGGTGTTGAAGCACTGTGCCTTATAGGCGATCTGCTCCAAGGTCGCCACACGGCCTGTCCACATATGGCGGATGCCCTTGGGCTCAAAGAGCAAAAGCCCTGTGTTGTCGCACTCCAGCATCTCGGCGGCGATGGTGAGGATCTGCTTTTTGAGCTGACTGCAGGCCTTTTCCACAGCCTTGCCGGTGAGATAGGTGGTAGAGGAGGCGTAGGAGCCGGAGTCATAGGGCGAGACATCGGTGTCGGCGCTGAATACCGCCACATCGTCCACATCGCAGTCCATACACTCTGCCACCATCTGGGCAAGGATCGTGTCACAGCCGGTGCCCATGTCGGCAGCACCCAAGATCAGATTGTAGGTCCCGTCCTCACTGAGCTTGACCGTGGCGGAGCCTACATCCACAAAGGAGATGGAAGAGCCCTGCATGGCCATGGCCACACCGGCGGCGCGGACCTTGCCGTTCCCCATGTCGCGGACAGGGTATCTTGCATCCCAGTCGAAGATCCTGCGGCAGCGGCTCATACAGCGGTCGAGGGCGCAGGCAGAGGCGGTCTCGCCATAGTAGGCGGGCATGACCATGCCCTCACGGACCATGTTTTTATCACGGATCACGGTGGGATCGAAGCCCAGCTTTTCAGATAGCTCATTGACTGCGCTCTCCACGGCGAAGATGCCCTGTGTCGCGCCGTAGCCGCGGTAAGCACCTGCCGGCTGCAGGTTGGTATAGACCACATCGTAGGAGAAGCGGAAGGCCTCCAGCCTGCCGGTATAGAGGGGGATGGATTTGTGACCGGACAGACCTACAGTGGTGGGACCGTGCTCTCCGTAAGCGCCGGAATTGGAGAGGGTGTGCAGGTCGATGGCACGGATCGTGCCGTCGTTCATAGCACCAAGGCGCACGTGCATCTGCATCTCATGGCGAGGCGAGCCTGCCAGCTTGCTCTCCTCCCGGGAGTAGATGAGGAGCGCGGGCTTGCCTGTCTTTATGGTGACGAAGGCCGGATAGACCTCACATACTGCTGTCTGCTTGGCACCGAAGCCGCCGCCGATACGGGGCTTTTCCACGCGGATCTTGCTTTTGGGGATGCCGAGGGCGCGGGAGAGGATGCGGCGGCAGTGGAACACGATCTGGGTCGAGGAGATCACATGGAGCCTGCCATAGCGGTCTGTCTGGGTGTAGGTGCGGAAGGTCTCCATCATGGCCTGATCGCAGGCTTTGGTGTGATACACATGGTCCAGGACGATGTCGCAGTCAGCAAGGATCTTTTCCACATCGCCGTCTGCCTCCACACCGGAGGCAACCAGATTGCGCTTGTTATCACCGCCGACTTCACAGGGGGGATACCAGTCCTCCTCCGGATGGACCAGGATCTCGCTGTCCATGGCGGTGCGGGGATCGAGGACGGCAGGCAAAACTTCATAGGTGACTTTGATGCGCTTCATGGCGGCAAGGGCCGCCTTTTCGTTTTCGGCGGCGATGATCGCCACGGGATCTCCCACGAAGCGCACATGGCGGTCCAGGATCAGCCTGTCATAGGGGGAAGGCTCGGGGTAGGTCTGGCCTGCGATGGCAAAGCGTGTCTGCGGCACATCCTGCCATGTATAGATGGCCTCCACGCCCGCTACCTTCAAGGCGGTGTCCAGCTTGATATCCTGCACGATGGCGTTGGCGTGGGGACTGCGGAGCAGCTTCACCACAAGGGCATCCTTGGGTACGATATCCTCCACATAGACAGGCTTGCCGAGGAGCAGCTGCATGGCGTCCTTTTTGCGGACGGACTGATTGACTGATCTATATGCCATGGCGTCCACCTCTTTGGTCGAGATAATTGCGGATGCCGCGGAGCTGGCCCTCGTAGCCGGAACAGCGGCAGAGGTTCCCGGCAAGGAACTGACGGATCTCATCGTCGGTGGGGTCGGGATTTTCCCGCAGCAGGGCGATGGTGTTCATGACGAAGCCGGGATTGCAGAAGCCGCATTGCTCTGCGCCCTGATCGGCGATGAAGCCCACGAAGTCGGCGGCCTCTTCCTGCAGGCCCTCCAAGGTGGTGATCTCGTGACCGTCGGCACGGGCGGCAAGGGTGGAGCAGGAGAGGACGGGCTTTCCATCCATAAGCACGGTGCAAAGACCGCAGTTGGAAGTCTCACAGCCGCGCTTGACGCTGTAACAGCCGTGGGCACGGACGAAGTCGAGGAGCAGAGTATCTGCTTCGATATGATCGGTAACGGCCTTGCCGTTGAGTATCAGCTTAATTTCCATAAAGACCCTCCAGTGCACGCTTGGTCAGGACTTTTACAAGGTGCGTGCGGTATTCTTTGCTGCCGCGGAGATTCTTTGCGGTGGGGATCGTATTTGCCGCCTGCTCCGCGATCGTGTCGATATCGTCCCCGCTGAAGGGCATCACCATGGCACGCATGGGGCGGGCACCGACCGCCAGCTTCCCAAGGGTGGAAGCTGCCACAGTCAGCACAGGGAAGTCGGTGCGCTGGGCGCGCATGGCCTCATAGGAGAATCTGGCGGGGGTCTTTTGGATGTGGATGCGGACGAGGATGTCGTTGTCCTTCATCATGGCGGCGAACTTCTCCAAGGGGATGATGCCGCCCTTGTAGAGCTCCACAGAGCAGTCCATGGCGAGCAGCACCGTCAGCACATCGGAGAAGCCGAAGCGGCCATAGACGCTGCCGCCCACGGTGGCACAGTTGCGGAACTGGACGCCCACGATATCCTGCACGGCCTTTTTCATCGCGCCGCAGGTGTAAGCGTTCAGACCTTCGTGGGTCTCCAATTGGCGCAGGGTCGCCATACAGCCGATGGAGAACGCTGTATCGGTCTCTTCGATGGTGTCGAGACCCAGATCGCACAGGTCGATGGCAGTATTGATATTGAGAGAAGTCATCTTCATCCATACCATGCCGCCGATGATCTTATTGCGCCTGCTCTGGTTGAGGGTATAGGCTTCCTCCAGACTTTGGGCGCGGACATAATTCTTGATGGTCATCATAGTGCAGTCTCCTTGCAGAGCTGATATTTTAAGCGGCGGGCAGGGGTCTGACCGCCCTACGAATGCAATGTAGGGCCGCCAGACTCCTGGCGGCCGAAGTCTCTTTTTATGATTATATCATAAGAACCTTGCGTTTTAAAGAAACATCTGATAAAATCCGTTATAGCTTTAAAACTACAACGGAGGAAATGACTATGAAAAAGATCGCTGCATTGCTTCTGGCGCTGGTGCTGACCCTGTCTGTGGCAGCCTGCGGCGTCGTGGAACAGACGCAGGAGATCATGGAAAACATCGCCGTCGAGGACGAGCTGACGGTAGAGGCGGTCTCTGCCTACCCTGTCACCGTCACCGACCAGATGGGCCGTGAAGTGACCATCGAGGGATATCCCGAGACCTTGGTCAGCGGCTACTATATCTCCTCTTCCGCCCTGATCGCCCTTGGGCAGGAAGACAAGCTGGTGGGCATCGAGGCCAAGGCCGACAAGCGTCCCATCTACAGCCTTGCCGCGCCCGAGCTGATCGAGCTGCCCAGCGTGGGCACTGCCAAGGAATTCGACTTAGAAGGCTGCATCGCACTGGAGCCGGATCTGGTCATCCTGCCTCAGAAGCTGAAGGATGCCGCCGCCACCATGGAAGAGCTGGGCATCGATGTGCTGTTGGTGGATCCCGAAAACGGCGAACTGCTGACCGAGATGATCGAGCTGTTCGGCGTGGCGCTGGACTGCCGCCCTGCGGCGGAGGACCTGATCACTGCTATGGAGAGCATCGAGGAGGCGACGATGGAGGCGCTCCTCAGCTCGAGCCTGCCCACCGTGTATCTGGCAGGCAATTCCTCCTTCCTCTCCACCGCTCCCAACGGGATGTATCAGTCCGACCTGATCGCGCAGGCCGGCGGTGTCAATGTGGCTGCGGAGATCGAGGATGCCTATTGGGTCGAGGTCTCCTATGAGCAGGTGCTGGAGTGGGACCCCGAATTTATCATCCTTGCTTCCGATGCTTCCTATACGGTGGCGGATGTGTATGACGATCCCGCACTGGCAGGCTGTACCGCTGTGGAGAACGGCGATGTCTATCAGATGCCCAGCGACATCGAGGCCTGGGACAGCCCTGTGCCCGGCGGTGTTCTGGGTGCCGCATGGATCGCAACGGTCCTCCATCCGGAGCTTGTGAGCGCGGAAGACTTCGCACAGCTCTCCAGAGACTTCTACGAGACCTTCTACGGCCTTGACTATGAAGCTTAAGAGCTCGATCTATATTACCGCCATGGCCCTTGCTGTCATGGCGGTGGTCAGTTTGTTCGTGGGAAAGTATCCGCTGACCCTGCCCGGCCTTTTGGCAGGGCACGAGATGCAGCTGAAAGTGTTTTTCCGACTCCGCCTGTCAAGGACCGTGCTGGGCGTCCTCGGCGGTGTCTGTCTTGGTGTGGCAGGCTTCGTGTATCAGACGGTGTTCCGCAATCCCTTGGCGTCGCCCGATATCATCGGTGTGGCGTCGGGCGCATCGGCCGGTGCGGCGGCAGGGATCTTGTTCCTGTCAGGTGCGGCGGCAGTCACGGCGGCATCCTTTGCAGGCGCGCTTTTGGCGGTGATCCTGGCATTGTCGCTGGCGGCTTTAGATAAAACAGGGAAGTCCGGCACGATCGTGCTCTCCGGCATCGCTGTCCACGCCCTTGCACAGACGCTCCTGATGGGCTTGAAGCTGACGGCAGACCCGGAAAAAGAACTGGCCTCGATCGAATACTGGATCATGGGCAGCCTCAACGGCGTGGCGGTGGAGCGGATCTTCCCCAATGCGCTGCTGTGCCTTGTGTGTCTGGCGGTGCTGTTTTTGCTCCATCGGCAGATCGTTCTGCTCTCGGTGGGGGAGGAAGAAGCGCAGATGCTGGGCGTATCTGTGACGGCTCTGCGGCTGGCTGTCCTGCTGACAGCGACCCTGATGGTGGCGGCGGTGGTGAGCCTGACGGGGCTCATCAGCTTCGTGGGTCTGCTCGCACCCCATGGGGCAAGACTTCTCACGAAGCGCGACCATCGCGGCACCATGGCGCTGTCGGGCCTTTTGGGCGGTGTGCTCTTGTGCTTTGCGGATATTTTGGCACGGTCGGTGGCCGCTACGGAGCTGCCGGTCAGCATTTTTACAAGCCTGATCGGGGCACCGTTCTTGGTGTGGCTGATCGTCAGGAGGGAGACCCGTGCTTGAAGTCAGAGACCTCTCGGTCAGCTATGGAAAAAAAGAGATACTGACAAATGTGTCATTTACCTTGGAAAAAGGCACGGTCACAGCGCTCCTTGGTGCAAACGGCTGCGGCAAGACTACTCTGATCAAAGCCCTGTGCGGGCTGCTGCCCTGCGAGGGCTCGCGGCGGCTGGATGGATGCGATCTGCGTGAGCTGAGCACGAAAGAGACGGCACAGCAGATCGGCTATATCCCTCAGAGGAGCGGGATCTCGCTGTCGCTGACGGCGCTGGATGTGGTGCTCATGGGCTTCTCACCAAGGCTGGGGCTTTTACAGCAGCCTACCGGGGCGATGGAGGCGCAGGCGAGGCAGACCCTTGCACAGCTCGGGCTTGGGGCGGATACGGCGTATCTGACCCTCAGTGAGGGTCAGAAGCAGCTTTGCATCCTGGCCCGCACCCTGGTGATGGATGCCAAAGTCCTGCTCCTCGATGAGCCGGAGAGCGCTCTGGACCTGCAAAACCGCTATGGGCTGTTCGAACATCTGCGCGGCCGCTTGCAGGACCGTGCCGTTCTGGCGGTCCTCCACGACCCCCAGTTGGCTTTACAGACGGCGGATAAGCTGATATTATTAAAGGATGGAACGGTCCACGCTGTTCTGCACCCAAAGACAGACAGCCCGGAGACCATGGAGCAGGCCTTTTGCGGCATCTACGGCAGGGTGCGCCTGCATAAGATCGAAGATACTATCGTGATGGTGCGGTAGGGGCGAGCACTGCTCGCCCGTGGGCGGCCAATGGCCGCCCCTACAGGGCACAGGCAGAGAGGTGAGAGCGATGACACCGCTGACAAAGGTATATCTTTTGGATGAACAGGGACAGCGTTTCTTTGGCGACGGCCCCTGCAGGCTCCTCCATCTGGTGGAAGAGACAGGCTCCTTGCGAAAAGCGGCCGAGGAGATGGGCATGGCTTACACCAAGGCCATGAAGCTGATAAAACAGGCAGAGGCCGCTGTGGGAGAGCCTTTGACCCGGCGGATCATCGGCGGCAAAGAAGGCGGCGGCAGCTGCGTGACGGAATGTGGGAAGGAGCTGATGGCGCGTTATGAAGACTATAAAGCAAAGTGCCTTGCGGCCAACTGCCGGATCTATTCTGAGGTCTTTGGAGGCAAGTGAAAAGCGGCATATCTTCCTGACAGGCACAAGAGGGGCGGGGAAGTCCGCCCTCTTTTCTCAGCTTGCGGCGTTCCCCTGCCTGACCACCTTTGCGGTGAAGGGCGAGGGCGTGTATCTCAAAGAAGGCGGACACACGATGCGGATCGGTGTGTTCGATGAGGCCCTGCCCGGGACAGAGAACAAGATGCGCCCTGTGGCAGAGGGCTTCGCCCAAGGCATACTTGCTCTGGAACGGCTGGCACAGGCGGACAGCCCGTGGGTCGGCGTGGATGAAGTGGGCTATCTGGAGACAGAAGCCTATCAAACTGCCTTTCTGCGGCTTTTGGAGCAAAAGCGTGTGCTGGCGGTGGTCAGAAAGCAGGATACGCCCTTTTTGAAAGGGCTTTTGGAGCGGGATGATGCCTTCGTGGTGGATCTTGACAGGAATGATGTCGGATGCGTCATCATGGCATCGGGTCTCGGCCGCCGCTTTGGCGGCAACAAGCTTATGGCAACTTTGGGTGGTAAGCCCATCGTGCAGTGGGGCATCGATGCGGCAAAAGATGTGTTTTCCAAGATGGTGGTCGTTACGCGGCATGAAGATGTGGCGGCTCTTTGCGAAGTGCAGGGGATCCATGTGGTGCTCCATGACCTGCCTTACCGCAGTGATACGGTGCGGCTGGGACTGGAGGCGCTGGGCGATGTGAGCCATTGCCTGTTCCTGCCGGGCGATCAGCCCTTCGTGACGGCGCAGAGCCTTTGGGCTTTGGTGCTGGCGGCACAGAACACCGACTGTATCTGGCGCCTGGGCGGAAAGTCTCCTGCGGTATTCCCCCGGTGGACCTTTGCAGAGCTGAAAGATCTGCCCCAAGGGAAAGGCGGGAGTGTCCTGATCTCCCGCTACGGTGCAAGGACCATGCCTGCCGTGGAGAGAGAACTGCTGGATGTGGATACACAGGAAGCGTTGGCACAGATAAAGGGTAAAAACGAGTCTCCGCTCATTTGACCAAATGGACGGGGGCTCGCTCTATGACCGATGAGACATGAGAAACGACCGAACAGACAAAGAAACACATTTTTCCCTGTTTCTCTGCTATGATGTTACCAGCAGGATAACAGGGAGGGATCGTGATGCAGGCGATCGAAGCAAGAAGCATGGTCAAGCGATATCAGGATGTGACGGCTGTGGATGGGCTCACACTGCAGATCCGGCAGGGCGAAGTATTCTCTCTGCTGGGGGTCAACGGTGCGGGAAAGACCACCACGGTCAAAATGCTCTCGTGTCTGACGAGACCAACGGCCGGAGATGCCTTCGTCGGCGGGTACAGTGTTACGACGCAGACGGAGCAGGTGAAGCGGCTGATCGCGGTGTCTCCGCAGGAGACTGCCGTGGCGCCGAATCTGACGGTGAAGGAGAATCTGGCTCTGATCTGCGGGATCCATGGGTATCCCGGGAAGGAACGGGATGCAAGGATCGATGCGCTCACCGCACGGCTGGGGCTCAGCAGCGTCCTGCATCGGAAAGCGGGAAAGCTGTCCGGCGGCTGGCAGCGGCGCGTCAGCATCGCCATGGCGCTGATCTCCGAGCCGCGGATCTTGTTTCTCGATGAGCCGACCCTTGGGCTGGATGTGCTTGCACGGCAGGAGCTTTGGGATACGATCCGTGGGCTGAAGGGCAAGATCACGATCGTTTTGACGACACACTATATGGAGGAAGCCGAGGCGTTATCCGACCGTGTCGGCATCATGAAAAACGGCCGCCTTCTCGCGGTGGGGACGGCAGAGGAACTGATCGGACAGACCGGGGCGAAGGATCTTGCCGCGGCATTCGTTTCGATCGTGCGGGAGGATGCACCATGAGGATGATGACCTTTGCCGGAAGATGCGCCAGAGAGATCCTGCGCGATCCTCTCAGTCTGGGCTTCGGACTGGGATTCCCATTGGCACTGCTGCTGCTTTTGAGCAGCTTACAGGCGAATATCCCGGTGAGCTTGTTTGAGATCGGCACCCTGACACCGGGCATCACGGTGTTCGGGCTGTCGTTCCTGACCCTGTTTGCCGCGACCCTGATCGCCAAAGACCGGGAGAGCGCTCTTTTGCAGAGACTGTACACCACACCGCTGACGGGCTGCGACTTTATCCTCGGCTATATGCTCCCGCTTTTGCCGATCGCTCTCGGACAGGCTGCGGTCTGCTATCTGGCGGCGATCTGTCTGGGACTGCCTGTCAGCGGACACATCGTCGCTGCGATCGCCGGGCTCATCCCCATGGCAGTCTTTCATATCGCGCTGGGGCTCCTGTGCGGCAGTATGCTGAGCGTGAAGCAGGTCGGCGGTCTTTGCGGTGCGCTCCTTACCAATCTTTCCGCATGGCTCTCGGGCGTGTGGTTCGATCTGGAGCTGGTGGGCGGCTTTTTTGAGAGGGCGGCCTGCGCCCTGCCCTTCGTACACGCGGCAGAGCTGGAAAAGGCTCTGCTGGCCGGGGATACGGCCCTTGCGGCGGACCATGTCCTGCCGATCGTCCTGTACAGCGCGGCGGTGACGGTGGCGGCTGTGCTCTGCTTCCTCAGACAAATGAAAAACCGGTGAGGATCTGTGGCTATGAGATACAAACTCATTATCGATAAAAACGCGGAAGAAGAGGTCATCGCAGTCGTGCATGCACCGTCCGCCCTGACCCGGCAGATCGAAGATCTCGTCCGCGGCTGTTCCGGCACGGACAGTCTGATGGGCTGTCGGGAGGATGAGCTGCGGCGGCTGACCTTCGGGGATCTCGCGTGCATCACCGTTCTGGACAGGAAGGTGATCGCCGTGGATACCGACGGCCGCCAGTATCGCATCCGGGACAGACTGCGGGATCTGGAGGACATCCTGCCCTCCTATTTTATCCGCATCAACAGATCCACGCTGGCCAATGAGCATCAGATCGAGCGGTTCGATGCGACCTTTGGCGGCGGTGTGGATGCGGTGTTCCGATGCGGCCATCGGGACTATGTTTCCAGACGCTGCTTCGCCCAGATCAGAAGGAGGTATGAGGGAAAATGAAAAAAACGGCACTGGAGTTCCTGCGCCGCGGTCTGACTGCCTGCGGCTTCGGACCGCTCATTTTGGCTGTGGTCTATCTGATCCTGCGGCGGGCGGCCTGTGTGCAGACCCTGACGGTCGAGGAGGTCTGCATGGGCATCTTTTCGCTGTCTGCCCTGGCCTTTCTGGCAGGCGGCATGAATGTCATCTATCAGATCGAACGGCTGCCGCTGATGGCGGCGGTCGCGATCCATGGCGGTGTTTTATATCTGGGCTATCTGGGCACCTATCTGCTCAATGGCTGGCTGGAATGGGGCACTGCCGCGATCGTGATATTTTCCGGTGTTTTCGTTGTGGGCTATCTGGCGATATGGGCGGTCATCTATGCTGTGACCAAGCGAAAGACGGAAAGGCTCAACGCCCTGCTGAAGCATGAGCGGGAGGGTCGGGAAATACTGTAATGTAAAATGTAATGTAAAACGAGAGCAGACACTCATGATCGAGTGTCTGCTTTTATGCTTTGCCTGTTTGATATTCGGAGGGAGGAACACCTGTCAGCTTTTTGAAATTGCGGTAGAAGGTGGAAAGATCCTCGTAGCCTACCAGCTTTGCCGTCTCGCGGACGGAGACGGAGCCTGTGGCAAGGAGCTTTTTTGCCTGCCGGATCCGGCGGTGATGGAGGTATCGCTTGACGGTCAGTCCGGTCTTTTTTGGGAACTGCTCCATGAGGGATGAGCGGGAGACGGCGAACTGCTTTGCCAGGCTCTCAGGGGTCAAAGGCAGCATATAGTTGGCGTCCATATACCGGATGCAGGCCGCGATGGGGTCCGGCGCAGGCTCATCGGCAGGCTTATCACAGCGGGCGAGGATCCGCAGAGTGGCTGCCACCAGATGACCGGCCATGGTGCTGTCGGGGCTGTGGTCCTCGGCATACTCTTCCATCAGGAGGCGCAAAAGCTGTTCCAGCTTCACGGCCTCTTCCCGGGGCAGACGGATCCGCAGGCGGGCATCCTGCCGGGCAAGACGCAGCTTGTCGAGGAACTCATAGGCGGGGGATGTGACGAAGCCGGGGGAGAACAGCTCCTGCCGAAAGGTCAAAGAAAAATAGCTGAGATCTGCGCCTGCGGCTCTGGTGTGATGCACATAGCCCGGCGGTACGATAAAGCAGTCACCCGGCTGCAGGACCACCTCCTGATGGAGCATCTTTCCTTTTTCGACATATAGGATCTGATAGCAGTCGTGGTAGTGAGACAGCTCGCCCAGATCGGTGACCTGACGCTTATGGATCCGCACATGGGGGCTCCTGTCATGAAGAAAGGGGACGAATTGTGCCATACAGTACCTCCTTGGAGATTTTGCCATCGGGATCGGACGAAATGCAATTGCAATTTATTATACCACATTTTATGATGGATGCAAGAAGATCGTAGGGGCGACCCTACAGCAACATCATGACAGGAGCGGTGTATATGGAACCTTATAAGATCTTATCTCCCACCGGTATTTTGGGCTACGGCTTCCCCGAGGCCTCTTTCCGTGCCGGTGTGGCGCAGAAGCCCGACCTGATCGCCTGCGACGGCGGCTCTACGGATCCCGGCCCCTACTATCTGGGTGCGGGCAAGCCCTTCACCACGCGCTCTGCAGTCAAGCGCGACCTGACCCTGCTGCTGTTGGCGGCTATGGAGCTGGAGATCCCTCTGGTCATCGGTACGGCAGGCGGCTCCGGCGGTGAGCCCCATCTGGCAAGAGAGCGCGAGATCCTGCTGGAGATCGCAAAAGAGCACAAGCTCTCCTTCAAGGCCGCCACCATCAACTCCGAATTCGACCGTGAGTATCTGGTGGAGCAGCTGGGGCAGGGCAAGATCGTGCCTCTGGAGCCTGCGCCCATGCCTACAGCGGAGGATATCCGTGATTGCAGCCACATCGTGGCCCAGATGGGCGTGGAGCCGATCATCGCCGCTCTGGATCAGGGCGCGCAGGTCATCCTCTGCGGCCGCTGCTACGATCCTGCCGCCTTTGCCGCCCCTGCCATCCGCGCAGGCTACTCTGAGGCCCTGGCGACCCACTTGGGCAAGATCCTGGAGTGCGCCTGTATCGCTGCCACCCCCGGCTCCGGCTCCGACTGCATGATGGGCTACCTTTACGAGGATAGCTTCGCTGTAGAGCCCTGCCCCGAGAGCAGAGCCTGTACCGTCACCTCTGTGGCGGCCCATACCCTCTATGAAAAGTCCAACCCCTATCTGCTCCCCGGCCCCGGCGGCACGCTGGATCTTTTGGGCTGTACCTTTGAGCAGGAGACGGAGCGCCGTGTCCGTGTCAGAGGGTCTAAGTTCATCCCGCAGGAGAAGAAAAATGTCAAGCTGGAGGGCACCAAGTTCACCGGTTGCCGCACCATCTCCATCTGCGGCAACCGCGATCCTCTCTTTATCAGGGAGCTGGATAACACGCTGGAGGGCCTGAAAAAGCGCGTGGCCGACAATCTGGACGGCACGGGCATCGAGTATCAGCTGGATTTCATCGTCTACGGCAAAAACGGCGTCATGGGTGCCTTGGAGCCGGATCCCACCATCACCTCCCATGAGGTGGGCATCGTGATCGATGCCGTGTCCGATACGCAGGAGAATGCCAACACCGTCTGCTCCGTGGCTCGTTCCACCATGCTCCACTACGGCTATCCCGACCGTATGGCGACGGCAGGCAATCTGGCCTTCCCCTTCTCTCCCTCGGATATCCCTGTGGGCGGCATCTATACCTTTGCTGTCTATGCTCTGCTGGAGCATCCGGATCCTGCGGCATTGTTCCCGGCAGAAGTGTTTGAGATCAAGGAGGGCGAGGAAGTATGAAGACCCTGAAAGATATCGCAACAGTCATCCGCTCCAAAAACGCAGGTCCTTATGAATTGACCCTGGATGTGATCTTCTCCGACAGAGCCGTGTTTGAGGACTTCTGTGCCAAAAAGATCTTCTGTAAAGAAGTGATCGCCAAGCTCTATCATATCGAAGAAACAGATGTGCTGTCCATCGTGGAGTTCCCGCCTGCCATGGCAGTGAAGGCCACCATCGTGCGTCCCATCGCATCCGGTGCGCTGGGGGAGCGGGATGTCTACGGCGCACAGCAGCATGTGCCCCTGATGGATCTGACGATCGACGATTGACAATGGAAATACAACGGGCGACCAATGGTCGCCCCTACTGTAGGGGCGGGCATTGCCCGCCCGCTATGCGGAAAGGAGCAACTATGATCTCGATCAATATTATCGAAGAAGCGGCGTTTCAGACCATCCGCCGCGGCGCGACTGTGATCTCCGATGATGTGCGCGGCGCGTTTGCCCGTGCCATCGAAGCGGAACTTTCTCCCATCGCCAAAAAGGGTCTGGAAGACACTTATAAGTCTATGGGTCTGGCAGAATTGCGCGACAAGCCTGCCTGCCCCGATACCGGCTGGCCCATCTTCTATATCAAGATGGGCAATGAAGCCCAGATCGAAGGCGGCTTCATGGCTCTGGAGGAGGCGGTCCGCAATGCTGTCCGCCGTGCCACCAAGGCAGGCTATCTGCGCGCCACCATGAAGCATCCCCTCACAGGTTTTGATCCCGGCGACAACATCGGCCCCAACATCCCCGACTTCACCTACTCCTTCGTCCCCGGCGATCAGATGGAGATCACCTATGTGGCCAAGGGCGGCGGCAGTGAGTGCTTTGGCGGCACCCGTCAGCGTGTGGTGGCCTTTGCCGACGGCATGGCGGGCATCAAGAAATTCGTGATCGATTCCTTCATCGCCTCCACCAAGGCCGGTGCGATCTGCCCGCCCAACATCCTTGGCGTGGGCGTGGGCGGTACGGCCAATGTGGCGGCCAACCTTGCCAAAGAGGCCGCCTGCCTTCGCAAGATCGGCTCCCACCATCCAGAGCCTCAGATCGCGCAGATGGAGGAGGAGCTGACCGATGCCATCAACTCGCTGGGCGTGGGCATCATGGGCTCCGGCGGCAGGACTTCCGTGCTGGCGGTCAACATCGAATATGCCTATACCCACATCGCCGGCATCGTCTGTGCCACCAGCTCCAACTGCATGGTGGCGCGCCGTGCCACCACCCGTGTGCTGGCAAACGGTGAGACGGTCATCATGAACGATCCCGACTGGTTTGGAGGTAGATAAGATGGCAACATATGAACTCAGAGCGCCCCTCAAGGACGAGGATGTGATGCAGCTGAGAGTGGGAGATCTGGTCTACCTCTCCGGCCCCTGCTTCACCTGCCGCTCCAAGCTGCAGCGGTATATCTTTGATGAAGGCCACACCCTGCCCTTCACCCCCGAGGAGGGCTCGATCCTGATCCACAACGGCCCGATCGTGGTCAAGGAGGACGGCAAATGGAAGCTCATGAGCTTTATGCCCACATCCTCTCTCCGCTTTGAGAAGTGGGGAAGAGCCTCCATCGAGCAGTGGAACTTAAAGCTGATCTGCGGTAAGACCACCATGGGCGCAGAGACGGCCAAGGCTATGCAGGAGCACAGGTGCGTCCATGTGTCGCCCCAGTCTGTCAGCCCCTTCCTGTGGGTGGATGCCATCGAGATCAGGGGCGTGGATCTGTTCGACGAGATGGGCTCCATCGAAGCTCCCTGGCATTTCGAGATGGACAAGCTGGGCCCCTTCGTGGTGGATATGGACTGCTACGGCAACAACCTGTTCGATGCCGTCACCGAACAGGTGGAGGCGAACCGCAAAAAGGCCTATGAAAAGCTGGGCATCCCGGCAGATTTTGAATACACCAGACTGTACGACGAATAACCCTCACAAAATGCAGGATGCCTTGCAGCATCCTGCATTTTTATGAAAGAAATGATGGGGTAACTTGCAAAAATTAAGGAGAACAAAAGAATTTACTGCCAAATCATGAAAGTTTTGAAAAAACCTCTTGCAAAATGAGAAAGGCTTGTATATAATGAGTGCATCACATCATTAAAGTGAGGAGAAATCGCTATGAAAAAGTTTTTTGCTCTCGCTCTGGCCATCCTGATGGTCCTGAGCATGGTCGCCTGCGGCAACACCGCTGAGACCACCGAAACCACCGAGACTACTGAGACCGTCGAGACTGTCGATCTGAGCAAGGTCAAGATGACCATGGGCACCGGCGGCACTGCCGGCACCTACTACGCCTTCGGCGGCGTTGTCGGTCAGCAGATCACTGCTTCCACCGGCATGGGCATCAATGTCGTCTCCACCGACGGCTCCAAGGCTAACATCCTGGGCATCGATGCCGGCGACTATCAGCTGGGCACTGTCCAGTCCGATGTCATGGCTTATGCTGCGGCAGGCACCCGTTCCTTCGAGGCTGAAGGCGCTCTGGACTCCTTCCGTGTCGTTGGCGGTCTGTATGCTGAGGCTGTTCAGCTGATCACCGTCGATCCCACCATCGAGACCATCGCCGACCTGGCCGGCAAGAAGGTCTCCATCGGCGCTGCAGGCTCCGGCGTCTACTTCAACGCTGTTGATGTTCTGGCCGCTGCCGGTCTGACCGAAGAGGACATCCAGCCCCAGTATCAGTCCTTCGCTGACTCCGCTGATGCTCTGAAGGACGGCAAGATCGACGCTGCCTTCATCGTGGCCGGCGCTCCCACCCCTGCTATCACCGAGCTGTGCACCACCAATGCCAACGCCCGTCTGGTCCCCATCGACGGCGAGTTCGCTGAGAAGCTGATGGCTGACTGCCCCTTCTACACCACCTACGATGTCCCCGCCGGCACCTATGCCAACCAGGATGCTGACGTGACCACCGTTACCGTCAAGGCTACTCTGATCGTCTCCACCGACGCTTCCGAGGATGCTGTCTACGCTCTGACTGCTGCTATCTTCGACAACGCCGAGGCGATCACCGCTGCCCATGCCAAGGGTGCTGAGCTGAGCCTGGAGAATGCTACCTCCGGTATGACCGCTCCCTTCCATGCAGGTGCTGCCAAGTACTTCGCAGAAAAGGGCATCACCGTCGAGTAAGAACTTGTAAACTCTCGGCTGCGGCGAGTTTCTCGTCGCAGCCTGTTTCGCTGTAAGAGCCGACGCCCACATGGACTTGCCGCAGGCGGGCCTATGTGGGCATCGGCCCATACAAAAAATTTTAAGGAGGTACATATGGCTCTGTTTAAGAAAAAGTCTGCGGATGCGGCTGTGCAGCAGCCCATGGATCTGGACGAAGTCATGAAAAAATTTGACCGCGAGTCCAACACCAGAATCTGGGTCGGCGGTCCGAAGATCGTTGTCTCCATCATTTTGGCGATGTTCTCCGTGCTGTGTCTTTATGTGACATTGTTTGCCACATGGCTCGATGAACTGCGTCTTGCCAGCTTCATGGCATACATCGTGTTTATCGGCTATCTGGTGTTCCCGGCGAAGAAGGGAAAGCAGAAGGTCAACAGTCTGCCCTGGTACGATGTTGTCCTTATGCTCCTCGGCACAGGCGCGTTTTTGTACTTTGCTCTCAATGCCATGGATATCATCTCTCGTTCTCCCAGAATCGAGACATATGAATTTGTGATCGGTGTGATCGGCATTTTGACTTTGGCGGAGCTGTGTCGCCGCAGTGTAGGTCTGCCGATCTTGATCGTTGCAGGTGCTTTGATCGCCTATGCGCTGATCTGGGGCTCTACCAATCAAAACATATACAAGCGTGTGGAGAAGCTGGTGCAGATCCTGTTCTATTCCAAAGAAGGCATTTTGTCCACGCCTGTCAATGTCTGCTCCAAATTCATTGTTGTATTCATTATATTCGGTGCGTTCCTTGAGCGTACCGGTATCGCTGATTTCTTTATCAATATCTCCAATGCGCTGGTCGGCCGCTTCTCCGGCGGTCCTGCCAAGGTCGCTGTTGTGGCCTCTGCCTTTGAAGGCATGGTCTCCGGCTCCTCCGTTGCCAATACTGTTGGCTCCGGTGCTGTGACCATCCCTTTGATGAAAAAGACAGGCTATAAGCCTGAGTTCGCGGCTGCGGCAGAGGCCTCTGCCACCACCGGCGGTCAGATCATGCCACCCATTATGGGCGCGGCGGCCTTCCTCATGGCGGAGACCATCGGCGTTCCTTATTCCAACCTCGTGGTCCGCGCGATCCTGCCCGCGGTGTTGTACTTCGCAGGCGTGTTCATCACGGTCCATCTGGAAGCAAAAAAAGAAGGTCTGCGAGGGCTTTCCCGTGAAGAGCTGCCCCGGCTGAAGATCCTTTTGAAGCAGTTGTACCTGCTGCTGCCCCTGCTGGTCCTGATCTATCTGGTCACCAGCGGCTCCAACTCCATCCAGTATGCCGCAGCGATCGCGATCGTTATCGCCATTGCTGTAACTTTGATCGATACGACCGTCAAGACAGTTTCCGCCAAGCGCAGTGCAGAGCCTGTGGCGGCGGAAAAAGATGAAAACAAGAACGACGGTTTTGCAGGTATCCCCATGCGTATCTTTGAGGCGCTGTCCGCCGGTGGTCAGGGTATGATCACGGTGGCTGTGGCTTGCGGTGTGGCAGGCATCGTGGCAGGCTGCATCAGCACCTCCGGTCTTGGATACACGCTGATCAATTCCATCGTTGCATTTGCAAACGGCAATTTGATGATCGCCCTGTTCCTGACTATGCTGTGCTGCATCGTCCTCGGTATGGGTGTTCCCACCACTGCAAACTACTGCATCATGGCTGCCACCTGCGCCCCCATTCTGGTCAGAATGGGCGTGCCCGATATCGCGGCCCACTTCTTTGTGTTCTACTTCGGCATCGTGGCCGACCTGACACCGCCTGTGGCACTGGCTGCCTATGCAGGTGCCGCCATCGCCCAGGCTAATCCCATGAAAACGGCCTTCACCGCCACCAAGCTGGCGATCGGCGCGTTCATCGTGCCCTATGTGTTCGCGCTGAACCCCACCATGCTGTTTGTGGGTGTCAATGCATGGTATGATGTGGTTTTGATCTGTGCAACAGCACTGATCGGCATGTTTGCTGTGGCCTCCTGTCTGGAGGGCTGGCTCCTGCACCGCATGAGCTGGATCGAGCGTCTGCTTGCCGTTGCCGGCGGTCTGCTGATGCTCTACCCCGGTCTCATCACCGACCTGATCGGTCTGGCGCTGTTCGCCGTGGTCGTGATCGCACAGCTCCTGACCCGCAAAAGAGGCGCTGCAGCCTGACTTTATCGTTAAAAACAGTCGCAGTGAAAACTGCGACTGTTTTTTGTTGCGATCGTCCGCCGATCGTGCTAATATTACCTTGTGTAAATATGCCCGAAAAGAGGTCGATCATGGCACGAAAAATAAGAGCGGCGGTGTTCCTTCTGCTGGCAGCTCTGATCTGGATCTTCATTTTTTCCAATTCCGCACAGAGCGGGCCTGAATCCAATGCTGTCTCCGGCCGTGTGGCAGAGTTCCTGCGGCCTCTGCTGAATCCCAATGGGTGGATCGAGGAGAAGCTCTATTTGAAGCTGGTGCGAAAGCTGGCGCATTTTGTGGAGTTTGGCACATTGGCTGTCTGCCTTGCAGGGTCGGCTGCCAATATGGATATCCGCCTGCGGTGGGCTTTTGGGCTTTGTGTCCTGACAGCCTGCGCCGATGAGACTCTGCAGAGCTTCACCGGCAGGACCAACAGCTTGAAGGATGTTTTGCTCGATTCTTCGGGCGCGGCCTGCGGCATTTTATTCGTACACCTGATCTTATGCATCATAAAACGATATCGGGAGAGATGAACATGGGGAAACTGAGACTTATGACTATCATCGGCACCAGACCGGAGATCATCCGTCTGTCTGCCACCATCAAAAAGTGCGATAAGTATTTTGACCAGATCCTGGTCCATACGGGCCAGAACTACGACTACACCCTAAACCAGATCTTCTTTGACGATCTGGGGCTTCGCGCTCCCGACCACTATCTCAACGCCGTGGGCAAGGACTTGGGTGAGACCATCGGCAACATCATCGCCAAGAGCTACGCCCTCATGGTGCAGGAGCAGCCCGATGCGCTTCTGATCCTGGGCGATACCAATTCCTGCCTTTCTGCCATTGCCGCCAAGCGGCTGCACATCCCCATCTTCCACATGGAAGCCGGCAACCGCTGCAAGGATGAGTGCCTGCCGGAGGAGACCAACCGCAGGATCGTGGATATCATCTCCGATGTGAACCTGGCCTACTCCGAGCATGCCAGAAAGTATCTGCATGAGTGCGGTCTGCCCAAGGAGCGGGTGTATGTGACCGGCTCTCCCATGGCAGAGGTCCTGCAGGATAACCTCACCAAGATCGAGGAGAGCGATATCCATCAGCGGCTGGGCCTTGAAAAGGGCAGGTATATTTTGCTCTCTGCCCATCGCGAAGAGAACATCGACACGGAAAAGAACTTTACTTCTCTCTTTACCGCCATCAATGCCATGGCGGAAAAGTATGATATGCCGATCCTGTATTCCTGCCATCCCAGAAGCCGCAATCGTCTGGAGAAGTCCGGCTTCGAGCTGGACGCGCGTGTCATCCGTCATGAGCCTTTGGGCTTCCATGATTACAACTGTCTGCAGATGCATGCATTTTGCGTGGTGTCCGACTCCGGCACACTGCCCGAGGAGAGCAGCTTCTTCACCTCTGTGGGACATCCTTTCCCGGCTGTGTGCATCCGCACCAGCACTGAGCGCCCCGAGGCGCTGGACAAGGCCTGCTTCATCCTGGCCGGTATCGATGAGAACTCTCTCCTGCAGGCGGTGGAGACAGCCGTTTGCATGAACGCCAACGGCGACCACGGCATCCCGGTGCCGGACTATGTGGAGGAGCTGGTCTCCACCAAGGTGGTCAAGCTGATCCAGAGCTACACCGGTGTGGTCAACAAGATGGTGTGGAGAAAGTCCTGATCTTGAAGATCGGCGGCGGTCAGGGGTCTGACCGCCCTACAGATGGACCCAAGGGTAGGGCAGCCGGACTCTCGGCCGCCGAATGTGAGGAAAAGCATGAACGACATTTGGTATTTCGATTCCCACGCCCACTATGATGCGCGGCGGTTTCGGGAAGATCAGGAGGCTGTGCTGGCACAAATGGCACCTGCCCGTGTGCGCCGCATCATGAATATCGGCTGCGATCTGGCATCCTCCCATACTTCCATCGCCTTGGCGGAGCAGTATGACTTCATCTATGCCGCTGTGGGCAGCCATCCCGATGATGCCGCTGCGGTGGATGACGCGCTGGTGGCGCAGTACCGTATTTTGGCACAGCATCCCAAGGTCAGGGCCATCGGCGAGATCGGTCTGGACTATTATTATGAAGATGTGCCCCGTGAAAAGCAGCAGGAGGCCTTCCGGCTGCAGCTGGCGCTGGCGAAGGAGCTGGATATGCCTGTCATCATCCATCAGCGGGATGCCTATGAGGACACCCTGAAGATCGTGGACGAGTTCCCCGGTCTGCGGGGCGTGTTCCATTGCTTCTCCGGCTCGGTGGAGTATGCAAAGGAAGTCCTGAAGCGCGGTTTTTATCTGGGCTTCACCGGTGTCATCACCTTCAAAAATGCCAGAAAGGCTGTGGAGGTGGCAGAGTACGCGCCTTTGCACCGCCTTTTGATCGAGACGGACTGCCCCTATATGGCACCTGAGCCCTTCCGCGGCAAGCGGTGTGACAGCACTATGCTGCCCAGGATGGCGGAGAAGATCGCCCAGCTTCGTGGCCTTCCTGTGGCTGAGATCGCCAGGATCACACGGGAGAATGCCATGGCGCTGTTTGGAGTGGATGCCCCATGAAGGATATCCCTGTATTTACCGGCTCCCACGGTATCGCGACCCTGGTGCTGGCCCAGATCCCATGGTCCGGCTGCGGCTATGTGCTGGTCCGCTCCGTGTGGGATGACGCGGCGGCCTTTTTGGAGGAATGTCTCGGCTTTTGCCGTGCCTGCGGTGCGGAACGGGTCTATGCTTCGTGGGAGCTGGAGACGCTCCCGGCGGAGCATGCCTACGATATGATCCGGATGGAGATCGAAAAGAAAGCTCTGCCGGATACGCCCTTTGTGGAAGTGGAGGACTTGACCGAAGAAAACAGCGAGGTCTTTCTGGAGATCTACGACCGATGCTTTCGGGCGGTGCCCGGTGCGGCGTCATACTCGGCAAAAGTTACTGCAAAGCTCCTGGGCGAGGAAAAAGCCTATCTGTCCCGTGTTGACGGTCAATATGCCGCCATCGCGGAGATCTCCGAGAAGCGGCTGGAGGCGGTGGCAGTCCTGCCGGAACACAGAGGGCTCGGATACAGGCTCACAAGGACGGTCCTGAAGAAAGTTCCGTCCACCACGATCGAATTAAAGGTGGCATCCACCAACACCCGGGCGGTCGGGATGTATGAACGGCTCGGCTTTGCCCCAAGCGGCACCCTCAGCCGCTGGTGGAAACTGATGTAGGAGGCAGCAGTATGGAAAGAAAGTTGGAAAGAATACCTGTTATGATCGTGACTGCGGCAGGTGCTGTGGCAGCATATCTTTTGCGGAGCATCCAGCTCACGACACAGATCGATGCCACGGGCAGATTCGTGGTAGGTGCCGGGAAAGGCCCTCTCACCTGGATCGCCCTGATCTTGATCCTGGCATCGGCCGGTTATGCGTTTCTGCTCAGTCCGCGGGAGGAGATGCCCTGCAGCTCGCTCCCTGCCATGATCCTGACGCTGGCGGCGGCATTCTTTGCCGCGCTGGGCAGCATCTCGGCTTGGAAGATCAGCCCTGTCGTGACCTTTGGATATCTGGCGACTGCTGTATGCTGGGTCATCCTTGCTCTGCGCCGTCAGCAGGGAGCGCAGCCACATGCACTCTTGTTCATGCTCCCGGCACTGTTCTATGCGCTGGAGCTGATCGTGGAATTCCGTGATTGGAGCAGAGATCCTCTGCTGCTGGACTACTGCTTCGACCTGTTTGCGGCGATCTTCGCCATGTTCGCTACCTACCACCTGGGCGGATTCAGCCTTGGCAGGGCCCATCGCCGCAGGAGCGTGTTCTATTGCATGGGCGGTATCATGTTCAGCGCCGTCGCTGTGGCAGGGAGCAGTCTGCTCACGGCGATGCCTCTCGTGGGTGCGGTGCTGTGGCTCATGGCGAACCTGTGGCTGCTGCTGTCTGAGGAATAAATAATGGAAAAACAAAGCCCGATCGGCTTTTTTGACTCCGGACTTGGCGGCATCAGTGTGCTGAAAGGCACCATGAGGCTGCTGCCGGGGGAGGACTATGTGTATTACGGCGATTCTGCCAATGCGCCCTATGGCATTCGGACTGTGGAGCGGGTGCAGGCGCTGAGCCGCCATGCGGCGGAGTTTTTATTGGAAAAGGGCGCAAAAGCCCTCGTGATCGCCTGCAATACGGCGACATCTGCCGCCGCCGCCATGCTTCGTGAGGAATACCCGGAGCTTGCGATCATCGGCACAGAGCCTGCTGTCAAGCCTGCGGTGCAGGCCCATCCCGGCGGCAGGATCCTGGTGATGGCAACAGCCATGACCTTGCAGGAGCAGAAATTCTTTGATCTGTGGGGGCAGTTCCGGGATGAGGCCGATATCGTGCCTGTGCCCTGCACAGGTCTTATGGAATTTGTGGAGCGTGGCATCCGCTCCGGTCCGGAGCTGGAGACCTTTCTGCTGGAAAAATTAGAGCCATATACCAAAGTCCCGGTGGATGCTGTGGTGCTTGGCTGTACCCACTATCCCTTCCTGACCGATGCGATCCGCCGTGTGGTGGGGAGCGTGCCCAAGATCTACGACAGCGCCGATGGTGTGGCGCGGCAGTTGGGCCGCCGTCTGGAAGAGCAGGGCCTGCTGAATGACCGAAAAAACTGCGGCACCGTGACCTTCTTCAACTCTTCGGAAGATGAAGCCCTGCTCCGGTTGAGCAGAACGCTTCTGGAAACAGAATAAAAAATAAAGCTCCCTCTGATGAGGGAGCTGTCAGCGAAGCTGACTGAGGGAGAGAAAATGGGAAAAATGTCTCTCCCTCCGTCAAACCCTTCGGTTTTGCCACCTCCCTCGTCAGAGGGAGGTTTTTTGGTGCTATGCAGGTCGAGGCTAAAGGGAACTGTCAGCGAAGTTGACTGAGGGAGAAATGAAAAATCGCATACTGCACAATGGCAGTTAATATATACTGTTTGCCGTTAATTTGGATAAGCTGAAATTTTCCGTTATTTGTGGATAAGCTGAAATTTTCCGTTATTTGTGGATAACGGTATGAGAGGATCTACTGTTCTTTAATGTCTAATTATAAAGATAAATTTAACAATTTCTTCTTTTTTGGAGATGGAATGTCGTGTTATAATGGGTTTGATAAATGGAGGAGGTGATATCATGCAAATGTGTCCGAACTGCGACAGCGTATATGATGAATCGGAGTATACTCGTTGCCCGTATTGCTCAGGAGAGTTGGGATATGATGACGATGAAATTCGGGATTGCCCTGAATGTGATGGCATCATGCATTGGGATGATGAGGATGAGTTGTGGTTGTGTTCTAATTGTGGCATGGAAATTGAAGATTAAAAATTATTAATTACATAGCATTTATAAATTAAAGCTTGTTATTAGTAGATTATATCGAATAATTACAAAAAACCCCCAGCAGTATGGTCTGCTGGGGGTGAAATGCTTCTATAAGCATTTGCTTTTGGGGGATGGTTTTAATCGAAAGCATCCTTCAGCTTTTCGAAAAAGCTCTTCTTTTTGGGCTGGACATCGTCATCCATGGTGTCGTCCAACTGGCGGAGCAGGTCTTTTTGCTCCTTGGTCAGCTTGGTGGGCGTCTCCACCACTACGGTCACGAACTGGTCGCCGCGGTTCTTGTAGCCCACATAGGGGATGCCCTTGTCACGCAGGCGGAAGGTGGTGCCTGTCTGGGTGCCCTCGGGGATGGACCAGCGGACTTTGCCATCCAGCGTGGGCACTTCGATCTCCGCGCCGAGGGCAGCCTGGGTGAAGGTGATGGGCATCTCACACAGGACATTGGCACCGTCGCGCTCGAAGATGGGATGGCGCTTGATGGCGACAGTGACCAGCACATCGCCGCTGGGACCGCCGTTTGAGCCGAAGTTGCCTTCACCGCGCAGGCGGAAGCTCTGCCCGTGATCGATGCCGGCAGGCACAGAGGCCTTGACGGTCTTGTTCCTGCGGACCTTGCCCTTGCCCTTGCAGGTGTTGCAGGGGTCCTTGATCAGCTTGCCCTTGCCGCCGCAGGTGGGGCAGGGATTCTCGGACTGCATGGTCATGCCCATGAAATTCTGCTGTGTACGGATCGTGCCGCGGCCATTGCATCGGGTACAGGTCTCGGGATGTGTGCCTGCTTTGCAGCCGGAGCCGGAGCAGGCGGCACAGTCCTCGATGCGGGAGAAGGAGATGTCCTTCTCACAGCCGAAGGCCGCTTCCTCAAAGGTGATATCCAGCTGCACGCCGATATTCTGACCTCTGGTGGGGCCGCGCCGCTGCTGAGTGCGGCCTGCGCCGCCGCCGAAGAAGCTGCCGAAGATATCGCCGAAGTCGAAGCCGTCGAAGCCGCCGAAACCGCCGCCGCCCGCACCGAAGTTGGGATCGACGCCGGCAAAGCCGTACTGGTCGTAACGGGCCTTCTTATCGGGATCGGACAGGACCTCATAGGCCTCGCCGATCTCTTTGAACTTGGCTTCTGCAGAGGTGTCACCGGGATTCTGGTCGGGGTGATACTTCATGGCCAGCTTGCGGTAGGCCTTTTTGATCTCACCCTCGGATGCGTTCTTCTCTACGCCCAGCACCTCATAATAATCTCGTTTATCTGCCATAGAAAACCCTCCGGGTTTGTGAAATGAAGAATGAAGAATGAACAATGAACAATGATCGTGTCCGGCAAAGCCGGACGAATCAAGATCATCGCCTGCGGCGATACCTTAATTTTTCATTTTTCACTTTTCATTTTTCATTTTGTTCGCGCATTTTCCCGAGAAGGCGATGCCTTCTCGGGAAAAGTGTGAATCAATCGTTGACTTCTTCAAAGTCGGCGTCTACCACGCCGTCATCGGCAGGGGAAGCTTCCTTTGCGCCGCCCTGAGGAGCCTGCTGTGCGTACAGCTTTTCGCTCAGGGGATAGAAGCTCTTCTGGCACTCCTCGGTGGCAGTCTTGATGGCTTCCACATCAGTGCCCTTCATGGTCTCCTTCAGCTTCTCGATGGCGGCCAGCACGGGAGCCTTCTCGTCCTCTGTGACCTTATCGCCCAGATCTGCCAACGCCTTTTCGGACTGATAGACGGTCTGGTCAGCCATGTTGCGGGCATCGACCTCGTCCTTGCGGGCCTTGTCTTCTGCGGCATACTGCTCGGCTTCGCGGACAGCCTTCTCGATGTCCTCCTTGCTCAGGTTGGTGGAGGCGGTGATGGTGATGTGCTGCTCGGTGCCGGTGCCAAGATCCTTGGCAGAGACATTGACGATGCCGTTGGCGTCGATGTCGAAGGTGACTTCGATCTGAGGAACGCCACGGGGGGCGGGAGCAATGCCGGTCAGCTGGAACTTGCCCAGAGTCTTGTTATAGGCAGCCATTTCGCGCTCACCCTGCAGGACATGGACTTCCACGGAAGGCTGGTTGTCGGCAGCGGTGGAGAAAATC
>JAFSHB010000058.1 GCA_017440525.1 Oscillospiraceae bacterium | reverse complement strand
TACCAACTGAGCTACAGAGGCATATGAGATGCAAAGCATCTCAATATTAAACAAATGGCGACCCGGAACGGACTCGAACCGTCGACCTCCAGCGTGACAGGCTGGCGTGCTAACCGACTGCACCACCGGGCCAGATAGGTGGTGGGAACAACAGGGCTCGAACCTGTGACCCCATGCTTGTAAGGCATGTGCTCTCCCAGCTGAGCTATGCTCCCAAACGCGCCGCTTGTTTCAGCGACGGGTATTATTATACACAGCCACCCCATGTTTGTCAAGCAGAATTTTCTCTTTTTTTATTTTCGAAAAAAAGTTAGAGATCTTCCAGGATCTTGGCCGTTTCTTCCGGCGTAAAGTCATAAACAGTATCGCAGAACTGACATTCGATGTGGATCGTCTCTCCGCTCTCCACGATCTCGGTCATTTCTTTTTTGCCAAGACTGATCAGGGTGGAAGTCACCCGATCTCTGGAGCAATAGCAGCGATACTCCACCGGGGTCGTCTCCAGGATCTCCAGCTCGAAGTCCTCCATGACCACCTTCAGCATCTGTTCAGCGGTCATACCGGAATCCAGCATCTTCGTCACAGCACCGGCCTTGTTGATACCGGCTTCCAGACGGTCGATGATATCATCGGGCGCACCGGGCAGCAGCTGGACGATATAGCCGCCGGATGCCTTGACGCTCTGATCCACATCCACCAGGACGCCCAGCGCGCAGGCTGTGGGAGTCTGCTCGCTCTGGACGAAATACTCGGTGATGTCCTCAGCGATCTCGCCGGAGACCAGCTCAACGCTGCCGATATAAGGCTCTTTCATCTGCAGATCCCGGATGACGGTGAGCATGCCATCGGTCCCAACTGCCGCGCCCACATCCAGCTTGCCGCGATACTTCTCCAACAGACTGATCTGCGGATTCTGCACATAGCCGCGGACATTGCCCTCGGCATCGGACACGGCGAGCACAGTACCAAGAGGCCCGCCGCCTTTGACCTGCAATGTGATGGAGCCATTCTCCACCTTCTGCATATTGCCCATCATGGAGGCAGCAGACAAAAGCCGCCCCAGAGCCGCTGTAGCGGTCGGCAGCGTCTTATGGATCTGACGCGCCCGCTCGACCATATCCGCCGTGGTGACAGCCACAGCTTTCACGAAGCCATCTTTTGTCATGGCTCTGACCAATTCTCCCATACTTACTCCTTCTGTGCGTAAAAATAGATCCTCTGCTCCCCTGCTTTGGGTGCATCAAAGCTCCGGTCGCCGTAGATCTCAACAGTCTCGAAACCGGCACGGCGCAGATAGTCCGTCAGCTCTTCCACGGTGTAGGCATACTCCAAATGCTCCTCAAAGCTGCGGAGCCATACTTCATCCTCCCGCTGGAAGATATCCATGCCATAATAGCAGATATTCTCCGCCCGGTCAAATTCTGCACGCCAGACACAGTAGGTATCCTCATCCTCATCGAGGAACACCTGCCCATCGAGGCTCTTGAGCTTTTCGGCAGAATTGATATCGAAGATCAGCACGCCGCCGGGTGCAAGAGCCTCATAACAGCGACGGAGCGCCTTGCGGCAGACATTGGGATCTGTGACATAGTTCAGGCTGTCCAGACAGCAGACGATCAGATCCACCGCATAAGGAAGCTCCAGTCCCTCCATGGGCTGGCAGATGAAATAGGGTCTGTTCTCCTCCAGCTCCGCCGCTTTTTCAAAGGCCATGGCCAGCATATCCTCCGACAGATCCGCACCCAGGACACGGTAGCCTTTCTGTGCCATGAGCACAGACATGGAGCCGGTGCCGCAAGCCAGGTCCAGCACCGTTTCCGGCTGCCTGCCATGGCGCTGCAGCAGCGCCTCCATGTAGCTGAGCATCTGTTCGTATGGGATATCCTGCGTCAGAGCATCGTAAGAAAAAGCCAGCGCCTCGTAGGCACTCACTCCTTATCTCCTGCGTGCAGACGCTTGAAGATCTCGCGATAGGTGTCCGTGCCGTAGTTCAGGCTGCGGTTGACGCGGCTGATGGTAGCAGAGCTGGCACCTGTCTGCTCCAGGATCTCATTGTAGATCATGCCCTGATTGAGGAGCTTGGCCACTTCATAACGCTGCTCCATCGCTTTCATCTCCGAGACCGTGCAAAGATCCACAAAGAAATTATAGCATTCTTCCACATTCTGCAGTTCCAGAACAGCTCTGTAGAGTTCATGGTCCGGATTGGACCGCTTGTTGCGGTTGTTCATATCGAACGCCTCCCAACGATTTATTTGTTTACTGCTTTTGATTGTAACATATTAAAGTATAAAAGTAAAGTCCATTTTTAAATTTATGAGAATCTACAAAAAAATATAGGGCTGCTCGTCAAAAAAGCCCGACTGCCAAAGCAGTCGGGCTTTTGAAGCGTCTTACTTATTGAAGATCTTAAAGATGGCGTCGATGTCGTTGGTATCCTCCATGGGAACATTGACGGCAACAGGCGCAGCCGTGGGAGCAGCAGGCTCACTGACAGCTCTCTCCGCATTGGCGGAGAATGCACCGATCGCAGGCTGCTCGGTCCTCTGAGCATCAAAGCCGGTGGCGATGACGGTCACGCGGATCTCATCCTGCAGGCTGTCATCATAAGATGCACCGAAGATGATCTTGGCATCGGGATTGACGGCCTCCTGCACGATACCGGCGGCAGTCTCGACATCCTCCAGCGTGACATCTCTGGGGCCGGTAACATTGACCAGCAGGCCCATAGCGCCGTTGATGGAGGTCTCCAGCAGGGGGCTTGCCACAGCAGCCATGGCAGACTGCTCGGCCTTGTCGCTGCCGGAAGCGATGCCAACGCCCATGTGTGCGCGGCCTGCATCCTTCATGATGGCAGACACATCGGCGAAGTCCTGATTGATGATGACATCTTCGGAATAGCCGACCAGCTCGGAGATGGACTGGACTGCCTGCTTGAGCACATCATCGGCGATGCCGAAAGCATTGGCAAAGGTGATCTTCTGCTCCGTCACATACTTCAGGCGGTCATTGGGGATGATGATCAGGCTATCGACCTTCTCGGACAGCTCACGGATGCCCTGCTCGGCC
>JAFSHB010000057.1 GCA_017440525.1 Oscillospiraceae bacterium | reverse complement strand
TTTTGCTCTGCACTTTGTTTGCGCAAAACCAAGTGCCTGCCCAGCTGCTTCAGTCGCTGTATCCGCCACCGGCGGCGCTCCCTCGCAGCCCACAGGCGGCGGTCGCATCGCTCCCCCTTGAAAAACAAGGGGAGCCTTTGGGTGCGCAGCAGTACGCAAAGCCTCCCCTTATATACTAAGGGGAGGTGGCAAAACCGCAGGTTTTGACGGAGGGGATATTTATTTTGAATCGTCGGATCAAGTAGTAGGCGGGCAATGCCCGCCCCTACGAACATCGTACGATGGTGCTTCGTAGAGGTGTGCAGGCAGTCGTCGGGCTTGTGCACACGAAGCAAAACTAAAGTTTTACAAAGATCGCTTCTTGGCAGCTCGTATACGGTATCATGAACTTAGCGGCTATATTCGTATGCACGATAGAAAGACCAGACCCATCCGGGTCCGGTCTTTTGCATAATGGGAGAAAGCGTGAGCTTATACATGCTTGGTGTTGTCCGGCCAGTCGTAGCGCAGGGCGGCGAGATTGTTGCGAACACATTTTTTCCACTGGTTTGGGGTCAGCCCCTCGTGGCGGAGGAAGACCTTGTGGAAGTTCTTAACATCACCAAAACCGCACTGATAGGTCGCCTCTTTGACACTGCAGCCCTGGATCAGCAGCGTCTTGGCCTGATAGATGCGGACGAGCTGCAGATACGCCTGCAGGGTCTGGCCTGTCTTTTGCTTGAAGAGCCTTGAAAGATAGCTGCGGTCGAGACCGACCTGAGCGGCCAGGCTCTCCACAGTGATAGGATGCATATAGGCGCTCTGGATATAGTCAAGGATGTGCTGGATGTAGTCACATCTGGTCTCTTCTCCGTCAAGGATCACGGAGCGCAGGCAAAGAAGATCTGCCGCAAGATCGTAGGCCGTGTGCGGTTCGAAGGACTGCAGTTCCTTCAGGTGCAGCAACTGGTCTTCGGGGACATCCATCGGCGCAGAGATATCGGCAAAGCGATGGGAGAGTGTGCCGCTGAAGCCCACCCAGCAGAAGTCATAGGTCTCGCCGGGGGTCCCGGTGGTATAGGTGCTGCGGTCCTTCAGAGGCACGAAGAAGCATTGTCCTGCATGGACATCATAGGTGCCGTTCTGCCGCACGAGGGTAAAGCTGCCGCGTTTGATATAGTAAAGGGTCATATGGACCGGCTGTGTCTTGCTCCACTTGGGCGTGCAGTCCCAATCCGTGGCCCAGCCTGCCAGCAGAGGATTGATATCCATCAGGTGCTGATTGATGAGGGTTTGTGTACATTGCTTCATATAGGACACCTCCTTTTGGCACATTCTAACATAGGGGAAAATGCTTGGCAAGAAATTGTCACACATCGACACTTCTTTTTTTCCCAAACGGCCCAAAAATGGTGTAAGATAAGGTCAATACGATGTCCGTGATCTGCGGCTTTTGCCCACATAACACGATAGGAAGAGCGCAGAGCATGCGGTATGGTATCGTTATTACATCTCCCAAGGAGGAAAAAGTATGATGAAACGGCTCTTATGTTTGCTTTTGGCGCTCATCATGATCGTTGGCGTATGCCCCACGGGCGTTTTTGCATCGGAAGCAGAAGCGATGGAGGAAGTCACACTTGACCCCATCAAGATAGACTTCAAAGCCTTTGCGAAAGAGGCCTCGGAGCAGGACTGGTGGGAGGAGCTTCCCACAGTTATCACCACCGATGGCTATGAGACCAAGCGCATCGGTACTGCACGCGGTACTGCGGCAACTGCGGAGGCAAAGGTCGCCGCGGCTGCCATGCAGACCTGGATGGAAGAGACCATGGCATGGCACTTCGATGTGGAAGCTTCGGAGTATGTGAAGTATGCCGACGGCAACCGTCTGTATTTGTGTGCAGATGAAGATGTGGCGTGGGGCGTGCTCCACAATACATATTACCACAACGCCGCAGATGACCGCGATGTGATGGCGATCAATGTGACCGCGCCTGAGGAAGGCTGGTACAAGCTGGAGACTGCGCTGGAGCATGTGATGAAGAATGCCTCCCATCCCAATGATTCCGGCTTCTCTACCCACAACTACGGCTATTTCTCTGTGTCAGTCAACGGCACTGTGGTCTATCCCGAATATTCTTTCAACGGTGTGGGCGTGAAGAAGTCCAACCTTGGCACAGTGTATCTGCAGGAGGGCGAGAACAGCATCCACATCAAGGCCGTCAAGAACTATGTCGGTAACACCAATGTTACCCCTGCATACGCCTGTAAGTTCGTCAGCATGACTCTGACCCCTCTGGGGGATCTGACGGTCGGTCTTGGCGTGCAGAAGGCGCTGGATATCGTGGGCGTGTATCTGCCTGCCGACAGTACCGTGAGTCCCGAGACCCACAGAGCCATATCCGATGATGAAGATATCGCAAAGGCTTGGATCTCCGAGGAAGGAAAGCTCATGATCGAAGGTATCAGCGAGGGCAAGGCATCTCTGACTCTGATGGAAGGTCTCAACGAAGTTTGTACCGTCAAGGTCGAGATCGTCCGCATCGATATGAGCAAGGTCGCACCCATCACCGTGGACTTCAAGGAATTTGCCAAGCAGGTCTCCGTCAAAGAATGGTACAAGGATCTGCCCACCCTTGAGAACTGGGACGGCACCCAGTCCAAGCGTCTGGGTCAGACTTACAACAAGAATATGTCCGATACGGAATATGCTGCCTATGTCAGTATGAAGAATGATCTGGCAGATGCGGACTGGACCTTCAATGTGCCCAACTGGGATGCCAACGGCAAGTCCGGTCAGCGCGCTTATCTGTGCGCCGATGACTCTGTGGAATGGGGCCTTTTGATCCACACCTACATGATCAACAAGGGCATCGATTCTCAGGTGGCCTTTGACCTCAATGTAAAGACCGACGGCTGGTATACCCTGAATTTGGATGTATCCCGTCAGAACACTGCCTCCAAGGACTACCCCAACGACGCCGGCACAGATGCAGGCTCCGGCAGGATGGATGTGTATGTCAACGGCGAGCTGGTAGATGACGATCGCTCCAACATCGGCGAGGGCATGAGCCGCCTGTCCTACGGTCCCTTCTATCTGACTGAGGGCGTGAACACCGTGGCCCTGCAGAATGTATCCAACTATCAGGGCACTTGGTCCGGCACCTATGGCGGCCGCTGCTGCATCGCTCTGCGCGGTGTGGAGCTGCGCCCATTGGGCGGCGAAGCCGTGGAAGCAGGCGATGAGAAGTATCTGAATCTGGCGAATACCTATCTGCCCGGCAGGACCGATCTTGCCGATGTGACCGTCACCTGTGACGACCGTGACATCGCGGAAGCGGAGCTGGACGGCAACACCCTGATCCTTTCCGGCAGGGAAGTGGGCTTCACTACTGTCACCCTCTATGACGGTGAGGTGGCACTGACTTCCTTCGATGTCAGGGTGACGGAAGCTGTTTCCTCCGCAGGCGCGAGCACTGTCACCGTGGAAGAGACCGGCTGGTATCAGCCTCAGATCACCTTCTATAAGAGCAGTGCTTTTACCAAGACAGACTTCACCTTGGGCGATACCTACCTTGGCTCTGCGCTGACCAATGCCGATGCTGAGCAGGTGACCACTGCGGCTCTTAGCTATGTCTATCTGGAAGAGGGGGACTATGCTCTGACCGCTTCCGAGGATCTGGATATCGTGGGCATCCGGCTCCTGCCCATCGAAAAGCCTGAGCTGACCCTTGGCGGTCATGCTATGAGCGGCAAGCAGTTCCGCACTTATACCACCGAGCTCCGCGGCTGGTGGGAGGACTTCCGTCTGGGCGATAGCCTGACCGACGCCGAATGGGAAGTGGAAGTCTCCGACGAGGCCGTGCTGGAGGCCGATCTGGCCTCGGCCGGGATCGGCAAAACCCCGGTGCTGACGGTCCGTGGCCTGCAAGTGTCCGACGACGCTTGGGTCAAGATCACCGCAACCATCGGTGATGAGACCGCTTCTGTGAAGCTGCCCGTTACCGTTCTGGCGCCTGCCAAGCTGCAGAGCATGGATGTGGAGCTCAAGGGCGTGAAGCAGCAGATCGCCCGCAACACCCTCCAGCACTTCAGCTATGCCATGGTGGGCGAAGACGGCGATGTTATCTACCCCGATGAAGTGGATATCTCCTACACCGTTTCCGATCCCGCTGTGGCTGAGGTCGATGAAACGGCTCACACCCTCTTTGCAAAGACCAACGGCGATGTGACCGTCACCGTCACCGTGACCTCCGGCGATGCTGTATTCACCGAGATCTTTGATTTCACCGTGGCCGATGTGGGCGAAAACAAGCTCAGTGATGCCATGGCAGCCTTCGACACCCTCGATGGCTGGGCAGGTGTCTATACCGCCGATGACGGCTTTATGCGAAATGAAGTCGTGCAGGAGGACGGCAACAATGTCTTCGCCTTCGTACTGACCGGCAATGCCTACAAGCCTTCCGCCTATAAGGGTGCGGCGATCTATCCTGCCAATGGCAGCTTCGCCGAGCTGCTCCCCGGTCACTACTATGAATATTCCTTCGATGTCAAGATCGAGGGCTATGAGAAAGCCCCCAACGCTGGCGGACAGCTCCAGTTCCTGCCCCAGCTGTATGACTATCAGGTCAACGCATGGTCCGGCGCGACCCTCAGCGAGGTCAACACCACCTCCCGTGAGAACTTCACCGCACTGCCTGCGGAATGGACCACCTACAAGCTGAAGATCCGCGGTCCTTTCGATGGTGATAAGATCGCCTACGGCATGACCCGTATCAACTTCGATACCTTCTATAACTATCCCAACGATGCTTATGAGACAGGCTGGAAGGGCACAGTCTATGTGGACAATGTGTCGATCCGCGAAGTGGGTCTGGATCATGTGGCTGTGGAGCTTTCCGCCCCTATGACCAATATCGATACCCCTGTGACCGCCACCCTCTATCCCATGTCCACCACCGGCTCCAAGATCTATCTGGACAAGGGCACGCTGGATGGCAAGAGCACCCTTTCTGTCACCAACGAAGATGTGATGACTGTGGTCCGCGGCGAAAAGATGGTCGCTGAGAGCGACTTCGATTTCCCCACCTATCAGGTGCAGTTGGTCGGTCTCAACGGCGAAGTCGACTTGGAGGCCACCTTGGATGTGGCAGGCCGCACCATCGAGGGCACACTGCCTGTGACGGCCTCCGGTCTCAGTGAAGTCATCCGCGATATCCGCTATACCCTCGACGGCTTCGACTCCGCTGTCCTGCCTGTTGGTCAGACCGCTGTGGGCGAGACCACAGGCCGCACCACCTTCCTCAACACCATTGCCGAGGAAGACTTCGAGATGTGCTACTATGTGTCCTCCGATCCTTCCGTGGCAAAGGTGGATGCACGCACCGGCGAGGTGACGACTGTTGGCGAAGGCACCGCCACCATCACCGCTTATGCGATCTATGACGGCGCGACCAAGTCCGATACCGCCCTGATCACCGTCACCGACGATACAGACCTCGCTTCCATCGCCCTGTCCTCTGTGGTGGACTTCGTGGGCGTGGGCAATGAGATGGATATCGCCGTCTCCGGTCTCAAGTCCTCCGGTGTCAAGGCTGATATGAGCCTGTATCCCGTGGCATGGACGGTCTCCGATGAGAGCCTTGCCATGATCTCCGAAACAGGACGTTTGACCGGCCTTGCCGAAGGCACCGTCACCGTCACCGCCACCGTGGGTGTGGAGCGCCGCGCCGTCACCGCTTCCATGGATGTGAAGGTCGTCTCTGATCAGGATCTTCCCACCGATGGCTACATCTGGCTCAACTTCTCCGCAGGTCAGGCGATCCTTGCCATGGATGCCACTTTGGAAGATGATGGCTACGAGATCGATTGGAGCAAGACCTATAACGACGATTCCTTCACCATGGACAGCCATTCCATGGAACTCAATATCCCCAAGGATAAGCAGTTCGTCATGGATGTGATGATCCGCAAGTCCGGCTGGTATCAGTTCTTTATGGATGGTACCCACTTCTATTACAAGGGCGCTACCTGTAATGTATTTATGGATAGCTCCTATGTGGGTCAGATCGACTACCGCGCCGAAGGCACAGGCTATACAGGCGCCGGCGGCTACCGCAACACCCTGTATATGGAGGTCGGCAAGCATACCCTTGTGTTCACCTCTTTGAATGACGGCCCGCAGAGACTGGGCCAGCTGAGAATGATCTTGGTGGATGATCCCAGGACTGTGGATGTGCAGATCGATGTGAAGCAAGATCTGGTCGTAGGCGAAGCAGTTGCTGTCCAGATCGATCTGACAGATGCCAACGGCAACGATTTCTATCTGCTGGACAGCACCTCCGACCCCAAGGTCGATAACTATCAGATCCTCTCTGTGTCCGATACGAGCGTGCTGTCTCTCAGCGGCAAGACCCTTACCGCCGTCGGTGTGGGAACTGCCAAAGTCCTGCTGAAGGGCAAGATACACGGTGAAAACTTCCTCCGTGAGGTAGAAGTGACTGTCACAGGCGGTGATGTGATCTCAGCCGAACTGTCTGCAGAACGCACCACCGTCCGTCCCGGCAGTGACGCCTTCCCCCTGACCCTTGCTGTGTTTGGAGTGGGCGGTAAGATGGAGACCCTCCCCGAAGGCGTGAGCGTTACCTATACCACCAGTGACAGCGCCATCTTCACCGTCACCGATGACGGCATGGCCCATCCCGGCACGACTTACGGCTCTGCCCTGATCACCGCTGCGATCGATGAGAACGGCCGTGAAGTGACCGCCACCATCTGGCTGTCCGTCACAGAAGGAAAGACAGAGCCTACCCTCTACACCTATGAAGAGCGCGCCAACGCACAGGCCAATGCCCTGAAGTATGACTGGGCATGGCGTGAGAAAGAAGCGGCTGTCAAGAAGGCAGATGTCATCGTGGCCAACATCGATGTGCTCTATGAGCTGTGGATGCCCGAGACCTTCCCCACCTCCTGTGCAACAGGTCTGCGAACCAGTCTCAACAACAATGTATGTCCTGTTTGCGAGACCAACTTGACCGATGTGCCCGGTATCGGTTCGTATGGCTGGCTGATCGATCCCATCAACTATCCTTGGAAGATTCGATGCATGAAGTGTAAGGCACAGCTTCCCTCCAACGACTTCGGCGCTTACTTCCATTCCGGTATCGATCCCGAGACGGGCAAGTTCTCCTACGATCTGGCCGACGACTCTCTGCTGGTCAACACCCTCTATCCCGAAAAAGGCGAGAAGTGGGGCGTGGACAACGGCTTTGGCTGGGACACCGGCAACAAGTGCTCCAACGGTGTTGATGAGGTCTATACCTTCATCGCTTACTATATGTCCACCCTCTACGGTGTGGATATGGAGCGCGACCCTTATTCCGCCCGTGTCGCACTGCAGAATTTGATGGATGCCTATATGTACACAGGCGATGAGAAGTACGGCTCTGCCGGTGCGATCCTGATCGACCGCTATGCCGACATCCTGCCCACCTATGACTGGTCTGAGTCCGACTTCGTGGGCGTCTACTCCCACTCCATCGGCTTTAGTCACGGCGGCGGCTATGATGGAAAGATCATCGGCGTCACCTGGGATTCCATCTTGTTCAAAACTCTGACTGCCGCAGCAGATGCTTTCTGGCCCGCCATGGATAACCCCGATGTGGTGGAATATCTGCAGGGCAAGGCATACATGAAGGGCCTGCAGCCCGAGGAGATCACACCCCAGCAGATCCGCGACAATGTGGATACAGGTATCTACAAAGAGGTATTCCACGCAGTCTATACTCATGATGCATGGGGCAACTTCGGCATGAGCCAGTGCGCCGTGGCCCGCGCGGCTGTCGGCATCGATGACGATGTGCTGACGCCCCAGTGGCTGGAATGGCTCTTCCAGGAGCGCGTGGTGGTCAATCAGGGCAGCAATAAGATCGTCCTCGGCGATGATATGCTCCGCTATGTGGTCCAGGACTTCTCCCGTGACGGCATCGGCAACGAATGCTCCTATAACTACAATGCCATCATGACTGACCACTGTCTGGATGTGGCAGATGCACTGGTGGGCATGGGTGAATACGACCTGTGGGCCAATCCCAAGTTCGTCAACCTGTTCCTCGGCATGATGCGCTTCCAGACCTGCGGCAACAACCCCATCAACCTGCATGAATCCGGCTCCGTCCAGTCTCAGGTCAACCTGAGCCGTATGGACAATATGCTGATCGCCTACACCAAGACCGGTAACCGCGATCTGGCCAGAGCCATCTACTCCGCCAACGGCAATAAGGTCGATGGCCTCCGCGGCGATATCTTCATGAAAGATCCCGAGAGCATCAAGGCTTCCATCTTGAAGGTGGTGCAGGAGGAGGGCGGCTGGGATGCCTCCGACTCCGACATGATGTCCGGCTACGGCGTGGCGATCTTGCGTGAAGGCCCCGAGACCTTCATCCAGGGCCAGAACGACAGCCAGTTCTCTGATTTCTATATGTACTTCGGCTACACCAACTGGGGCCATGCCCAGCGCGAAGTCCTGAACCTTGACTTGGATGCCTTCGGTCTGAATGTGTCCAGCCACTTCGGCTATCCCGTCAATGTCACCGGTGACGACCCCGAGCGTATGCAGTTTGTCTGCAGCACCATCTCCAACAACACCGTCATCGTCAACGATAAGGAACAGCTCTGGACCGACAACGACGGCGATCCCATGCACTTTGAAGATGCAGGCCGTGTCAAGGTCATGGATGCGGAGAACACCGGCGCATACAACGAAGTGGATATCTATCGCAGATCAGTGGTCACGGTGAAGGCCGAAAACGGCGTGGAATACGCTGTGGACTTCTTCCGTGTTCTGGGCGGCAACGAGCATCTGTATGCCTTCCATGCTGTGTCTCTGGAAGATCCCGACACCACAGGCCTTGACCTTGTGCAGCAGCCCATGGGCACCTACGCAGGTCCTGATGTACCTTGGGGCCCTGCCCCCGGCGTGCATGCGGCCATGACCGGTGACGGCTACAGCTGGCTATACGATGTCTACCGCGATGATGCTCCTGATACGACCTTCTCCATGGATTGGTCCATCTTGGACTACCATCATTCTCTGATCGACTCCGATGGCATCCATATGCGCCTGACTATGCTCTCCGAAGCGCCTTACACTGAAGTCGCCACCGCCAATGCCAAGCCGCCCCGCAACGGCAAGAACCCTGAGCACATGGAATTTATGCTGGTGCGCCACTCCGGTGAGGACGGTCTCGACTCCCTCTTCACCACCATCATTGAGCCTTATAAGTTCGACCCTCTGATCGCATCCAGCGAACTGGTGGAAGTCGAACTGATGGAAGGCACTGAAGGGCTGACCGACCGTGCCGTGGCCGTCAAGGCTACACTGGTGGGCGGTAGAGTGGACTATATCATCTATGCCACCAACCCTGACTGTACCTATAAGATCGATGATAGGATCACCTTCCGCGGCTTCACCGGCGTGTTCTCCTATGAGGGCGATACTCTGGTCTACGCATGGGGCAACGAAGCCTCTCATCTGGAAGACAGAGACCTCGGCGCTGTGGCAGAGGATGTCCTGCCTGCCGTGACCGGCAAGGTCGTGGACTTCACCAAGGGCTTGGCCGAAGAGTACTTCATGACGCTGTCCATGGATGTCCCCGTGGCTGAGGAAGCCTTCGAAGGCAAGTATGTCTATGTAGATAACAACAATGTCGAAAAGAACGGCGCTTACCGCATCCACGGCGCCAAGGTCGAGGGCGATCTGGTCACCCTGAATCTGGCACATCAGGATCTGATCCGCAAGCTGGCGGATGGCTCCGATCTGAGCAAGGGCTATATCTACAACATCTCCGAAGGCAACTCCTACACCATCCCCCTGTCCGTCACCTTCGATACGGCATCTTTCTTCAACTATACCAGCGATACGGTGGTCAAGGCCGGCAATAAGCTGTCGCTGGCCACAGGTGCTGTGGGCGCAGGTGTCACCTATGCTTTGGAAGGCGCATCCACCGGCATGAAGTTCGATGCCAGAACAGGCACGATCGCTTGGACCACCTCCAAGACCATGGTGGGCCGTTACCCCGTCACCGTCAAGGCTGTGGATGCCGAAGGCGATGTGCTGGCGACCATGTCTTTCACCATCTATGTGGTGAACTACACCGGCTCTGCCTATGAGGCCTCCAAGTGCTCCCACGCCAAGGCTGTGAGCTTCGAGGCTGACGGCATGATAGAGACCGTCTGCCCCGCCTGCGGCACAGTCTCCAAGACTGCTGCACCTGTCGGCAAGTTCGCCTTCGTTGGCTCCAACATGACGCTGGGCAACGAGCTGAAGCTGAACTTC
>JAFSHB010000056.1 GCA_017440525.1 Oscillospiraceae bacterium | reverse complement strand
GAAGTTCAGCTTCAGCTCGTTGCCCAGCGTCATGTTGGAGCCAACGAAGGCGAACTTGCCGACAGGTGCAGCAGTCTTGGAGACTGTGCCGCAGGCGGGGCAGACGGTCTCTATCATGCCGTCAGCCTCGAAGCTCACAGCTTTGGCGTGGTTACACCTGGAAGCCTCATAGGAAGATCCGGTGTAGGAGACCACATAGATCACGAAGGACATCTCGCCCATGACCTCGCCATCCACCACGGCCTTGACGGTGACGGGATAGCGGCCTGTCTGGGTACGGGAAGCTGTCCAGTTGATGGTGCCGGTCTTTGTATCAAATTTAGCCGAAGTCGGCAGCCCCTCTATGGAATAGGTGATGCCCGCATCACTGACGCCCGTAGTGACTGAGAACTTCGTACCGGCCTTGACCACCTGATCATTCGTATAAGTGAACAGACCTCTCATATCAAAGGCCGCAGACAAGGGGATCGAATAGGTATCACCCACAGAAATGTTGTGGACAAAGCCTCGATCCAGATCGTTGTCATCGATGTAGCTGCGGACCAATGTGGTACGGTACAGATCAAGGACCGCTGTATTGCCGCTGACTTCCGCACCATAGATGCGGTAGGCCGCGTTGCCGATGCCATCATTGTCAACATAGATGTACCGGTCTGTCAGCTCTTCTGCTGTAACGGGCACTTCCATTTCAACAGTCATATAGTAGCGATCGCAGATCCCCTCGGTGAAGGATACGACCTCACCTGTGACCGCGGGCAGAGCATCCTTGACCACAGCGCCGAGATCGCGGTCATCCACCGCAGTGACTTCATTGCCCCATGCATAAGTCAGGATATCATCCTCGTAGGAGCAGACACCTGCAAAGCCGCGGAAGATGATCTTGCCATCGTCGATGGAGTAGGTGCAGTCGGGGTCGGTCGCGTAGATGATGTAGTCCACACGGCCGCTGGTCAGGGTCGTTTTGACACAGGCCACACGGTCTGCAGGAAGCTCCGTCCCTTCGACCAGGTCCACATCCACCAGTTCGGCAGAGGCGATATAGGAGCTGTACTGATAAGGCTCCAGGACCGCCGTGAACAGCGTGTCCAGACCGGGCTCGCCGCTGTTGCGGATCAGGGCAAATTCAACATGGTCGATGATCTTACCCTTTGCTGTGGAGGGCTCGCCATCTGCCAAAGCCACTTCGGCAAAGGGCTCTTCCGAAAGCATGGTGAGCTTCAGGTGGATGCCGGAGGATGTGGTCAGCTGATGCGCAAAGTCCTCGATGGCCCAGTCGATGGAGAAGGTCGCGTCGGGCATCTCATCGCGGGAAACATTGTACAGCCAGCTGTAGCCATTGCCCATATTGTTGGAAGCATCGCCGGTACCGGAGATATCACGGTCGCCGTAAGGGATGTCCGCGCCGGCATAGGTGCCGAAGGGCTGCTCTACCATCTCAAGGCCCTGTACCACAGGATCTTTGGTCGTCGCACCATGGAAGGAATAGACATGCTCGGATCCGCCAAGGATCCGGAAGAAGTCTACGGCATAATGGACACCGTCACCGTTGTCCACCGTGACCAGCGTTCTTCTGTAGATATCGGCCTCCGGGTAGGATCCCTGCGATTCCGCGTCCATGACCTTGGCACGGCCCGCATCCTCAAAGTGCATGGGCTTGCCGCCATGCTTGGTGCCGGACTGACCGGCATCATCGACCACGACTGTATTGCCGGAGATCGTATTGCGATACCACTGCATACGCTTGGGAGAGGTGGAGATGACTTCTTCGGGATAACCCATGTTGCCGCACAGTGTCAGACCAAAGGCCTCCAGATCGATGCTCAGGGCACGCAGCTGGGCATGGCTCTCATCAGTAAAGCCGAAGTACATCCAGTAGTCAAAGAAGTCCTTTCCATTGACATTGGTACCAAGGAACATCTCGGGGCCTTCACGCAGGATGGCAAGACCGTAGCCGCAGAGCATATTGCTCTCAGACATATCCCATATACCGTCCTCGGCAACGATCTTCTCGATGGCACTACGGACACCTGTTTCGGGATCCTTGGTGAAGATATCGCCGTGGAGACCCTTAGTGGTATTGCCGTTTCTGGCATAGAGGGCACGGGCGATATCACGATCGCCGGTGTTGATGAACGCTGTGAGCATCTTTTCCACATTGGCATAAGAGCCCTGGCTTTGGAAGGGCGATGCCGTCTCATGGAGCGCAGGAGAGAGCCTGCCGCAAAGGATCAGCTTCATCATAGCCAGATACATACTGACGAACTTGGAGTTCTTCCACAGATCCACATTTTCGATTCTCGTATAGCCGTTGAGTGCATCGGCCAGATCGATCAGATAGGTCTCCCAAAGAGCATTGTAGGAAAGAGATGCTTCGTTGCCGAAGCCGTCACGGTCCACATCATTGATGAGCACCGGCATCACATCACCGCCGGAAATGGCGAAGGTCGTACCGGAGCCGGATTTCACTTCCTTCTTCCAGATCCAGTCCAGCATCTGCTGTGTCTCAGGCAGACGGTCGAGGCATACTGCCGCCAAAGCCACCGCCGCTTCATCGGTGCCGAAATTGGAGTTGAAATCACCGCCCTGTGCCGCCTTGAAGACCTCCAACAGGAAATTCTCTTCCACATTGAGACGGATGTATTCGGGCGTGATATCGTCGGCAGTCACGCCCTTTTGGACGGCCTTGGTCTTCAGATAGTCCACGACCTCAGTATTTTCCATACATGGCCAGAAGGCATCGGCTGCCTTAGTCAGCACACGGCAAGTACCGGATTCCCACAAAGAGCCCATAAAGCGGCCCTGACCGGAGTTGCCATCAGCCTCCAGATAGGTAGTGATGTCATACAGCTCGATGTAATACTCGGGATAGATATCCGCCACGCGGTCGATCAAGATCGCACCGGCATTGCCGTACTTTTCATCGCCCGTGTAGAGATATGCCTCGGTCAGTGCTCCAAAAATATTCTGGATATTATGCTTATGATAGCTCTCGCCGTAGCCGCAAAGCACATGGGATAGATAGTGTGCAATGTACATATGGACGACCTTGGTGCCATTGTTGGTGGTACCCGTGTCATAGCCCCAGCCGTCATCGACGCCCCAGCCATCACCCATCTCGGGATAGAGCTCGTTGACCAAATACTGAGGGTCGGCAAGCTCCTTATGGAAGTAGCCCTGCTCGTCCAGACCGGACTTGTAGTAACTCTCAAAGTCATTGGAGGGGAAGTCGCGACCGCAGGCCTGACAGGTGATCTTCCAGGGATTCTCGATGGGGTCGATAGCCCAGGGATAGTGGCCGTAGCGCGCCTTCAGATCAGTGCCGCAGTAGCGGCAGTAGACATAGCTCTCATCTCCCTGCCAGCCTACTCGGGTGCTTCTGGGGAAGCCTTCTCTGGGCCACATATCATAGATGACATCGAGATGCTCTACATAATAGTCAGCCTTGGAAACAGCCAGTTCCTTCTCTGCCCATGCCCAGTCGTATTTCAGGACATTCTCCCGTGCATTAGCCCGCTCCTGATAGGTATAGATGGTGGGCTCAGTCTTGCCCAAGGTCACGGTGATCCAGACAGAGGCTTTCACTGTGTGCTCCCCTTCTGTCACCGCGGCGCTGATCAGCGCAGAGCCCTCCTGCCCTGTCAGGGTCACGAGACCATCAGAAGAGGCATTTGCCACGGCAGTATTGCCGCTCTCATAGGATACCTTTGCTGTTTCGGGCAGCGCAGCGACCGTACCGTCTGCGGCATAAGCCGTCAGCGTCAGCTGTATGGGATCTGCATCAGGACGGACCGTGGTCATATCTGCCGTGAGCTCAGCGGAGGCGATCGCACCGTCCTTGACAGTCACGGAGACCGCATGGGAGATGGGCTTGCCCAGGATCTCACCTGTCAGGGTGATCACGGCAGTACCGGCGGAGGCTGCCGTCAGGGTGATATTCTGGAACACATCTCTCTTCACAGACACCACACCGGGGTCGGAGGATGTGAGGATATAATAGTTCGTAAACGCAGGCGCAGCATCTACTGCCTTGATGGACCAGTCCGCACCGCGGCGGTCCAATGCGCGCACAGTCAATGCCGTCTTCTGCCCGGACACCAGCTCTGCCGTACCCACAGACAGATCGACAGCGATCTCCTGCGGATCGGAAGCCGCAAGGAAGAATATGCGGCCCAGCAAGATACTGCCTGCTTCTTCAGCAGTCAGACGGAGATCATGGACACCTGCATCCAGCCAGATGGTATTGAGCTTACCGCCGGCATCGTAGTTGCTGGTCGTATCGGTGCCAAAGTCCACAGGTCCAACATAGACATCATCCATATATACGCTGCTGAGACAGCCCATGGAGCTTTGACCCTTGCCGTAGATCTGCAACTGGTACCAGCCGGATCTCTTGATGCTCACCTGCATGGCAAGGCTCTCGCCGACAGGAACACCGAGGCTCAGACCTTCCGTCGTAACGGTCTGCATCTCCTTGCCCTTGAGATAGGTGTTCTCCCAGTCGATAACGATTCCGTTGTCTTCCAGCGTATAGGAGGGCAGATCCAAAACACGGCTGTAGGTGAAGTCGAAGATCTGATTCTCGCCGGGGAGCAGATCATTGCTCACCACATCGATGGTGATGGTATCACAGATCGGCATCTTTGCAGCACCGACGGTGGCAGTCACCGTGACAGTACCGGTCTCATAGGCCGTCAGCTTGCCGCTCTCGGAGATCGAAGCGATCCCATTGGCAAGGCTCTCTTCATCCATGCTCCAGATCACATGGTACAAGCCCATATCCGCTTTCGCACCGGAGGCATTGACACCCTCTACATATAACTGCAGCGTGTTGCCTGTTCCCACGAAGTCTGCATTGGATACGATGGTGATCTGCGCCAGATCCGCATCATCGGAGACCGTCAGTACGGCTTCATCCACATAGGTATTTTCGCCATCATTGGCATAGGCCGTGATCACAGTCGTGCCTTCACCCACACAGGTGACATCGCCGCTTGCCTGATCCACAGTCGCAACGGTGTTATCACTTGACTTGAAGTAGACCGCGCCTTCCATGCGCAGCTGCTTCTCTACGATCGGTACACCGTTCTGCGTGTAGGCAGTCAGTTCGCCTTCTGCCACATCGCCAAGGCGCAGGGTCGCATCAGCAAAGGAATCAAGTGTATAGACCAGCTCCGCGATCGCGCTCTTCTGCACGACCTGCACCGGGATCTCACAGATGACGGCATCCTGCCCGGACACGGTCAGCACGGCGCTCCCCTGAGAAAGACCGCTCACCACAAGGAAGCCTTCCTCATCGAACACTGCCGCTACAGCTTCTGTATCGGAGGAAACTGTGAACATATCGGCAGACACAGTTTCATCATAAGGCAGATAGCTCTCAGTCAGATCCAGATAGAGGTCTCTGCCCTCCTCTGCTGCGCGTGTGCCAAGGGGCTCCAAAGAGATATTCCGCAAAGCCGCCAGATCCTCGGCAGCGATCGTGATGGTGTTCTCACCTTTATCAAAGGCTATCGCGCCCAGGTGGTAATGCTCCACACCGAGCTTCCCATCGGTGGAGACCGCGGTGCCGACAGGCTCTCCGTTGACAAGGATGTCAACTGTGCCGCCGCTTTCTCGCTGCAGCACACTGAGCCTCAGGCCGTAAAGGCCTTCGGCAGGGATGGAGCAGGACAGCACTGCCGATCCATCCACGCTGATACCGTAATTGGCTGTGGTGTTATTGATGACCAGCGTTCCGTCCAGCTCATCAATGGCCCAGCGGATATTCTCTTCCATCCAAACAGACATCTCCGCACGGTCGCTTTCCGCTGTCAGCTCCATGCCCTCATCCGCATTGGCAAGGAACCAGGGCTGCTCTGCGGCATTGCGGGCAAGATCGACAAAGTCGAGGACGATGGCGTTGCCGCCCAACTCATCCAGCTCGCCGTCAAACTCCACGGTACGCACATCGATGGCGCAAAGCGCAGTATCGCCCTGCATGATGGTGACCTGTGCATCGCCCACCATGATGCCCTGCAGCGTCAGCTTACCCTTACTGTCGACGGAGGCCTTGACGATGCGCTCCGAAGAAGAAACGACATGGGTATCGCCATCGATCACGGTATCGTAGGGCAGATAAGAGGACAGGAGATCTACGGTCTTTTGACCGAACTCGCTGACCTCGATTCCGCCCAGCGGGATAAAGTTGATGGCGCGCAGGGGCACATTGGTACGGTTGCCGTACATACCGTCAGCATTGGTCTTGCCTGCGGAGTTCTTTGCCACTTCGATCGCCACGAGGTTGGTGCCCTCTTCCAGATAGACCTGACCAAGGGCATGCTGCACACGGGATGCGCCAAGGGTAGGATAATCTTCGCGGATGAGCTCGTTGTTCACATAAACATCGATGTACGCACCGCCGGGATACACAGCACCGTCGGAGCTGACACAGTCGGTGGAATTATTGTTCTGCTGTACCACATCCAGCTGCAGCGCATACCAGCCGGATGCCTCAGCCTTGATATTGAGCTCCAGACGGTTCCTCGAGCCGCTGCCGATGTAATAGGTATGGAAGGTCAGGCCCCACTGGGTGTCATCCTCCGCACAGAGATAGACACGCTCTCGCTCATTCGGTCCATCGATCCAGTCCGGCATATTGAAGTTCCAATTCTCATTTTCACTGAGCCACTGATAGACCTTGGGATACACCGTTCTCTGCACAGCGTATTCCTTTGCTTCGTCCTCAGACATGGTAGAGGGCGTTCTCAAAGAACCGAAGCGCTTGACCGGATCGCCGAAAGCTGTGGTCAAGGTAGTCAGTTCCTGCCAAAAATCCTCCTGTGCCATGGCCTTGGCTGTCTTTTTGAAATCGATGCTCAAAGGCTTGGCCGCGACATCTTCCCCGGTAGAGGGCTCAAGGCGCATACCGCACAGGCAGGTATTGACACGGTTGCCGTAACGCCCATCCTGCTCCGAAGTCCAGCCCTGGATGCTGGCGGCATTCTCGATGGTGATGCGGTTGGTGCCTGCCTCCAGATAGACCACGCCCATGGAATGCTCCACGCGGGTGGTGCCTTGGGTGGGGTAATCCCCGCGAGCCAGCACACCGTTGACATAGACATCGATATAGGCACCGCCGGGATACACAGCACCATCGGAGTTGACGCTGTCGGCAGAATCCGCATCCTGCTGGTCGATATCCAGCTTCAGGTCATAATGACCGGCAGTCTTGACATCCACATCCAGCTCCAGACGGCTCTTCGTGCCGCTGCCGATAAAATAGGTATGGAATGTCATGCCCCAGGGGATCTCATCGGCAGCACACAGATACAGACGCTCGCCGTCCGTTCCGCCGGAGGTCTTTTCCCACTCCGGCATATGGAACGACCAGCCCGCATGAGCTTTGAGCCAGTCATTCATCGCGCCATAGGCTTCGACCTGTTCCGCTGTCATATTCTGGGTATGCAGCGTACCAAGGCGTCTGGTCTCATAGCCATTCTCCGTCTTATAGGACGGGAGCGCCTGCCAGAAGTCCTCCTGCGCCAAAGCCTTGGCGGTCTGCTTGAAGTCGAGCTCTATCGTCTCTGCCAAAGGTGCTTCCTCCGCAGGCTCTGCGCTCACGGCAGGGATCATGGCAAACACCATGATCAGCACCAGCAATAGACTTACGATCCTCTGTCTCATATGATCCACCCTTTCCGAGTTTTTCTGCTATCATCATACCATAGAATTTTTCCGCTTACCATTGCATATAGTGACCTAGGCATGATATAATGTGATATAGTATCGGAGGTGAGATAACAACTATGAATTACCAGATACTGCTCAAGCAGAACCTGCAGGACTTGAACCCCATTTCTGTCGGTGAAGCGGCGTGTCCGCCCGGAAATGAGACGATCATCAGCGCAAAGACCAGCAGCGTGATCCACTACATCCGACATGGGCGCGGCACTTTGTATATCAAAGATCAGGTCTATGAGGTGGGAGCAGGACAGTTTTTCCTCATCACGATCGGTGAGAGCGCAAAGTGCGTTGCCGATGAAGAGGATCCATGGGAGTATCAATGGGTCTGTTTTACCGGTGTACTGTCCCACGATTTTGCACAGCTGCCCCCTGTATTCTCCCTGCCTGAAGATATCATCAGCAGGCTCTTCGACCTGCGCTGCCCGGAGGATAATCTGGGATGCCGCATCGCCAGTGACCTTCTTTTGCTCCATAGCAAGCTGATCTCACTCAAGGAGAACCCAAGAGACTATGTGCAGACGACCCTAGACAGGATCCAGACCTCTTACATGCACAAGCTCTCTGTGGCACAGCTCGCAAAGGAGATGGGCATCGACCGAAGCCACCTATCGCGGCTGTTCAAAGCAAAAATGGGCATCAGTATCCAGGACCACATCCTGCGATACCGGATCTCCGAATCCAAAAGATATCTGAAATCGGGCTATTCCATAAAAGAGACTGCACTGCTGTGCGGGTTCAGCGATCCTCCCAATTTCACACGGCACTTTTCCAAACAGGAAGGACGGACGCCCAGCGAGTGGAAGACAGTCTATGTGAAAAACCGACACACCGATCAGCCATTTGGAGGACGAAACTAAACATATAAAGTCCAAGCTCCGGGGAGCTTGGGCTCTCAGCGCAGCGCACAAAAACGATTCCGATACCGACGCCTTTATAAAACGATATCTTCTATAAGATCCCCATTGCAACGACAGCCCAGGATATGGTATAATCCGTAGGAAACAGACAGGGGCTGTCCGGCGGCCTGATGCACCTGTACAAAGCAAAAACAGCAGCGCCAGCCCCAAGCGATATAAAAAGAGATCCACGATCCCGCACGACCGGAAGGACTTTCAGGAGGAACAGACCATGAATAGAGAGAATAAGAAGAGAAGCTATGAAAAAGGTTTTTACAAAAACAATCCCTGCCACGAGGTGTTCACCTGCAAAAACTGCGGCAGAGAGGTCATCCCGGAGGGTGCAGGCTCTGAGCACCGCAACCACTGCCCCAACTGCCTGCACAGTCTGCATGTGGATATCGAGCCCGGCGATCGCGAAAGTGACTGCGGCGGCATCATGGAGCCGATCGCTGTTTGGGTGCGAAAGGGCGGCGAATGGGCCATCATCCATCGCTGCAAGCGCTGCGGCGACCTTTCTTCCAACCGCATCGCAGGTGACGATAATCCCATGAAGCTCATGTCCATCGCCATGAAGCCGGTGGCAAATCCCCCCTTCCCCATCGAGCGGATCGAAGAACTGACTGCCGCTATGGGCGGACAGGGCGAGATCAAGTAAAAAACGAACTGCACCGACCAAGTCGGTGCAGTCTTATTTTTACAGTTCTTGACCAGGCTGGGGATAACGAAGCCCGGAGCGGCCTGTGACTTCCAGATAGAACGCGGCATTCGCTGCCTGCATATAGGGTTCGATCCACAAGAAGCCGACGCCAAAGGTCAGCATCACCACAAAGATCCAGCCGATGAAGCTGAAGTTCAGACAGAAGAGCCGCCATTTGTTGCCGCACATGAGCCGCTTGGATTCCCGCATAGCATCCATCACGGTCAGATCCGGGAATTCCGCGATCAGGTAAGGCACCATGGCATAGCGGTAGGCCGCGATGATACCGGGGATAACGAACAGCAAGGACCACAAGAAGATGAAAAACGCCATGACAATGCTCATCCAAACGCCCTTGTGCCAGATCCTGAACCGAGCGAACAGATCCGTAAACTTAGACGGACGGTATGCCGTAAGGTTCGTGAAATAATGGGCGACACCCAAGGTGACCGCACCACCGATGACCAGTGCGACCAGCAGGCTCGCCACGGTGACCGTGACCATCAAAGGCCATGCGTCATTGGCCGCCAGATCCAACATCCCAAAGGCTTCATTTTGTGACGATTCCTGAAAAACGGCACTCACCATATCGATGCCGCCGGCAAGCAGACCGCTGACCACACTCACAGCCACGGCGACCAACCAATGCCCACGAAGCGCTTCGCGCGCCCAGGCTCTCAAATCTCTAGAAAACATCATCTTGCCCCCTTTTCTTTTAGTATATCATACCACTGTCGTCTTCGCAATTGACCAAGAGAAGAAAACTTGATAAAATATGAACAAAGACAAAGGAGCGATGTATATGGAATTAGAACTCTTAAAGCAAAAAATGGATGAAGCGAACTATGTCTATGACGATACATTGGCTGTTACCCTCGCGGTGGCACTGCAGTTAGGCAGGCCTTTGCTGATCGAAGGCGCGGCCGGTGTCGGCAAAACAGAGGTCGCCAAGGTCATGGCAAAGGCCCTCGACAGAGATCTCGTGCGTCTGCAATGCTACGAAGGATTGGATGAAGGTAAGGCTCTGTACGAATGGAACTATCAAAAACAGCTGCTTGCCATCCAGGTGAATCAAAATGAGGATAAGGACAGTCTGACCAAGAGCCTGTTCAGCGATGACTATCTCTTGGAACGCCCCCTCTTGAAGTCCATTCGCTCGGAAAAGCCTGTGGTGCTCCTGATCGACGAGATCGACAAAGCAGACGAGGAATTTGAAGCATTCTTGCTGGAGATCCTGTCCGATATGCAGGTATCCATCCCCGAGATCGGTACGGTCGGTGCAAAATCTATCCCCTTCGTAGTGCTGACATCTAACAGGGCCCGACCTCTTTCCGAGGCTCTGCGTCGCAGATGTGCGTATTTGTACATCCAATATCCCGATGTGGAGAAAGAGCTGACGATCCTTCGCAAGAAGCTCCCCCATATCGATGACCGTCTGGCGGGTCAGGTGGCTGTGGCGGTACAGAAGCTGAGAAACAGCGAGATCATCCTGAAAAAGCCCTCCATCGCGGAGACCCTGGACTGGGCCGCCGCTTTGGATGCCCTCGGCATCCGGGAGCTGACCCCCGATGCCATGCGGCAGACGGCAGGCTTCGTGCTGAAAAACAACGAGGATATGAATGTGCTGGACACCTTGGACGACCAGCCGGAGCATCACTGCGACTGCGGTCACCACTGCGGAGGGCATCACCATGGCTGACCCCAATGTTTATGGGGAGAAGCTCTCGCTGTTTTCGAGGATGCTGCGCCTTGAGGGGCTGGCTGTGGGCCCAAAAGAGACCGGCGATGCCTTGCAGGTGCTGACGCTCCTCGATCTGACCGACCGCGAGCAGGTCAAGGCAGGACTAAGGACCGTGTTTGCCAAGTCCCGCGAAGAACAGATGCTGTTCGACAGGGTCTTTGACGGCTTCTTCGTCAGTAAGGAGACCATGCGCCGTCAGGCCATGGAGCAGATGGAAAAAGAGGCGCAGATGGAAGAGGGCCGCAGACAGGCGGAGGAAGATCTCCGATACCGCGGAGAGCCTATGGATATCCGCGAGGATCTGCGGGATGTGTATGCTTCCATGTCGGACGAAGAGCGGCAGAAGCTGCGGGATATCATGGATAAATACAAGGGCAACATCGACCGCCATCCGGAGCTCTATGGCAATTTTATCCACTCGGTATTCAAGAGAGCCTTGATGGAGCATCAGATGCGGATGGAGGATGCCGCTGTGGGCTGTGAGGAAGCAGACCCGGAGCTGGGGCTTTTATACCGCGATATCTCCCAGTTCAAGGATACGGAGATCCCACGGGCCATCACCATGATCCAATCGATCGCCAAGCAGATAGGCGGTGAGATCTCCAACAAGCATCAAAAGCGCTCCCATACCGGAAAGCTGGACTTCCGCCGCACGATTCGCAAGGGTCTGGAGACAGGCGGCAGCTTCTACCGTCTGCGGTTCAAGAGAAAGCACACTCGGCGCAAACGGCTGGTGCTCCTTTGCGATGTATCCGGCTCTATGATGCAATTCTCGGAGTTCGCCCTTCGGTTCATGCAGTCGATGAATCAAGTATCGGAAAGCTCCAGAGTGTTTTTATTTTCCGAAGACCTTTTTGAAGCAGATCCATTCTCCTTGCAGAACATGGATCTTTTCCGCAACTATGTGCGGCAGTCGGGGCTCTACGGCAAAGGTACGGATATCGGCACGGCGCTGGAAAAGCTCTGCGCCATCCGCCCGGAGGTGCTCAACTCCGCCACGACGCTTTTGGTCTTATCCGACTGCAAGACCATCGATCTGCCGAGAGCCACCGCCGCCATGCTGAAGGCCAAGCACAAAAGCGGAAAGATGCTGTGGCTCGACCCCATCCCGGAGCGCAAATGGCAATATCTGAAAAGCACACAGACCGTCGCCGCCATCTGCCAGATCCTTCCCTGCAGTACCTTGCAGGAGCTGGCCGAGGCGTGCAGAAAGCTGGTGCTGTGATCCTATCACAGAGAAGTTCGCCGCCTCCGCACGCTGCTATCTGGAAAACAGATAAGTCCCCATCTGACACAAAGACCTCCCCGTTGGGGAGGTCTTTGTGTTGTATGAAGTAAAAAGTAATAGTGAAGAAGTGTGGTGT
>JAFSHB010000055.1 GCA_017440525.1 Oscillospiraceae bacterium | reverse complement strand
CTACCGCATCACCGGCCGACTGAAGGACATGATCATCCGCGGCGGCGAAAACATCTATCCCAAGGAAATCGAGGAATTCATCTACACGCATCCCGCTGTGCAGGACGTGCAGGTTATCGGCGTGCCCGACAAGCGCTATGGCGAGGAGATCATGGCCTGCATCATCCTCAAGGAAAAGGGCAGCGTGTCCGCCGAGGAGATGACCGACTACATCAAGGCCAGTATGGCCCGGCACAAGGTGCCCCGCTACATTCAGTTCGTGGACGCCTTCCCCATGAACGCTGCCGGCAAGATACTCAAGTACAAGATGAGAGAAGCGGCGGCGAAGGAGCTTGGTCTCATCGGCGATGGGGCCGATACCGCAGGCCCCGGCAAATAAGCGCAAAAAACTGCTCACCTTAGGGTGAGCAGTTTTTTCAAAGCTGGAAGCCCAGCATTTCCGCAATGCCGCTTTCCTTAATAAGCCGGCCGGCTTCTTTTTTCAGGCGTTCCTTGTTCTCCGGGGACAGAGCCGCATAATCGCTCTTCAGCTCATTGAAGCTCTTGAGTGCCTTGGCGCAAAAGGCCGCAAAGGCCAGATCGTCCTTAATGCCCATACACTGTTTCCTTTCTTTGGTTTTTGTCAATAGTATAACACGGCTGTCAAGCAGCGCCGCAAATCATATTTGACATATTGCGTAAGCGGCTCCATAATGGCATTGTGAGGTGGTTCTATGAACAAACGAACATGGCTGCTGCGATGCTGCGTGATGGCGCTGACGCTGCTTCTGACAAACGCACTGGTTGCCGTGAAACTGATACGGGCTTTTGACATAGCAAGAGCAGGGCTGTTTGTCGGCTGCTACGCCGCTGGCATTGGGCTGATCGTCGCCTGCTTCCGGCGCATACGCAGCCGCTCCCCCTATATCATCAAATGCATCGGGGCCTACGGCATCGGACTTTATATTGCCCTGAGCATGGCGGCAGCCGCAGCATGCGTTATCCCCCTGCCGGGCTGGATGATGGTTCTCCTGGCATTTGGCCTTGCGCTGTATGGCTTCAATCATGCAGAAAAGATTTATGTTAACCATTATCATGTGCCCATCCTGCCGCAAAGTATTCGTCTGGTGCTGATCAGCGATGTTCACATCGGCTCGGTGCGTTCCGAGGAAAGGCTGCCCAAACTGATCCGGAGAATCAACGAGCAAAAGCCCGATCTGGTCTGCATAGCGGGAGATCTTATAGACAATTGCTTTGAGGCTGTGCGTGACCCGGAGCGGGCAGCCGCACTGTTTCGCAGCATACAAAGCACGCACGGCGTATACGCCTGTCTCGGCAACCACGATGCCGGGAAAAGTGCCGCTGAGATGGAAGCATTTATGGCGGAGGCGGGCATCGTTTTACTGAAGGAAGAATACGCAGAGGTCGGCCCCATAACGCTGCTGGGACGGCTTGACGGAAAACCGCACGGAAATTATGTTAACTCCTCAAGACGGGACACGGAAATGCTGCTGGCTGAAAAACCGCAAAACGATCTCCCGCTGGTGGTACTCGACCACAACCCGGCGGTGATCCCACAATATGACGATCGCAGTTCCCTTCTCCTCTGCGGACATACCCACAACGGCCAGATTTTCCCCGGCAGTCTGGTGATCAGAGCCATCAATATCTGCGGTTACGGGCATTACAAGGGCGCTGACACGCCGCACGTTGTAGTCAGCTCCGGCGCCGGTACATGGGGGCCACCCATGCGAATCGGCACAAACTGTGAAATCGCCGTCGTTGAGCTTGGCAAATGAAGAAAACGCCCCCTCGAAAGAGGGGGCGTTCCTTTTTGTCTGCAAGAGCCAGAGCAACACCCGGCGGGGCAAAGCCCCTCCGAAGGCTCTCACAAACGGATGGTTGGCAGATTACTGACCGGTAACCATGGCGAAGTAGTCCTCGCCGACTTCGGGAGCGACGTGGGGCCAGACTTCGGTCTGAGCCTTGGCGCCGAAGGCCTGCAGCTGCTCGTCGGTGAACTCGACGACAACGGCACCCTTGTCGCGCAGCTTCTGCTCGTACTCAGCAGTCTCAGCCTCAGCGACTTCCCAACGGTTGGCTTCCATGTTGGCAGCGGCGGTCATGATGGCCTCCTGCTGCAGCTCGCTCAGAGACTCGAACTTCTCGAGGTTCATGTAAGCGTGCCAGCACTCGAAGTGGTCGTTGATGGGCAGGTAGTACTTCACGAGGTCAGCCATGTTGGAGTAGTAACCCTCGGCACCCATGCCGATGGCGCCTTCAACAACGCCGGTCTGCCAAGCGGTGAAGGTCTCGGAGGAGGGCAGCGGAGTGCCCAGATAGCCGAAGGCCTCAGCGGTCTTCTCGAAGGAGACCATGGAGGGAACGCGGATCTTAATGCCGCTCTTGGCATCGGGGTTAGTAGGATCGGTGGGCTCAACGCCAACAGCGATGCCGCCGAAGTACAGAGGATACATGCAGAGGTACTTCAGACCGTAGTCGTTCATCTTCTCCATGTAGACTTCAGACAGAGCGGAACCGGTGGCGAACTTCTCCTTAGCCTCGGTCCAGGTGGAAGCGATGTAAGCAGCGTTGGCGATGCCGAAGAACTTGTCGACGCTGGTGGAGACGGTGGACACCTGAATGTCAACGTCGCCGACCATGACCATCTCCATAACGGTGGTGTAGTCACCGAGCTGGGAGGCGGGGTAGATGTCGAACTTAACGGTGCCGCCGGTGGCCTCGGTCACTTCCTCAGCGAAGGCCTTGACAGCGATGTCAGCGGGAGAACCTTCGGGACGGATGTGGGAGAGCATCAGCTTGACTTCCTTGCCGTAGTCAACGGCTTCTTCCTTGGCTTCCTCAGCGGGAGCTTCAGCAGCGGGAGCTTCAGCAGCAGGGGCTTCGGCCTTGGGGGCTTCTTCCTTGGCGCCGCCGCAGGCGGTCAGAGCAAAGACCATCGCAAGAACGAGGAGGAGGGAAACGAGACGTTTCATGATTCAATCCTTCTTTCCTTTGATTTTTGGGGTCACGCGTTTATTAAAAGGGTGTTGCTTTTTAAAAATGAATTACTCGCGGCAGGACTTGGGGTCGATGACCTTGGCGGTCAGGCAGGTGCTCAGCAGCTCGCCGTTGAAGTCGAACTCCTGGCCGATGCCCTTCTCGCAGGCACGACGGTAGACCAGCTCGGCGCAGCCGATGTCCATGGCGCCGGTGCCGATGAGGGCGCAAACCATGCGCTTCTGGGAGACATCGCCCAGATCGTAGTTGCCGTTGACCAGATCGCCCACAGTGGTGGTGATGTCGGCCTCGGTGATCTTGCCGGCCTCAGCCAGAGCCTTCATGCCGCCGCGGTGCAGAGCCTGACCAACATGGTCGACCACGATGGTGTCGGCGCCGAGGATGAGCTCGTCGGTGACTTCCTTGTAGGAACCCATGGGGAAGACCATGGTGCCGGGCTTGACCATTTCCTTGGTGAGGAAGGGCTCCTTAGCCTGAGTGACGCAGATGAGAGCATGGGCGTCGGCAGCCTCAGCGGGAGTGTTGCAGATAACGATATCGCCCTTGACGGCCCAGGCCATGTCAGCCTTGAACTTCTCCATAGCAGCGGGGAAGATGTCGTAGATACGCAGCTCTTCGATGTCAAAGACCTTGGAGATGGCCTCGACCTGGGTACGGCCCTGCTGGCCGCAGCCGTACAGACCGATCTTGATGGTCTTCTGGCCCTTGAAGACGTACTTCAGGGTGACAGCAGTCTGGGCGCCGGTACGCAGGTTGGTGATCTGCTTGCCGTCCATGACAGCCTTGAAGATGCCGAGACGGGGGTCAGCCAGCAGGATCATGCCGCTGATGAAGGGCAGACCGGCCTTTCTTCTGTGGCCAAGGATGCCGAGAACCCACTTGATGCCGGCGACATCATAGTCATCGTAGCCCAGGTAAGCGGGCATGGCGTTAAAGAAGCCCTCGTAGGGAGGAT
>JAFSHB010000054.1 GCA_017440525.1 Oscillospiraceae bacterium | reverse complement strand
CATTTTTAATATTAAATTTACCAGCTTTTATACCAAAAGCATTTTCAACACTAGTAATTTTTGTGCCATTAAGATTCCATTCAGCATATCCAGCAGCATAAATTCCACATCCAGGCGCATTAATTTCAGCAGCACCTACATTAAATACTGGCGCATTTGTAATATGTTGAATTTTTCCATTAACATACAAACCTGAACCAGTTGTTGTTGCATCTGATTTAGCAGTGATTTTAGCATCACAATTTACCACAACACCATAAGCAGTATTTGTTGAACTTTGTGAAACCATAATTCCATAATAACCTTCTAATTCAACACTTTCAGCTACAGTTACAACTGAATAGTTTTTAGCACTAGAATCTGTAGAACCATAAACAGCTATCGCTGCATAATATGGATCTGTTTCTTGTACCATTCCATCTCCCATAACTGTTAAATCAGCATTTTGAACTGAAATAACTCTTCTTGGAGCTGTAATATTATGACCATTAAGGTCAATTACAAGAGTTACTTTATCAGCATCAGCTTGTCCTATATAAAGAGTATTTGTTAATTCTAAGTCCTCTACTAAAATCATTTTATTATCTTCATAAGATACTTTGTCGCCAAACTCCGCTGCTAACTCTTCTAATGTTGCATATTCCTTGTCTCCCATTTTTGCAACAACTATTTTTAATGTTTCCCCAAGACCTGGTTCAATAGCACTTGATGCCATAACAGTCATTGGTATTAATAACATTAAAACAGTAATAAAAGTTAAGATTTGAAATTTTAAAGTTTTTTTCATTTTCTTCCCTTTCTTTATATAATATATTTAGATTTTTAAAGGCTTAATCTATAAACCTAATTTTTATATACTCATTCTAATACAAAATAAAATTAAAGTCAATAGAAAAAACTAGAATTATTCTTTAAATTTTCCTCTTAACAACTCAATCTCTTTTTTGTATCCCTCCAACTCATTTGGAGTCTCCAAATAGAACGGCAAGTGACGCAACTTTGGATGATTAATAATTCGTTCAAAAGCATCAATACCAAGACTTCCTCCACCAATAACCTCATGTCTATCTTTATGACTTTCAAAAGGATTTTTACTATCATTCAAGTGAATTGCTTTTAAATACTTTAATCCAATCACTCTATCAAACTCATCTAACACACCATCTAAATCATTAACAATATCATAACCGGCATCATGAACATGACAAGTATCTAAACAAACACCCATCTTATTTTTCAACTCTACTTTATCAATAATTGCTCTCAACTCTTCAAACTTACTTCCAACTTCTGAACCTTTCCCAGCCATAGTTTCTAACAAAACAGTTGTAGTTTGTTCTTTTGTCAACAATCTATTTAACATATCAGCAATTTGATTAATCCCAGTTTCCACACCTTGTCCAGTGTGACTACCTGGATGAAAATTATACATTTGATTTGGAATATACTCCAATCTCTTCAAATCATCTTGCATCAACTCAAAAGCTAAAATCCTATTTTGTTCATTACTAGAACACGGATTCAAAATATATGGCGCGTGCGCTAAAATAGTCGCAAAATTATTTTCTTTTGCTAATTTTTTAAACTTCTCAATGTCATCTAAATCAAGCTCTTTTGCTTTACTACCTCTTGGATTTCTAGAAAAAAATTGGAAAGTATTTGCATTAATACTCAACGCCTCTTTTCCCATATTAAAATAACCTTTACTTGCCGATAAATGGCAACCTATATTTAACATACTTACTAATCTCCTTTCAATTCATCAGGGACGCCCCCAATTGGTAAAAATCGTTCCATTAGGGACGACCCCATTTGGTAAAAAAATTTTTAACTCCATCTAAATTACCAATATTTTACTATAAATTTTCAAAAAATACTAGACTTTTTTTATTTTTTTGTGTATGATATAAGATATAATATTTATACTAAATAAGGAGGGAAAAAATTGAAAAAATCAATTGTATTAACTTTAACAACAATAATTACTATTGCATTATTATCGAGTGTTGTTTTAGCAACAAATGCATTAACAGGTGAAACAACTCCTGCAAATCCAGGAACAACACCTGATGCTCCTTGGCCGCGTCATGTCCGGCAAGGGCGGCGATACCATCCTTGCCACCTGCAAGGCCGTTCTGGCAGATGCGTTCCCCGCCATCAGCGAGAAGGTGGAGGTCATGCTGCCCGATGAAAAGACCCGCCGTGTCGGTCAGTCCGCCGCAGCAGCCAGCCTGCCTGAGATCTGCAGATAAGGAGGAAACGCTATGTTTTATAAAAATGCCAGGATCTACTGTTCCGACTTCCGGTTCCACATGGGTGCTTTCGAGGTCAGGGACGGTGTGTTCGGGGAAGTCCTGCCCGAGGATGTTCCTGCCGATGCGATCGACCTGCAGGGTGCCACTGTCATCCCCGGTCTGATCGATGTCCATAACCACGGCAACTCCGGTGCCGATTTTTCCGACGGTGACTACGAGGGCCTGAAGAAGATGGCAAAGTACCTTGCCGAGAGCGGCATCACTTCCTTTGCACCTGCTTCCATGACCCTGCCTTACGATGTGCTGGAAAAAGCGTTCGCCACTGCCAAACAGCTGCGTGACGAAGCTCCCGAGGGCCACGCGAGGCTCATGGGCATCCAGATGGAAGGACCTTACTTCTCTGAAAAGAAGAAGGGCGCACAGAACGGCGCTTATCTGAAAGCCCCCGACTTTGAAGGCTTCAAAAAGCTCTATGACGGCTGTGATGGTCTTGTTCGTATCGTGGATATCGCGCCCGAGCTGCCCGGTGCGGCGGAGTTCGTGGAGAAGGCGAAAGACCTCTGCACCGTTTCTGTGGCCCATACCGATGCAGCTTATGACGATGCCAAGATGGCGTTCGATAAGGGCGCGACCCACCTGACCCACCTGTATAATGGTATGCCCGGCATCCATCACCGTGCTCCCGGTGTGATTCCGGCTGCGGTGGAAGCGGACGGTGTCCGTGCGGAGATCATCTCCGACGGTATGCACATCCATCCTTCTGCTGTGCGTCTGGCTTTCACCATGTTCGGCGGCGAGCGGATGATCCTGGTATCCGATGCTCTGCGCTGCTGCGGCATGCCCGATGGCGAATACGAACTGGGCGGACAGCCTGTGTTCTTAGCCGGCGGTGTCGCCAAGCTGGCAGACGGCACGCTGGCCGGCTCTGCAACCAACCTCTTCGACTGCATGAAGAACGCCATGAAGTTCGGCATCAGGGAAGAGGACGCGATCCGCGCCGCGACATACAATCCTGCTTGCTCCCTCGGCGCACAGGATAAGATCGGCTCCATCGCCCCCGGCAAGTATGCCGATTTCATCGTCTGCGACAGCGACTACACCATCAAGGCTATCTACCTCGGCGGCAAAAACTGATATGAGCAGGCGGTCGGAGCTCCGACCGCCTGCTTTTTGCACGCCTCGGGTCGATGCGCTCCAAAGGCGCCCTTGCGTAAAGGGCGCAGTCAGCGAAGCTGACTGAGGGATCGTGGACAGGCATATCTCACCTGCTTCGCCGATCGCGGCCGTCAGACCCTTGCCCGCCCGCAGCCGGGTCTGGCAATGAAAATTAGAACAGGTCGTGTATCAAAAGCGATACACGACCTGTTGTGTCAAAGCATATCAATAACCGGGCTTGCCCAGGAGCTTGAACATATTTTTCTTGTAAGCTTCCACACCGGGCTGGTCGAAGGGGTTGACGCCGGACATATAGCCGGAGACGCCGCAGGCGAACTCAAAGAAGTAGATGAGCCTGCCGACTTCCTCTTCGCAGATGCTGTCCATATGCAGGACGGAGACAGGCACGCCACCGTCGATGTGGGCAGCCTTGGTGGCCTCCATGGCCTTTTCGTTGACATAGCTCAGCTCGCGGCCGGCCAGATAGTTGAGATCATCCAAGTTCTCGTCATCGGAGGGGACGACCATGGAGGTGCGGCACTTGTCAAAGAACACCACAGTCTCCTGCAGGAACCGCTCGCCGTCCTGGATGTACTGGCCCATAGAATGCAGATCGGCAGTCAGATCCACGGAAGCGGGGAAGATGCCGATGCCATCCTTGCCCTCGCTCTCGCCGTAGAGCTGCTTCCACCACTCAGCCATGAAGCGGAAGGCAGGCTCGTAAGCGGCCAGGACTTCCACCTTTAGGCCCTTGTTGTACAGAGCCTGGCGCTGTGCGGCATACTGTGCAGCCACGGACTCAGTGCCCTTGGTCAGGCACTCCTCACGCTCCAGCTGTGCGCCCTTCATCAGCGCCTCGATATCGATACCGGCGCAGGCGATGGGGAGCAGGCCCACGGCAGTCAGCACGCTGTAGCGCCCGCCTACATTATCGGGCACCACGAAGGTCTCATAGCCTTCGTTGGAGGACATGGTCTTGAGCGCACCTCTGGCCTTGTCGGTGGTGGCGTAGATGCGGTCCTTGGCGCCTTCCTTGCCGTACTTGTCCTCCAGCAGCTTCTTGAACATCCGGAAGGCGATGGCAGGCTCGGTGGTGGTGCCGGACTTGGAGATCACATTGACAGAGAAGTCACGGTCGCCGATCATGGCGATGGTCTCCGCCACAGCATCGGCGGCAAGGCCGTTGCCGATGAAGTAGATGTCAGGCGTTTCCTTGGGCAGGGCATTGTAGTTGGGGCTCTTGAGCAGCTCGATCACGGCTCTGGCGCCCAGGTAGGAGCCGCCGATGCCGATCACGACGAGAGCTTTGGAATCGGAGCAGATCTTCTTTGCGGCAGCCTGGATGCGAGTGAACTCTTCCTTATCATAGTTTGCGGGCAGATCCACCCAGCCGATAAAGTCGTTGCCCTTGCCTGTGCCCTTGGTGAGGGTCTCGATGGCGGCGGCACATTTGGCCTTGTCTACCTCTGTGCAGAAGCCGGATGCGCCGGTACGGTCAAAACGAAGCATATTGATTACCTCCAAATTTATTTCATGGGAAATTATTTTGCGTTGTCAGCCAGCATGGCAGCGCCGATGATGCCGGCATCGTTGCCCATAACGGCGGGAACGATGGCGCCATGCTCGGAGAAGAAGCACTTTTTGTCGATGCCCTTTCTCAAAGGCTCGAACAGGAACTCGCCTGCGTGGCAGACACCACCGCCGATGGCGATCACCTCCGGATCGAGGATATGTACGATGCTGATGCAGGCAGCGGCCAGATGATCCACATAGGCATCAAAGACCGTTTTTGCGACTGCGTCGCCCTCTTTGGCACAGTCGATGACGAATTTGGCATCGATCTTGCTCTCGTCGCCGCCGGACTTTGCACAGAGCATGCTCTCCGGATGGGCGTGCATGGCACGGATGCCGTCGCGCTTCAAGGCACTTGCAGAGCAGTAAGCCTCCACGCACCCGTGATTGCCGCAGGTGCAGGCTTCGCCGCCGTTGACCAGCGTCATATGGCCCAGCTCCGCGCCGAGACCTGTGCCGCCGGAGAACATCCTGCCGCCCAAGATCACGCCGCCGCCGACGCCTGTGCCAAGTGTCAGCAATACTGCGGTCTTACAGCCTTCAAAGGCGCCGCGTCCCAACTCGGCCAATGCAGCACCATCGGCATCATTGGCGAGATATACGGGGATGCTGGGGAACTGTGCCTGCAACTGTGCGCGGAAGGGGACACCGTGGAAGCCCAGATTGTGCGCGTCGATCACGATGCTCTGGGTCTTATCGATGCTGCCCGGCACCACGACACCAACACTTTCGATGGACTCGATCGCGGGCTCCTGCTTCAACAGTTTATGTATCTCCTCTGCGATCATGGCGGCTACTTTTTCTCCGCCGACGCATTGGAATGGGATAGCACTGCGGCGGACGATCTCCAGTTTGTCATCTACAAGACCGATCTTGATGGAGGTGCCGCCGATATCGATACCTGCTCGGTACATACCATCACTTCCTTCTGGGACTATTATCCTCTAAAAATCAATGTGCGTCAAGCCTAATTTTCACATTGGAAAATGCGGCAGATCATGTTATGATAAAAATGTATCATGATATCAGGAGGCGTTTATATGTCTGTTCTGGATAAATTACAGCCGCAGTGTGTACTGCATTATTTTGAAGAGCTCTCCGCGATCCCCCATGGATCTGGCAATGTCGGTGCGATCAGTGACTACTGTGTTCGGTTCGCGAAAGACCGTGGCCTGGAATACCATCAGGATGAGAAGGGCAATGTGGTCATCATCAAAAAGGCGGCAGCTGGCTATGAGACTGCCCCTGCTGTGATCTTGCAGGGGCATCTGGATATGGTCTGCGAAAAAGAGCCTGACTGCCAGATCGATATGAGCAGGGAAGGGCTGCGTCTTGCGACTGACGGCGAATGGATCTGGGCGGAGGGGACGACCCTCGGCGGCGATGACGGCATTGCTGTCGCCATGGCGCTGGCATTGCTGGATTCGGAGGAGCTGCCCCATCCCCGTCTGGAGGTCGTGCTGACCGTCGATGAAGAGATCGGCCTGCTGGGTGCTGCGGCGCTGCAGACCGATATGCTGCAAGGCCGCTATATGATCAATGTGGATAGTGAGGATGAGGGCATCCTGACCGTCTCCTGTGCAGGCGGTGTGCGTGCCAACTGCCACATCCCGATCGAGCGTGAGCCCACTTCCGGCCGCTGCTTCCGTCTGACGGTCAAGGGTGCTGTTGGCGGGCATTCCGGCATCAAGATCATCGATGGCGGTGCCAATGCAAATGTGCTCATGGGGCGCCTGCTATACGGCATCTCTCGTGAGATGGCGCTCCGTCTGGTGGAGCTTTCCGGCGGTATGGCGGACAATGCGATCGCCGCCTCCTGTGAGGCGAAGGTGCTGGTGCCGGAAGAGGAGGCCGAGCGTCTGGTCGCCATCACTGCGGCCTACAGCGAGGTGTTCTGCAGTGAATATCGGGCGACGGATCGTGAACTTTCGGTACAGAGCGGGGAAGTGTCCTGCGGTGAAGTGCCTGCTTTGACCCTTGCGGCTACAGCCAGAGTGACCTCCGCTCTGATGATCCTGCCCAACGGTGTGCAGACCATGAGCCATCATATCCCGGGACTGGTGCAGACCTCGCTCAACCTTGGGATCCTTCGCTTGGAAGAGCATCAGGCCGTGGCATCCTTCTCCGTCCGCAGCAGCGTGGCAACGGAGAAGGCGATGATCTGCGATCGCATCGACTGTCTGTCTGTCCTTCTGGGCGGTGAGACCACCTTTGCCGGTGATTATCCGGGGTGGGGATATAAGCCCGACAGCAAGCTCCGCGAGCTGGTGGCGAAGGTCTATGAAGAGCAGACCGGGAAGAAGGCTCAGATCGAGGCGATCCATGCAGGGCTGGAATGCGGCATCTTCGCCGGTAAGCTCCCGGGCCTGGACTGTGTGTCCATCGGCCCTGATATGGAGCATATCCACTCTCCGCAGGAGCGGCTGAATGTAGCCTCCACGGAGCGGACCTGGCATTTGCTCTGTGAAGTGCTTGCCAGAGCAAAGGAGCTATGATATGACGAAAGAGATGTTCAAAGCCCTTGGTACGGTGATCTTAGATGGTGCCACCGGCTCGAATCTGATGAAAGCAGGGATGCCCCGCGGCGTATGTGCCGAAAGCTGGATCCTGGAGCATCCCGAAGCCATCCTGCGCTTACAGCGGTGTTATGCCGAGGCGGGCAGTCAGATCGTCTATGCGCCGACCTTTACAGCCAGCGAACCCTATCTTGCCCAGCACGGACTTGGGGAACGGCTGGAAGAGATCAACAGCAGGTTGGTCGCGCTGACGCGGGAAGCAGTAGGCGAAAAGGTCTATGTGGCCGGTGACATGACCACTGTGGGCAAGCCGGAGCTTTCCTATGAGTATCTGCTGGAGGTCTATACCCGTCAGGCCGAGGCATTGAAAGAGGCCGGCGTGGATCTGTATGTGATCGAGACCATGATGGGGCTGGAGGAGACTATGGCGGCGCTGGAGGCCTGCCGGATGGTCTCGGATCTTCCTGTGATGTGCTCGTTCTCCGTCACCTCAGACGGTATGCTCTATTTTGGCGGCAGTATCTATGATGCCGCGCCGCAGCTGGAGGGGTTCGGTGCAGATGCCGTTGGTATCAACTGCTCCTGCGGTCCCGATCAGATGGGTGCGGTGGTCCATGTATTGGCTAAGAGCCTGACCATCCCTGTGATCGCCAAGCCCAATGCGGGCATGCCCAACATCGATGATCTTGGCAATGCGGTCTACTCCATGGCCCCTGCGGAGTTCGCAAAGGGGATGCTGGAGCTGAAAAAGGCCGGTGCATCCATCCTTGGCGGCTGCTGCGGCACCGACCCGGACTATATCCGGGCACTGAGGGAAGTGCTTTGATGAAAGACCGTCTGTTTGCCCTGCAAGATCTTCGCTACCGGGACTTCAATGCCGGGCTGCTGCCTACGGTGGATCCCCGCACGATCATCGGAGTCAGAGTGCCCCGGCTGCGGGCTCTGGCGAAGGAGCTCAGGGTCGAAGATCTCGGTCCGCTGCCCCACAGCTACCATGAGGAGGATATGCTCCATGCGTTCTGCATCGAGGGCATCCGGTCCTTTGACCGATGCATCGCGGAGGTAGACGCATTTTTGCCCTATGTGGATAACTGGGCAGTCTGTGACAGCCTGCGTCCCAAATGCTTCAGGAAGCATAAGGCGGAACTGTCGGAGCATATCGAGCGCTGGCTTGGCGCGCAGCATCCCTATACGGTGCGGTTCGCCATCGAGATGCTCATGGTCCATTATTTGGATGAGGCATTCTCCGAGAGATATCCTGAAATGGTCGCATCGGTTTGCGGTAATGACTATTATGTAAACATGATGATCGCCTGGTACTTTGCAACAGCCCTTGCAAAGCAGTATGATGCTGTCATCGGATACCTGCAAAACGGGAAGCTCACGCCATGGGTCCACAACAAGACCATACAAAAGGCCGTGGAGAGCTTTCGCATCACAGAAGAGCAAAAATACTATCTTCGAACATTGAGAACATGAAAAGTCCGCAGGCGATCCTGCGGACTTTTCTTTATCCTTCGTAGGGAAGCAGATACTTTTTTGCCGGGGTATTCATCAGCAGGAGACCAACGATCAGGACCATGATGCAGTCGGGGAGCATATAGGCGCCGTTATAGAGAGCGGAATACAGCCAGGGCGTGGTCATGGTCATGCCGAAGAATGCAGGCGGCATATACTCGGCCCAGATCGTGGCGCCTACCACATAGTGGACGAGGAAACGCAGAACGCTGCCAACGATCGCGCCCCAGTAGTAGCCGCCTTTGATGCCGCGGAACAGGCCTGCGAAGCCAAGCACCATATAGGCCAGCAGAAAATCGCCCACGATGCTCTGCCAGCCGATGGCGATACCGCCTTCGAACAGGGTCTGCAAAATAGCGTGTGCTGTGCTGACGGCCATGCCGGGTCCAAAGCCCCATCTGGCGCAGAACAGGAAGATCGGCAGCATAGCCAGATCGACGGAGCCGCCCCACGGCATCTTATACAAAGGCAGGAAGCTGAGGATCTCAGCCAGCGCGATCATCAGCGCTCCTTCGCAAAGACAGCGGACGGTGTGGTGGGAAGTGTGTGTCGTTTTCATCATTCGACCTCCTGAAATAAAATACCGCACGACCAAACGGTAGTGCGGTACGAAGCAAAGCGATCGCAATGATGAAACAGCTTCCTACGCCGGCATTACCCGGATCAGGTCAAGGGACACGGCAGGGTACTACCTGTCGATCTCAGCCGGAATTACATCCAGCGCCCCTGTGTTTGATTGTACGGTTCAAAAAGAGTATAGCGCGGAGAAGCAGGGATGTCAAGCCATATCGAAAAAATTGCTTTGCCGCATGGAAGTGAACCGGTCGGCGGCGATGATGATATGGTCGGCCGGGAACACGCCGATGGCCTGCATGGCATCGCGGAACATGATCGTGGAATGCCGGTCTTCGGGTGAGGGCATGGCATCGCCGCAGGGGTGATTGTGAGCAAGGACCACCGAGACGGCATGGCTCTCCAGCGCCAGCTTTGCGGCTTTTTGGATGGGGAGATCTGTGGAGATGGAGCTGCCGGACGCGAGCTCGCGGCAGCAGAGCAGACGGCACTTGGCATCAAGGCACAGCAGGAGGACATGCTCATCCTTCGCGCCGAAGAAATGAGGTCTGAGATAATCCACACAGGCTTCCAGGGTATCGAGTTTGCTGATATCCTTTGCCTGTGAGATCAGATACCTTCTGCACATGGGCTTGGCTAACTGCAGCAGGATCGCCGCCTTTTTACCGATACCGTCGATCTCCAGCAGCTCCTTGATGGAAGCATCCATCACATTGGCTAAGGAGCCGAAGCGGCGGATCAGGGCGTGGGCGATGGGATTGGTATCTTTTCGATGTATCACATAAAACAAAAGCATCTCCAATACCTCATGCTCCTCCAGAGCATCGAGCCCATAGGTGAGATATCGTTCGGTCAATCGCTCACGATGGCCGTCATGTATGCTCATGAAAAAACACTTCCTATTTTAAAAACAGAGATTCAAAATTGCCGAACAGGATCTTCTCCTGTGTCGGTCTGTCCAGATCCAGCTCCAGAAAACGCTCCAGCTCTTCTTTTGGAGACCACATGGGGAAATCCGAGCCGAAGAGGAAGCGGTGCGCGCCCAGCTTGTCCAGCAGCTCCAGTGCCCGCTCTTTTTCGATATACATCAGACTGCTTGAGGTGTCGTAGTAGACATTCTCCGGCAGAGCCTGCTCACAGGCCCGGTCCCAGGAGCCCCATCCGCCAAAATGGGCAGCGATGGCGATCAGATCCGGGACTTGACGGATGAGATTCGCCAGCCGCTCCGGTGCGGAATGCTCGTATCTCGGATCGCCTGTGTGGAACAAAACGGGGAGCCCGGCCTTCGCGATGGCGCGGTACATCTCCACGGCTCTGGGGTCATCGATATCGATCTTCTGAAAATCGGGATGGATCTTCACGCCGCGGATGCCGAGTGCGAGCATCTCCTCCAACGCGGGCTCCCAGTCCTCCATGGTGGGGAACAGGCTCCCGAAAGGGATGATGTTGGGCGTCCCGGCGGTGCTTTGCGCGATGAACTCGTTGATATGCGCCACCTGTGCAGCCGAGGTGGCAGAGCCGGAGACGAGGAAATAGTCGATACCGGCCAGTGCCTCCTGCTCCTTCAAGACCTGCAAAGATGCCGTGTGGTTCGACGGCTTATCATAAAAGATCCCAATGGCATCGGAGGCTTTCTCCGCCAGCTTATCGGGGAAAATATGTGTGTGCACATCTGCGACACGCATGGTATCACGCCTTCTTTCTGTGTGATATGGTAGCATAAAACTGCTTGTTTGACAACTGCAACTTGCACCTTTATGCAAAATGTGGTATGATGTCGTAAGTTTGTGCCGGAGGCGTCTGTATGATAGAAGTCTTATATCGCGATGAGCATATCGTCGTGTGTATCAAGCCTGCAGGCATACTCTCGCAGGAGGGAAAAGGCGAGGATATGCCGGGGCTCATAAAGAAGCAGTTGGGTGCTGCGGCTGTCTACCCGGTGCATCGTCTGGATAAGGCAGTCAGCGGCGTGATGGTCTATGGCCTCAGCGCCGCTGCGGCGGCAGGTCTGAGCCGTGCCGTGCAGGAGCGAAGTCTTGAGAAGATCTATCTGGCAGTGCTTCGCGGCATCCCGCAGGAGGCATCCGGTGTGCTGGAAGATCTCCTTTTCCACGATAAGACGAAAAACAAGACCTATGTGGTGCAAAGGCTCCGAAAAGGCGTCAAGCCGGCGAAGCTGAGCTATGAGCTCCTCGAAACGGCAGGGGAGCAGGCACTTGTCCGTGTTCGGCTCCATACGGGTCGTACCCATCAGATCCGTGTCCAGTTCGCCTCCCGGAGGCTCCCCCTGGTGGGAGACGGACGCTACGGCGGGAAGGACACATCCTCTGCACTTGGCCTTTGGTCGGCGGCACTGGTATTCCGTCATCCTGTCACGGGAGAACGGATGGTATGTTCCAAGGAGCCGCCGTCTGAGCTGCCATGGTCCGCATTCAATACGGAAGGAGATATCCTATGAGTCAGATCCAGGAAAATAAAATGGGCGTCATGCCGGTGGGCAGATTGCTTGCCAATATGGCGATCCCTATGATGATCTCCATGCTGGTACAGGCTTTCTATAATGTAGTAGACAGCATCTTCGTTGCATGGCTCAGCGAGGATGCGCTGACGGCAGTTTCTTTGGCGTTCCCTCTGCAGAATCTCTGCATCGCAGTGGGCAGCGGCACGGCCGTCGGTATGAATGCCGTGCTATCCCGATCCCTTGGAGAGAAAAATCAGGATATGGTCGATCGGTCCGCCAATACCGGTATCTTCCTGTTCGTTTGCAGCGCAGTGGTGTTCGCGCTGGTCGGTGCGTTCCTCTCTCGTCCATTCTTCATGGCGCAGACCACAGATGCCGCCATCGTGGAGTACGGTACAGACTATATCTCTGTGTGTCTGATGTTCTCCTTCGGTATCTTCGGTCAGTTCTGCTTTGAGAGAATTTTGCAGTCCACCGGTCGGACAGGTCTTGCTATGATCACACAGCTGATCGGTGCTGTGATCAATATCATCCTGGATCCTATTTTGATCTTCGGACTGTTCGGTTTGCCTGCTCTGGGGGTCAAGGGCGCTGCTGTTGCGACTGTCACAGGACAGATCGCCGCCTGTATCGTGGCGCTGATCTTCGATCTGAAGATGAATCCTGAGGTCCGGATCCGCCTGTCCATGATCCGTTGGGATAAGGAAGTTGGAACGGAGATCTATTCTGTTGGCCTGCCCTCTATCGTGATGCAGTCCATCGGCTCTGTCATGACATTTGGATTGAACAAGATCCTGATCGTGTTCTCTACCACAGCGACTGCGGTATTTGGTGTGTACTTCAAGCTCCAGAGCTTCATCTTCATGCCGATCTTCGGTCTGAACAATGGTATGGTCCCTATCATCTCCTATAACTACGGTGCGGCCAAGCCGGAGCGCGTGAAGAAGACGGTGATCCTGACGATCTGTACCTCCATGACCATCATGGCGCTTGGCACAGTGTTGCTGGAGACTGCTCCCGGCTTCCTGCTGTCCTTGTTCGATGCATCGGAGGAGATGCTGCAGATCGGTGTCCCGGCGCTTCGTATCATCGCCACCCATCTGTTCCTGGCAGGCTTCTGTATCATCGCAGGCTCTGTGTGTCAGGCGATCGGCAGTCCTGTCTACAGCCTGATCACATCCGTCTGTCGTCAGCTCGTGGTGCTGCTGCCTGCGGCGTGGCTCCTTGCGAAGAGCGGTGTGCTGACGATGGTCTGGTTCGCGTTCCCGATCGCGGAACTGGCTTCTTTGATCTTGAGCGCGTTCTTCCTTACAAAGACCATGAAAAAGGCCAATGCGTCTATGGCAGATCGGCTGAACTGAAAAGTATCCGGAGCGTGGGCATCACGCTCCGGTCCTTTTTTGCATAAAATGGCGCAGGAGGTGAGCGGATGTTGGTGGAATGTCTGATCGTATTCGTCTTTGCATTCGTTTTTGGGGTGGCGCTCTGGGCCTTGTTCGGTCTTCTGCTGATGCCTGTGTTCGATGAGGATATGGTCTCATTCTATTTTGCGCGGGGAAATGGAGATGGGCTGGAGCAGCGGGTCCGTGGGTATGGATGGCTGCGGGATGGGAAAAAACAGGGCGGTCAGCTGGTGATCGTAGACTGCGGACTGACAGAGCAGGGACTCATGACCGTGCAGCATCTGTGCCGCAGCTATGGATGGCTCAACTATTGTCCCCATGAGGTCATGGAAGATCATCTGGATGTCTTGCACCATTGGCTTGAAAATAAGATAAGATCGTAGTAGAATATAATGTAAGATCAGAATGGAGCAGTATGCGATGGAACAGGATATCCTTTATGGCACGGTCAGTGCCATCGTCTTTCAAAATACCGAAAACGGTTATACGGTCCTGCGTCTGCGTTCTCAGGATGGAGAACTGGTGACGGTCGTTGGCTCCATGCCTATGACGGTGGTGGGGGAGCGGCTGTCGATCACAGGCCGCTGGATCTCTCATGCCACCTATGGGCGGCAGTTCGAGGCGGAAGTGCTTGAGCGGCTCATGCCGGAGACCTCTGATGAGATCCTTGCATACTTATCTTCCGGCGCGGTCAAAGGCATCGGCCCCAAGACCGCGCAGCGGATCGTCACAGCCTTTGCAGAACGCAGTCTGGATGTTCTGGAAAACGATCCCAAAGCATTGGCACAGATCGAAGGGATCTCCTTGTCCAAAGCCAGGAGCTTTTCTGAGAGCTTCAAGCAGCAGGTCGGTATGCGCCGCCTGATCGAGTTCCTATCGGCGCACCGTCTCCCAGCAGAACTGGCGATCAGATTGTACCGGGCCTACGGAGAATTTGCCGTCGATGCCCTGTGTGACGATCCCTATATGCTCACCATGCCGTATTTTGGTGCGGAGCTGGCGGCGGTGGATGCCTTTGCTTTGGCGCAGGGCGTGGAGGCTGATGATGAGCGCCGTGTAGAAGCCGGTATCATCTATGAACTGACCTTTAATCAGAACAATGGTCATACCTTCATCCCAAAGGAAAAGCTGGCGGCGGCCACGGCTGCATTGCTCCATCTGGAGGAGCGGATCGTGTTTGATGGGATCGAGCGGCTCATGCAGGAAGAACAGCTGATCATAGAGCCGATCGCTTCGGTCGAGGCCTGCTATCTGCCGCAGATCAGAGAGGCGGAGCAGGATATTGCAGCCTGTGTGCTTCGGATGTCTGCTGCCGCGCCGATCAAAAACAGTAAGATCGACCGCTATGTGGAGCAGATCCAGCAGGAGACGGCGATCTCCTATGCGGACAAGCAGCTCGAAGCCATACGGACTGCTGCTCAGCGGCAGATCCTGATCGTGACAGGCGGTCCCGGCACAGGCAAGACCACGACGATGGCCGGCATCCTGCGGCTGTTCGAGAAACTGGAGCTCAAGACGCTCCTGGCTGCACCGACAGGCCGTGCGGCAAAGCGGCTCAGCGAGTGCACAGGCTGCGAAGCATCGACCATCCATCGGCTGCTGGGGGCCCAGTACGATTCGGAGACAGGTTCTGCCTGCTTCTACCATGATGAGGATATGCCTCTGGATGCGGATGCTGTGGTGGTGGATGAGACCTCCATGGTCGATGTCCTCCTGATGCAGTCGCTCATTCGTGCACTGCCGTCCAAATGCCGCCTGATCCTGGTGGGAGATCCGGACCAGCTGCCCTCAGTGGGTCCCGGCAACCTGTTCTCTGACCTGATCCGCAGCCAGATCGTACCGACGGTCCGGCTGACTGAGATCTTCCGTCAGGCGCAGGAGAGCCTGATCGTCATGAATGCCCATGCTGTGGACCGTGGTGAGATGCCGGTCCTCAATGCGCGGGATAAGGACTTCTTCTTTTTGAAGAGCCGCTCCTCCGAGGATGTGATCCAAACGATACAGGATCTCTGTGTCAGAAGGCTCCCCCGGAATATGGGGATCGAGCCGGGAGATATCCAGGTGCTCACACCGACCAGAAAAGGCGATACGGGAACGGCCGAACTGAACCGCTGTCTGCAGCAGGTGCTGGACCCGCCGTCTCCGGCGAAAAAAGAGCGGGCTTACGGCGGCGTGACCTTCCGTGAGGGAGACAGAGTGATGCAGATTCGCAACAATTATGATATCGTATGGAAGAAAACGGACGGATCTTCTGCCGGAACAGGGATCTTTAACGGCGATATCGGAAAGATCGTTTCGATCGATCATCAGCAGGAGACGGTCACTGTGGAGTTTGACGACCGTGTTGCGGATTACGATTTTGCCATGCTGAACGAGCTGGAGCTTGCCTATGCCATGACGGTGCATAAGAGTCAGGGCAGTGAGTATCGCGCTGTGATACTGGCGGCGTGGCAGGGCTCGAAGTACCTCTTGACGAGGAGCGTCCTGTATACGGCGCTGACGAGAGCGAGAGAGCTGCTGATCATCGTGGGCAATGAGGAAGTCATCGCCTACATGGTCGCCAACGACCGTCAGGCGAGACGGTACAGCGGTCTGAAGCTGCGTCTGCAGGAGAAGCTCTGATGAGAGCGCTGATCCAATGGTTGCTGGACCTTCTGTATCCGCCGAAGTGTATGCTCTGTCATCGCCTTCTGGATGAGTCAACGCACCTCTTGTGCGGACGGTGCGGTCATGATCTGCCGAAGCACGAGGGCGGACTGCGGAGCGTCAAGTATTTTGTAAAGGGCATTGCGCCGTTTTACTATGAAGGACATATCCGTGACTCGATCCTGCGCTTCAAATTCTATGGGATGCAGGCTTATGCACAGCAATATGCCAGATGGATGTCGGTCCCGGTCGAGGCGGAACTGAAAGGTATGTATGATGTCATATCGTGGGTGCCGTGTTCTCCTCGAAGACGGTGGGCCAGAGGCTTCGACCAGTGTGAGCTTTTGGCTAAGGCACTTGCGAAGGAAGTGGGCTCGGACTGCCTCGCGACATTGAAAAAGGTGCGTCATACGGAGAAGCAGTCGAGGATGTCCGGTGACGCGGCGAGGCGTGCCAATGTGCTGGATGCCTATCAGGCATACAGGCCCGATCGTTATCAGAGAAAGAAGATCTTGCTGGTGGATGATGTGCTGACCACCGGCGCGACGATCTCAGAATGCGGAAAGATACTGCGGCTGGCAGGGAGCGGTGAGCTCGTATGCGCCGCGATCGCTGCCGCACGGCACAATAATAAATGAGCAGGTGAAGATCATGCTGAAATTTTTAAAGGATCGTAAGAATTACAAACTCTCCAGAGACCTGGCGATCGACCTTGGCACAGCCAATGTCCTCGTCTACGCGGAAGGGGAGGGCATCGTGCTTCGTGAGCCCTCTGTCGTCGCCATCGATAAGAACAACGGCAAGGTCCTGCAGGTCGGCGCAGCCGCGAGAAATATGCTGGGCCGTACGCCGGGCAATGTGATCGCGGTGCGTCCGCTCCGCAACGGTGTGATCTCGGACTATGAGATGACGGAGCGCATGCTGGCAGAGTTCCTGAAGAAGATCATCCGCTATGCGCTGGTCAAGCCCAGAGTGGTGGTCTGTGTCCCCAGCGGTGTCACGGAGGTGGAGGAGCGTGCTGTCATCCAGGCTGCCATGGAAGCCGGTGCCCGGCGAGTGTATCTGATCGAGGAGCCCTTCGCGGCCGGTCTTGGCGCCGGTCTTGATCTGAGCGGCCCCAACGGCTGCATGGTGGTGGATATCGGCGGCGGCACGACGGATATCGCGGTACTGTGCCTCAATGATATCGCAGTTTCTTCCTCGATCAAGATCGCAGGTGATACCTTCGATGATACGATCATCGCTTACATCCGCCGTCAGCACGGTATGCTGATCGGTGCCAATACGGCGGAGGATATCAAGACCACGATCGGCTGTGTGATCCCAAGGCCCCGGGCGCTCTCCATGACAGTCAAGGGGCGCGATCTGCGTACAGGCCTTCCCAAGGAGGTCACAGTCACATCCTCGGAGCTCATGGAGGTGCTGCAGCGCCCCGCCCGTGCGATCGTGGAAGAGGTCGTGGCGGTGCTGGAGCAGACGAGCCCGGAGCTTGTGGCGGATATCGACCGCAACGGCATCGTCCTGACCGGCGGCGGCAGCCAGATCTGGGGCATCGATGTGATGCTGCGCGAGCGCACGAAGATCGCCTGCGTGGTCGCGGACAGCCCTGATACCTGTGTTGCCCTCGGCTGCGGCAAGAGCCTGCAGTGGATCAACTCCATGCAGGAAGGCACGATCAACATCGCAAGAAAGAAGCTTATGCGCGACTAAAAAATTTTTTTGTGATCTTTGAATGATTTTTGTTGACGAAACTTAGTTCAACTGCTATAATGCTTAATTGTGTGGGCGTATGCCCAAAATTCTGACTGGAGGTCGCTTGCAATGCTCGAACGACTCAATACACAGCGCAAGGTCGTCGGCATCAAGCAGCTTCGAAGAGCGCTCAGAGAGGGGCAGATCGAAGCGGTCTTTGCCGCTCTGGATGCCGACCCTCATCTGACGGAGCCTCTGCAGGCTGAGTGCGGCCGGGTCGGTGCGGAACTGATCTGGGTCTCATCCATGGCAGAGCTCGGAAAAGCCTGCGGTATCTCCGTGGGTGCTTCGGCAGCCGGTCTGCTGGCCGAAGCCGAATGATTTTGGTCCCAACGGAATATCTTGTATATTTCGGGATAAAATAAATGCTGTTACAGCAAACATTTGAGAAAGGAGGAAAACTATGCCTACTTTTAACCAGCTCGTTCGTAAGGGTCGTGAGCAGGTCACCTACAAGTCCACCGCTCCCGCTCTGCAGAAGGGTATGAACACCCTGAAGAACTGTGCCACCGATCTGTCTTCTCCTCAGAAGAGAGGCGTCTGCACCGCTGTCCGTACCACCACCCCCAAGAAGCCCAACTCCGCTCTGCGTAAGATCGCCCGTGTGCGTCTGACCAACGGTTTTGAAGTTTCCGCTTATATCCCCGGTGTCGGCCACAACCTGCAGGAGCACTCCGTCGTGCTGATCAGAGGCGGCCGTGTCAAGGATCTTCCCGGTGTGCGTTACCACATCATCCGCGGTACTCTTGATACTCAGGGCGTCCAGGGCCGTATGCAGGCTCGCTCCAAGTACGGTGCAAAGAGACCCAAGGCCGGCAAGAAGTAATTTCAAGCCAACCAAATTTGAATCTCCCAATGCCTTATCGCAAGGCATCGCCTTGCTGAGTGGTTTAACATAGATAGACCTCTTGGCAGGCACCAACGAAAGAACTACACTTTCGAAGTACCTATGAAATCATTTTATGAAGGAGGGAAGCGAAGTGCCCAGAAGAGGTAATGTTCCCAAGAGAGAAGTATTGCCGGATCCTATGTATAATTCCGTGCTGGTCACCAAGCTCGTCAACAGCATCATGCTGGATGGCAAGAAGGGTGTTGCACAGAAGATCGTTTACGGCGCATTTGAGATCGTCGAAGAGAAGACCGGCAAGAATGGCCTGGAGGCTTTCACTCAGGCTATGGAAAACATCATGCCCACCGTGGAAGTCAAGACCCGTCGTGTAGGCGGTGCTAACTACCAGGTGCCCATCGAAGTCCGTCCCGACCGTCGTCAGACTCTGGGTCTGCGCTGGCTGACTGATTACAGCCGCAAGCGCAGCGAAAAGACCATGAAAGAGCGTCTGGCCGGCGAGCTGATGGATGCTTGCAACAACACCGGCGCTGCTGTCAAGAAGCGCGAGGATACTCACAAAATGGCAGAAGCCAACAAGGCTTTCTCTCATTTCCGCTGGTAAAGAAAAAGGAGCTAAGTTATGCCTAGACAGTATTCCCTCGAGAACACCAGAAATATTGGCATCATGGCTCATATCGATGCTGGCAAGACCACGACGTCCGAGCGTATCCTGTATTACACCGGCGTCAACTACAAGATCGGTGAGACCCACGATGGTACTGCTACCATGGACTGGATGGCCCAGGAGCAGGAGCGTGGCATCACCATTACTTCCGCAGCAACTACTTGCTTCTGGAATGGTCACCGCATCAACCTGATCGACACTCCCGGCCATGTCGACTTCACTGTGGAAGTCGAGCGCTCTCTGCGTGTGCTGGACGGCTCTGTTACCGTCCTGTGTGCCAAGGGCGGCGTCGAGCCCCAGACTGAGACCGTCTGGCGTCAGGCTGACAAGTACCATGTTCCCCGCATGGTCTATGTCAACAAGATGGACATTATGGGTGCAAACTTCTACAATGTCCTGAACATGATGCATGAACGTCTGAAGTGCAATGCAGTTCCCGTTCAGCTGCCCATCGGCTCCGAAGCCGACTTTAAGGGCGTCATCGACCTGATCAAGATGAAGGCGATCGTCTTCTATGATGATCTGGGCAAGGATGCCCGTGAGGAAGAGATCCCTGCCGATATGGCGGATCTGGCTGCTGAGTACCGTGAAAAGCTCATGGATGCCGTTTCCGAAGAGGACGAAGAGATCATGATGCTCTATCTGGAGGGCGAGGATGTCCCCGAAGAGCTGATCCTGCGTGCTCTGCGCAAGGGCACCATCGGTGTCCGCATGGTCCCCGTTTGCTGCGGTACTTCCTACAAGAACAAGGGCGTTATCCAGCTTCTGGATAACATCGTGGCTTTCATGCCCTCTCCCCTCGATGTGCCTGCCATCACCGGCACCACCCTCGATGGTGAAGAGGACAAGCGTGAGTCTGATGACAATGCCCCGTTCTCCGCGCTGGCGTTTAAGATCGCCACCGACCCCAATGTTGGTAAGCTGTGCTTCTTCCGCGTCTATTCCGGTACCCTGACCTCCGGCTCTACGGTGCTCAACGCATCCAAGAACAACCGTGAGCGTATGGGCCGTATCCTGCGGATGCACGCCAACCACCGTGAAGATATCGACATGGTCTATTCCGGTGATATCGCCGCCGCTGTTGGTCTGAAGAATACCACCACCGGTGATACCCTCTGTGATATGGACCATCCCATCATCCTTGAGAGCATGGAATTCCCCGAGCCTGTTATCCGTGTTGCCATCGAGCCCAAGACCAAAGCCGGTCAGGAGAAGATGGGCATCGCGCTGATGAAGCTGGCTGAAGAGGATCCCACGTTCCGCACCTACACCGACGAAGAGACCGGTCAGACCATCATTGCTGGTATGGGTGAGCTCCATCTGGAGATCATCGTTGACCGTCTGCTGAGAGAGTTCAAGGTGGAGGCCAATGTCGGCGCACCTCAGGTCGCCTACAAAGAGACCATCCGCAAGAGCGTCGAGCAGGATACCAAGTATGCTCGTCAGTCCGGTGGTAAGGGCCAGTACGGTCATGTCAAGATCAGAGTTGAGCCCAACGAATCCGGTAAGGGTTATGAGTTCGTCAACGCTGTTGTCGGCGGTACCGTTCCCAAGGAGTATATCCCTGCTGTCGATCAGGGTATCCAGGGTGCTATGCAGGCAGGTGTCCTGGCCGGCTACAATGTGGTCGATGTCAAGGTCACGCTGTATGATGGTTCCTATCACGAAGTTGACTCTTCTGAAATGGCGTTTAAGATCGCCGGCTCCATGGCTTTCAAGGAAGCCTGCCGCAAGGCTGAGCCTGTCATCCTTGAGCCCATCATGAAGGTCGCTATCATCGTTCCTGATGAGTACACCGGCAATGTGGTCGGTGATGTCAGCTCCCGCCGCGGCACCGTCCTTGGCATGGAGCCCAGAAACGGCGCTACTCAGATCGATGCCAATGTGCCTCTGGCCAATATGTTTGGCTATGCAACGGATCTGCGCAGCTCTACGCAGGGCCGTGGCCAGTACGCCATGGAGCCCAGCCACTATATCGAACTGCCCAAGTCCATCCAGGAAGAGATCATCGCAAAGCGTTCCCGCGGATAATTTGATAATTTCCTCTTGTCAAGCGACAGTTTTTCGTGTATGATGTATGAGGAATTTGATCAAAGTAAGATTCAAAACAATGTAAAATACCATTCAAGGAGGATAACTTCAATGGCAAAGCAGAAATTTATCAAAGACAAGCCCCATGTAAACATCGGCACCATCGGTCATGTTGACCATGGTAAGACCACCCTGACCGCTGCTATCACCAAGTATCTGGGTCTGCAGGGTAAGGCTGACTATGTTGACTACTCCACCATCGACAAGGCTCCCGAAGAGAGAGAGCGTGGTATCACCATCAACACCGCTCATGTTGAGTATCAGACTGAAGCTCGTCACT
>JAFSHB010000053.1 GCA_017440525.1 Oscillospiraceae bacterium | reverse complement strand
CTCGCCTGCCACATCGGCTGCCATGATGACTTCCTGACCCAGCAGCTCGCTCAGGCGGGCGGCCACGACCTTCAGGCTCAGCTCAGGCTTGACTTCGCCCTTGGGCTTGCCCATGTGGGAGCACAGGATGACCTTGGCGCCCTGACCGACCAGATACTTGATGGTGGGCAGAGCAGCGACGATACGCTTGTCGCTGGTGATGACGCCGCCCTTGCAGGGGACATTGAAGTCGCAGCGGCACAGAACGCGCTTGCCGGCTACTGCGATATCTTCCACAGACTTCTTGTTGTAATTCATGAATGATTCCTCCTATCAACTATTAAGAGTTGTTCACATATTTACCAGTCGGACATCAAGCCCGTATCTGTCAAATGGGGGAAATCCTGCTGGCGCAGGGCCTCGAACACGACCACGGCAACGGAGTTGCTCAAATTGAGGCTCCTGGCCTCCGCCCGGATGGGGATCCGCAGGCAGCGGTCGTAGTAGGTCTTTAGAAGATCCTCGGGAAGCCCCCTGGTCTCCTTGCCGAAGAGCAGGAAGCAGTCGGAAGAGAAGCTCGCTTCCGCATAGCTCCGGGGGGCCTTTGTGGTCATGAGCCAAAGCTCCTCCGGGGCGGCCTTTTGGAAAAAGTCGTCTAAGCTCTCATACACGCGCACATCCACCAGATGCCAGTAGTCCAGCCCTGCGCGCTTGACGGCTTTGTCTGAGATGTCGAAGCCGAGGGGCTTCACAAGGTGCAGCACCGAGCCGGTGGCGGCGCAGGTGCGGGCGATATTGCCGGTGTTGGCCGGGATCTCAGGCTCGACCAGAACGATGTTGAGCATTTGCATCATGCCTTTCTATCCGCTGGATATTTTAACCCAAAAAACGCGGAAATGCAACCCTTTTTTCTTGATTTTATGAATATATCGTTAGTTTCCAAAGTTCAAGACCCTCGGTGTGCCCATATTTGTGACTATTACCGAAAAGGTGAAATATTTATGAACGAGCTCCCCGAAAGATCATTCCTTCCGGGGAGCTTTTATCATTTATTCCGAGTCGCCAAAGCCTGCGAAGGGATCTTCGATCGGATCGTCCGTGCCGGGATCGTCTGTGCCGGGATCGTCCGTACCGGGATCCTCCGTGCCGGGATCTTCTGTACCGGGATCGTCTGTGCCGGGATCGTCTGTACCGGGATCCTCTGCGCCGGGATCGTCCGTACCGGGATCTTCCGTGCCGGGATCCTCTGTACCGGGACCCCAGAGGTCGGGATCGAAGGGATCGTCCGGGGTCTCATCCAGCGGCGGTCCCACGATGACCTTCTGGTCACGCTTGGAGTAGACGCTGACGGCCTCCTGATCGCGGGAGACCTCATTGCCCTGTGCATCGAGGATGGTCTTGTAGGTCACGACCTTGTAGCCGGTGTAGGGGGTGATGTCCACCTGACGGTAGCCGGGCTCCTTGGTCTCGTCCAGCTCCTCCACCTCCCGCCACGGATAGGTCTCCAGCGTGACGGTCTCCATTTTCACGGAGTAGTCCAGCTCCTCAGCACCGAGGAAGGCGATGTTCACATTGCCGTTATCGGTGTTGGCGGTGATGCGGATGGGCATATCCAGCGTGTTGCGGAACTGATAGTCGATATGGCCCCAGTAGACGGTGGCATCCATGCCCTTTGGCACATAGGTGACGACATACTGATGGGGCTCGCGGTGGACCTGCTCCAGATCCAGATGCAGGGTGCAGTAGTAGATGGACGATGCCACCTGACACACACCGCCGCCCAGCTCTTCCAGGCTCAGGCCGCCGGAGTAGACCGTGGCAGGCATATAGCCCTTGGCGGCTGTGCGCTCGCCCACCACATTGTTGAAGGAGAACACATCGCCGGGGTTGAGGATGATCCCGTCGATAGCCTGACAGGCAAGGGTCAGGTTCTTGGTGCGGTTGGCGTTGACCACATACTCCGTGGAGGTGGCGAACAGCTCTGTGCCGAACATCTCCTGCTCCAGCACCTGGGTGGTGACAGCAGGCTCCAGATCTGCCATGGGGATCACCAGCTCACTGCCGGGCTCGGCTTCCTCCAGCTTCTGCAGGGTCTTTTCCATGTCGAAGCCGTAGCCGGGGACAGAGTCCACGATCGTGTGGGTCTCCTCGTCATAGTAGGCATCCTGCATGGCGGTGCAGTAGCGGTCAAAATAGGGCTGCAGATCCATATGGCGGGTTGGCTCTTCGTCATATCCCCACTGCATGGGGGAGAAATCGCTGCTCATGAAGGCGGCGTAGACGGCGTCATAGAGACCATCCACATCCAGGCTCCGCTCGGGATGACCGACCTTGATGACCAGCTCCTTGGCGGTCTCGTCATACTGGGCGATGCTGGGGGAGGGAGAGGATTCCACCTCTGCCGCCACTTCCTCCAGAACGCTGCGGATATATCCCGTATCCAGCTCCAGCGCCGACTGCAGATCCACATAATGCTCCCGCACGCGGCTGGAGAGGAAGCTGGTCACGGCAGAGAAGGGGTCGCCGGAACGACCCAGCGCCAGCGCTTCATCGATCGCCTCTTCGGCATCCAGCGCCACATTGGTCTTGTCGGGGGTGAATTCCAGCGTCCTGTCCGGCAGCTCGAGGGTCAGGGTGGAAGAGGCGTAGGAGGAACGGACCGCGTCGCTGACGGCCTCGATGGCCTCGGCGCGCTCCATGCCGCCCACATCGATCCCTGCCACATACACATTGGGATAGATGGTCTTGCCGGACTTGAGGACGATGCCGTAGATGAACATACCAAGGATCAGGGCCAGCACCAGTCCGCCTGCGATGATGCCCAGGATCATGCCGACGCTCAGCTTTTTGCCGGATCTTTTGCTTTTTTTCTCAGGGGCGTCCGGTCCGTCAGAGACGGGGGGAGGCACTTCGGTCTGCGCCTGTGGGACTTCCGGCAGACGGACCGTGGGGCAGGACGCGGGATCCTCCGCATCGATCTGGGGGATGACCATCGTAGGTGCTTCCGGATCGACAGGCGGCTGTGGCTGCGCTGCTTTGTCAAAAACAGGCTCGGCAGGGAACTGCCGCGGCTGTTCGAATTTACCTTTCTTTCTGATAGGGATCACTCCGATCTGATATGCGATGTCTTGAAAGACAGCTTATTTATAGTCATAGACTATACTATTATATCTGAAAACAAAGATAAATGCAATACAATAACAACGAACGCCGCCTGCCAAATGTCGGCAGACGGCGGTGGTATGGCTTGCAGCCCGTATCAAAATGCTGCGGCGATGGCCTCCACCAGCCTGGCAGAGCGCAGGGCGGCGGCCTTTTCGAAGGTGGGATAATCCATCTCGGCGCTGCCGTCGGCCTTATCGGAGATGGCGCGGATGATGACGAAGGGGATGCCGTTGACCGTTGCGCCATGGGCGATGGCGGCGCCCTCCATCTCGGTGCAGTCGCCTGCGAACTCCGTGATGAGCCGGTCCTTCACCCCTGCATCGGAGATGAACTGGTCGCCGCTGACCACGCGGCCCGACATGGCGTGGATATCGGGGTTGACCTCGGCGCACAGCCGCAGAGCCAGCGCCTGCATGGCAGGGTCTGCGGGGAACTCTCTGGTCTCGCGGCCTGCCACCTGACCGGGGGCATAGCCGAAGATGGTCAGATCCATGTCGTGATGGACGGCATCGCGGGAGATGAGGATGTCTCCGATGTCCAGCTTTGCATTGAGAGAACCGGCGATGCCGGTGTTGATCACATGGGTCACGGCGAACAGGTCGCACAGGGCCTGCACGCACAATGCGGCATTGACCTTGCCGATGCCGCAGCGGACGACGACTGCATCCGCGCCGCAGAGCCTGCCTTCAAAAAAGTCCATGCCTGCCCGGGTGGTGACGGTCACATCCGTCATTTTTTCTTTCAGGGCGTCCACTTCCAGATCCATGGCACCGATGATACCGAGTTTTTTCATAGCTTGCTCCTTACTCCGGGTAGACCAGACGGTCTGCGGTGATGTTTGTCAAAAGCCTGTGATACCGAGCTGCCAGATACTTTGCCATAGGCAGGTTCATGTCGAGATAGTTCCCGCAGTCCTTGGCGGATGCGCCGGGGACTTCGCCCTCGAAGTCGCGGATAAAGGCGAACATCTCCTGCATCAGGGGCAGGATATCCCCGGAGGTCAGCTCCCCTGCCAGCAGCAGATAGAAGCCTGTCCGGCAGCCCATGGGGCCGAAATAGATGACCTTGTCCTGCCAGATGGGATGGTTGCGAAGATAGGTGGCCGCCAGATGCTCGATGGTGTGCATCTCGGCAGTGTTCATCACAGGCTCCTCATTGGGGCTGGTCATGCGAAGGTCAAAGGTGGTAACAGCTTCTTTTCCGATGCGGTCGAGGCGGGAGACATACACGCCCGGCTGCAGAAGCAGATGGTCGATGGTGAAGCTGGCGATCTTTTCCATAGTCATTCCTCCTGTTCGTCTCTAGTATAATGTTTCCCACGGCGACTGTCAAACATTTGTGGTTGTTATTTTTCTCGGGAGCTGTTATAATGGTCTATATTATGGCGTAGTGTGCGCAGAAAGGGCCGAAGTATGGAAGACCGGGTGCTTCTTGGCAATGAAGAACTGAAAAAGCGGCTCTCCATGTCCTTTCGGTCGGGGAAGCAGTCCCACTGCTATCTGATCTGCGGCCCGGAGGGATCCGGCAAGCGGACACTGGCGGCCTATATGTCGCAGGCGCTGCAATGTGAGGGGCAGCCTGTGCCCTGCGGGCAGTGCGACGGCTGCAGGAAGGTCAAGGGCGGTGTCCACCCGGATGTGATCGTGGTGGACGATTCGGAGAAAAAGTCTGTGCAGGTGGCACAGATCCGTCAGGTGCAGGAGGATGCCTTCATCCGTCCCAACGAGGGCAAAAAGAAGATCTATCTGATCCCCAGAGCCCATCTTCTGACGGAGCAGGCGCAGAATGCCCTTTTGAAGCTGATCGAGGAGCCGCCTCACTATGCGGTGTTCCTCCTGCTCACTGCCAATGCCGAAAAGCTCCTGCCCACGGTGCGGAGCCGCAGCGTGGAGCTCCGCATGGAGCCTGTGCCCTTTGAGGCAGCGGCTGTGTGGCTGCAGGCCAATGCGGGCGGTGCAGACCTCCAGACTCTGCGGGCAGCCCATCTGCGGTGCGGCGGTTTTCTGGGGCAGACCCTGCAATATCTGACAGGGGAGGATGCCTTCCCGCTGATGGCAGACTTCGTCCGCGCCTATGCGGACAATGACCGCTACGGCATCACGGCTGTGTTCGCGTTCATGGAGAAGCTGCCCAGAGACAAGCTCCTGAAGAGCCTGACCGCCCTCAAGCGGCTCATGACAGAAGCCTTGGCTGTTCGGGCCGGTACTGTCGGGTCTGCCGATGCCATGGCCCTCGCGCGGCGCAGGACAGCGCCGGAGCTGGCGGATGCCGCCAAAGCGCTCCAGACAGCCATGGACCGCTGCGCCGCCAATATCGGTGCAGGCCACATCTGCGGGCTGCTGGCGGCCACCCTGTAAGATATTTTGTTCCATCGATATAAAGGAGATATGATATGACAGACGAGATCATCAACGCCTCCGTGGAGGAGGCTCCCGATGCCGGACCGAAGAAGATCGCGGTGGTGGATATCCAGTTCCGTTCCAACAGCAAGGTCTATTTCTTCGATCCCGGTCATCTGAAGCTCAAAGAAGGCGACCATGTGATCATCGACACGGCAAGAGGCCATGAATTCGGCTACTGTGTCGGCGGCAATCACGAGGTCAGCGTCAAGGATGTGGTGCAGCCCCTGCGTAAGGTGCTTCGCATCGCCACAGAGAAGGATGAGCGGATCAACGCGGAGAATGAGAAGAAGGAGAAAGAATCTCTGGCGATCTGCCAGCAGAGGGTGGATGCCCATGGGCTGGATATGCAGCTGGTGTCTGCCGAGTGTGCCTTTGACGGCAGCAAGATCATCTTCTATTTCACCGCGGAGGGGCGTGTAGACTTCCGTGAGCTGGTGAAGAACCTTGCCTCCGTGTTCCGTACCCGCATCGAGCTGCGCCAGATCGGCGTGCGCGATAAGGCAAAGATGGTGGGCGGTCTCGGCATCTGCGGCAGGCCCTTCTGCTGCAAGGAGTTCCTCGATGACTTCCAGCCTGTGTCCATCAAGATGGCAAAGACCCAGAATCTGAGCCTGAACCCCACCAAGATCTCCGGCACCTGCGGCAGGCTCATGTGCTGCCTGAAGTATGAGCAGGAGGCCTATGAGGATCTGATCAAGACCAGTCCCAAGAATGAATCCTTCGTCGATACGGTGGATGGCCGCGGCACGGTCATCGATGTGAATCTGCTGCGCCAGAGCGTCCGTGTCCGTATGGAGGACGAGCCTGATAAGGTGGGCTGCTATAAGAACTGCGATATCTGTGTCCTGCGGAACGGCAAGGCAAAAAAGACCGATCCTCCCATCCCCAAGGATCTGGCACCGATCTCCTCCAAGCCCCGCCCCAAAAAGAAGTTCGTGGAGCTCAGCGACGAGCCTCTGCCCGAAGTGACCATCAAGGGCAAGGATATGCCGCCCATCAAGCCCGAGCCTGCTCTGGAGCAGGAGGAGACTGCCGAAAAGGCCAAAAAGAGCAGCAGCAACCGCCGCCGCAGGCGTCCCTCGGGCAATAAGCCTGCAGGCCCCAAGCCGCAGGGCGGTGAGCAGGCAGACCGTCCCAAGACCCAGCCCAAGCAGCCTGCCGAGACCGCTGCGCCCAAGGCAGAGGGCGGCAAGACCGGCTCCGGCAGCAGCCGCCACCGCCGCCGCAGACGCCCTTCCGGGAATAAGCCCTCCGGCGAAAGCAAGGCAGAATAAAGATCAAGATCCCCATGCTCACAGGAGCATGGGGATCTTTTAGAAGTGGGTCTACTTCTGCCTGTCGATCTCTTTTTTCACGATCTGGGCAAGCAGGTCCTGCCCCTCCTTGGTGCGAAGGACCTCCAGGATCTCAGCCTTGATGGTGTCGTGGAAGGCTTTGTTGGCGAGCAGTGCCGTCAGGATGCCGCCGGAAGAGCCCTGATTCTGCATGGAGGGCTTGGGCTTGGGTGCAGGAGCACGGCGGATGGGCGCAGGCTCATCCTCGTCATCGTGGGCCGAGGCACCGGAGAGGGCGCGGCTCATCCAGGTGTCCTGCCGGGTGGGGTCGTCGCTCTCGCCCTGCAGATAGGCGAGGCACACGCCAAAGTAGTCCGCCAGCTTGTTCTGCTGCTCCTTGGTGGGAGTCTGACGGCCCGTTTCAAATTTTTCGATCGCGTTCCGGGGAAGTCCCAGAGCCGCCGAAAGGGCGGGACGGGTCAGACCTTCCTTGGTGCGGAGCGCTTCGATTCGCTGTGCCAATGTGACCATAGTGTTCTCCTTTTTGTTCGTTTGCATATGTTATATCATAATTTGTGAATTTGCACAAGAAATACGGCTGTAATTTTTGATCCTCGGCAACAATGGCGGTTTGCTTTTTGACGAAATAACAGATATAATGGTATCAAATCAAAATAGAGTGGGAGAATGTTTGTGAAAAAGTGGAAGATCCCGGCCTATATCCTGGCCGCTGTCATACTTTTGGCGATCGCTGCTGTGGGCGTCGTCATGCTGCTGTCCAATGCGGCGACAAAAAAGCAGGCGGAGGTCTATGAGGTCTATGCCGCCATGCGTGAGAACATCGGAAAAATGACCCTGACGGTGGAGGAGAGCGGCGAACCGGTCGGTACTTACGATCTGGATCGTTTGGGCGTGCGCGGCGTCACCTTGAAGGCGCTGGATGCCAGATATCCCTCCTATTCCCGGATGCAGCCCGATGTGTTCGCTCAGGTCTCCGGTGCCCAGCGTCTGAGATGGTTCTTCTGTGAGGAGCCTGTGGTAGAGCCCCTGCCGGTGGCTGTGGATGGCATCGATCTGGAGCCTGTCCTGCGGGATCTGGCGAAGGTGGAGCGTGATGCGCCGCAGGATGCCTCTATGGAATATACGGATGGCCGCTTTTATGTGACCCCGGAGGTCCCCGGTACTGAGCTGGAGCTCGGCAAGGTGGAGCAGGTGCTGACCGAGGCGGTCAGGGGTATGTCTGCCGGAGCCGGTTCTCCTGCGGCAGCCGTGGTGGATCTGGCGGCGGAGGCGTGCTATGTGCAGCCCAAGGTCACGGTGGAGAATGCCCACTTCGATTTTGAGGGCTGTCTGGATAACGCACTGAAGGATCTGACGCTGACCGTGGATCTCCATGGTGAGAAAGCCGTGATCGGCAACGATCAGATCCGCGGTATGGTGCATGTGACCGGAGACGGCGTGGTCGAGGTCGAGGAAGATACGATCCGGGAGTTCGTGGATCGCTGGCATCAGGAATACCGCTATGATGGCACGCCCTACCTCTTTGATGCATATGTGGGCGGCACGAAGCCCATCGATTTCCTCCTCGTGGACTACGAGGTCAACAAGGAAGCCACTGCCGAAGCGGTGAAGGATGCGCTGCTGTCCTTGGAGCAGACCGAGATGGAAGCCGTCTGGTACTGCTGGCGCAAGGGCGAGGCCTTCGCCATCGAGGGCGAATATGTGGAGGTCGATATCCCCAACCAGAGGATGACCTATTTCAAAGACGATGAAGTGGTGGTCTCCACCGATGTCGTCACCGGCGCCACCTGGGGCTATCCCACGCCTCCCGGCTTCTATAAGGTGGAGAACAAGGACACCAACTGCTGGCTCGAGGGTGCGGATTACAATGTCCATGTGGACTATTGGATCGGCTTTATCGGCTATACAGTGGGCATCCACGATGCCGACTGGCGCACCAAGTTTGGCGGCACCAACTATGTGAAAAACGGCTCTCACGGCTGTGTCAATACCCCCAAGGAAGCAGTGATCCCGATCTTTGAGAACATCGAGGTCGGTGTACCGGTGCTGGTCTATGGGAAATAAGGCGAGATCGAGATAAAAAAGGAGAAGATTATGAGTACTTACGCTGCAAGGACCATCGATGAACTGAAAAACGAATATGCGGCTGTCAAGGGCCACTATGAAGATCTGAAGGCCAGAGCGCTGAGCCTGAACATGGCTCGCGGCAAGCCCGGCAAGGCCCAACTGGATCTGGTCAGCGATATCCTGACTGTGCTGACAGACCCTGCCCAGTGCGTCAGCGACGGCATCGAAGCCAGAAACTACGGTGAGCTGACCGGTCTGCCTGCCGCCAAGCGCCTGTTCGCCGAGCTCCTTGGCTGTAAGCCTGAGGAGTGCTTCATCGGCGGCAATGCCAGTTTGACCCTCATGTACGATACCATCTCCAAGGCTTATACCCACGGCCTGCTCCACTCCGAAAAGCCCTGGTGCAAGGAAGAGAAGATCAAGTTCCTCTGCCCCTGCCCCGGCTATGACCGCCATTTCAAGATCACCGAGTCCTTCGGCTTCGAGATGATCAATATCCCCATGACCCCCACCGGACCCGATATGGATCTGGTGGAGAGCCTTGTGAAGGATCCCACCGTCAAGGGCATGTGGTGTGTGCCCAAGTACTCCAACCCCGACGGCATCGTCTACTCTGCTGAGACCGTCCGCCGCATCGCGGCGATGAAGCCTGCCGCACCCGATTTCCTGCTCATGTGGGACAATGCCTACTGCATCCATGAGTTCGACGGCGACTTCGTTCCCTTTGACGATATCCTGACCCTCTGCCGCGAAGCTGGCAACCCCGATATGGTCTTTGAGTATGCCTCCACCTCCAAGATCACCCTGCCCGGTGCAGGCGTGTCTGTCATGGCGGCTTCTGTGGATAATCAGAAGTATATGGAGAGCCTGCTGACCATCCAGACCATCTCCTACGACAAGGTCAACCAACTGCGCCATGTCCTGTACCTCAAGGACAAGGAGAACACCCTGAAGCTCATGAAGAAGCACGCTGAGATCATGCGTCCCAAGTTCCAGTGCGTCCTGCGCTGGCTGGATACTGAGATCGAGCCTCTGGGCATCGCCTCCTGGCAGCGTCCCAAGGGCGGCTACTTCGTCAGCGTCAATACCGTTCCCGGCCTTGCCAAGCGTACCCTGGCCCTGTGCAAGGAAGCCGGCGTGGTCATGACCGGTGCAGGCGCGACCTTCCCCTACGGCAAGGATCCGCAGGACAGCAACATCCGCATCGCCCCCAGCCTGCCCCCTGTGGAAGAGCTGGAGCAGGCCATGGATGTGTTCTGCACCTGCCTGAAGCTGGCCGCGCTGGAGCAGAAACTGGCATAAACCAGAAACGAAAAACTGCAGCATCCCGAAAGGATGCTGCAGTTTTTTCTGCCTGTGGATCATAAATGCGTGGAAATAGCGGCTTTTACTGCCTTTAGGATGTCTTCCATGACCTTGATCTGCTGTGTGCTGCAGTTTTCCAGCAAGTCCAAGATCGCATCAACAGAGCGGCTCCTGTCGGCGTTCACAGAATCGTGCAGCAGGTCATCCGTCCGTACTTCCAGCGCTTCGGATATCGCGACGAACACCGGAAGGCTCAATTTTGTGTTGCCTGTTTCGATGTGACTCATGTGGGTCGTGGAGATCCCGATCTTTTCCGCCAGCTCTTCCTGAGATATGCCGCGTGCTTTTCTGATCTTTCGGATTCGTTGTCCGATCTTGAAGTAATCCATTCTGATCCTGCCTATCCATTTAATTTATACTTGAATTGTATAGGCTGTCATGCTAAAATTTAATAAACTGTATAGGCTAAAATATGTCTATATAATTAAAGAAAGGGTGAGCGTGATGAAAAAGTGGTACATGATCCCGGTGGTGTTATTGTTGTCTGTTTTTTTGACGGCATGCATCAAGATCGAATTTGAGAAGCCGGGAGCAACAGAAGAGACGATGCAGGAAACGATCGAGTCGCCTGTGGAGGATGCTGCGGTGCAGGAGACCGAGGTTTCTGCAGAGGCGCCTTTGGACCAGACAGATCAGGCAGAAGATAGCCCCTATGCAGCACAAGGCACCTGCGGTTTGAATGCGGTTTGGACAGTCGATAAAAACGGACATCTGACGATCTCTGGCGTGGGAGATATGTATGACGGCTGGAGAATCGCAGATGAAATGACACAAAACGGCGGTGATGTATGGGACTCCGACAGTTGGGAGCATCAGATATATAGTATCGAGATTCAGCAAGGTATCACACTGATCGGAGAAGATGCGTTCTGCTTCTGCGACAAGGCCACCGAGGTCTCCCTGCCCGACGGATTGGAAGAGATCGGTGCGCGAGCATTTTCCGGCGGCGTATTTCAGGAAATCGTTTTGCCGGACAGCCTTCTGGAGATCGGTGAAGAAGCCTTTTACGATACCGCTCTGACGCATGTGACGCTGCCGCACAGTGTGGAAAAGATTGGCCTATATGCATTTCGCGGCGGTGCGATTCAAAATATTTATGTAGCTGAAGACAATGAGGATTTTGCAAGTGTGTATGGCTGCCTCTATTCTAAAGATCAAACCGTGCTGCTGCAGTGCCCACGCTATCGCCGCGGTGTCGTGCAGGTGGCAGAGGGCACAAAGACTATCGCGAAAGGTGCATTCGCCGACTGTTGGTTCGTAACGCAAATAGATATCCCTTCCAGTATAACAAATATCGAAGCGGGCGCGTTTTACAGCTGCAATGAGCTCAAGAGCATCGAGGTCTCTGACGGTTCAAATTACAAAATCATCGATGGCATGCTGTACCATAGCCCGACGATGACATTGGTGTATTGTCCCAGCGGTGCGGCAAAGGATGTGGTGGTCCCCAATGGGACGAAAATCATCGATTCCTATGCGCTGCAGGATAGCGAACTGTGGTCTGTGACGATCCCATCAAGTGTTGAAGTGATCGAGGAGGAAGCCTTCGGGTGGAACTTGACTGCACCGATCCACTATGAAGGCACCTGGGATGCATGGCAGAAGATCGTCATCAGAGATTCTAATGTTCTTTCTGTTTCGGTCTATACGAAGTAAAGGAACACCAATATCAAGATAGCGTGCAAAGGGAGAACCTTCTGCAAAAGTGGAAAATATCGGCGCTCATACTGGCATTTGTCTGTCTTCTGAGTGGCTGTGCCACGGTGCGGATCACATTGCCATCCGGAAAAGAAACGCAGAAGGAAGATGCTGTACAGACTGTGGAGGAAACGCTTTTTGCACGGATGCCGGAGGAATTTATTTTCTCTTCCGGTGCCGGCGGTTGGGAAAGCAAGATCCAGCTTGCCGATGATGGGAGCTTCACCGGATATTACTATGACTACGACCTCGGTGAGACCGGGGAGGAGTATCCAAACGGTGTTGCGTGGGTTTGTGAATATTCCGGAAAGTTTACACAGCCTGTGCAAAAAAGTGAAACAGTTTGGTCTGTCAAGGTGGAAAGTGTGACGCAGGAACGGGAAAAAGGCGAGGTCTATTATAAAGACGGTTACCGATACACAATATATGTGCCTCGTGGATTTGAGATTGCAGAGGAATTTTTGATCTATCTGCCCGGTACACCGGCTGAGGATACCTATTATGGTGTGTATTATGGTATGGATGCTGTTCCGGATGGCCAATATAGTTTGTTTAATGTAAACGGCGAATGTGAATTTCGGGGATGGATCTCGAATGATGCTGCGTAATCAACAAATAGGAGGAAAAGAAAATTATGAGATGCTGTGTATGTGGACAGGAATTGGGTTCTGAGCCTGCGGTATTGCTTTACGGTACGGAGCCGAAGTATATTTGTGATAGTTGCGAGAGAAGATTTGAAAAATTGTTTGATGTGACTTGTAGCAAGCAGGAAAAACTTGAAATCTGTGATTTTTTGTATAAAAGAGCAAAAATGAGTCCCGATGCAGAAGTTCGTGATCATTTGCAGGAAGTGCTGAGAAATGGCGGCTATATCAGCGACGAAGAGAAGAAGGCGCAGGAAGAAGAACGGAAGCGGGAAGAAGAACGCAAGGCAAGCGAAGGCGGTTGGATCTCGATTTTGCGAACACTGGCGTGGATCGAGATAATTGGTGGATGTATCGTGTCTTTGATCTTAGGCGTCGTGTTTGGACAGGGATCGCCTGCGCTGGGCGTGCTGGTCACGCTGATCGGCATCCTTCTGTTCATCGTGATGAATGCGGCATTTATGGTATTCTTGAATCTGGCATCGGATGTGCGTGCCATCCGCAGGCGTTTGGAGAAGTAAGTCAGGCTGACAACAGCTTTCTCGAGGGACAACATATGAGATACTTATTCCAACTGGGTGAAGGCTGGGCGTGGTCGAAGATCTATTTTGATGAGGCGACAGATGGATTTGTTGAGGAACGGTATCATGAGGAATATCTGGATACCGGTACTGTTTGTGACGGCGCGAAGCCTATTTCCGATGTAGCGTTATGGGAACGAGTTGTCAAAGATGATAATGAAGACGGCATCGATGCGTTTTTGAAGATCAGAGGTCGTGCACCGGTCTGAAGTCGATATAGACTTGTATAAAAAGAGCTTGCTGCAAACGCAGCAAGCTCTTTTATATGTTGGATCAAAGACTGACTGAGAGGACATGCAGGCACTTTCGGACAGACACATGGGTCGGATCCCTACAGGCACTATCATACAACACCGTAGGGGCGGCCCTGCGTGGCCGCCCGTTTTTATCCCCACAGTCAGCTTTGCTGACAGCTGAATGTGAATTGGCCGCAGGCCAAGAGAAGCCACTCTGGAGTGCCCCCCCTGGAAAAAACAAGAGGAGCCTTTGGTGTGAAGCATTGCCGATGGCACCGTGGGGCGACCAATGGCTGACCGATGCAGGTGCTGACAATGAAAGACCCAAGACCATCAAGGTCTTGGGTCTTTTCGGCAAAGGCAAGCCTCTGCCCTACGCATGAAAACCGTCATATCAATCCAGCTGATCGGAAAGGTCCTTGTATTCGCTCTCGGTGGCAGAGGTCACGGGAGCTTCTTTTTTATATTTATCAATGAGCATGGTTGCCTTTTTGATGGGACGGATCGTGCCTGCGCCTGCCACACAGCCGCCGGGACAGGCCATGCCCTCCAGCAGATAGCCGTTGAGCTTTCCTGCTTTGGCTTGGATCATCATCTTGCGGCATTCCCGCAGACCTTCCGCGCCCATGATCTTCATCTCCACCTCGGGAGCCAGCTTCTTCACCACATTCTGTACAGCGGCGGCCACACCGCCGGAGACAGCGAAGCCGCGTCCGTCGGCGGAGGCTTTGTCCAGAGGATCGTTGCCGACCACATCGGCGTACCAGATGTCCTTGGCTTCAAACATGCCCTGCAGCTCCTCAAAGGTCAGCACGAAGTCCACATCGCTTCGGATGTGGGGACGGCTGGCCTCCAGTTTTTTCGCGGCGCACGGCCCTACGAAGCAGACCTTGGCATCGGGATGCTCTTTCTTCACCATACGGGCCGTCAGCACCATGGGGGTCAGGGTCATGGAGATGTGGTCGGTCTGGTCGGGGAAGTAGGTCTCCACCATGGAGATCCAGGCGGGACAGCAGGAGGTGCCCATATAGGTATTGCCCTCCGGCACGCGTTCAAGGTATTCCTTCGCTTCATCCAGTGTACACAGGTCTGCGCCCACAGCCACTTCCACCACGCCCTCGAAGCCAAGGAGCTTCATGGCGGCGGTGAGCTTTTCTGGTGTCAGATAGTCACCGAACTGGCCCACAAAGGCAGGGGCGACGATGGCATAGACCTTGTAGCCCTTTTTCATGGCATGGATCAGCTGGAAGATCTGGCCTTTATCCACGATCGCGCCGAAGGGGCAGGACACGAGGCACTGACCGCAGGAGACGCATTTGTCATAGTTGATCTTGGCTCTGCCGTGCTCATCCTGCTCGATGGCATCCATGCCGCAGGCGACTTCACAGGGGCGGTCCAGCGGGATGATGGCATGGTAGGGGCAGGCCTCCGCGCACTTGCCGCAGTGGATGCACTTGTCATGGTCGATCACAGACTTGCCGCGCTCAAAGGAGACGGCACCCTTGGGACAGACCTGCTGGCAGCTGCGGCTGAGACAGCCCTGACACACATCGGACACATACATCTGTCTGGAGGGGCAGGCGTTGCAGGCATAGGTGATGATATTGATCAGGGGCGGGTCATAGTATTTTTCCGCGATGGCGCTCTCATTGACGCCGTCGGACAGAGGCTTATGCTCCGTCACAGGGCGCAGGGGCAGACCCATGGCAAGGCGCACACGCTCACCGGCGATCGCACGGGAGAGGAAGATGCTGGAGCGGTTCTCGTTGATCTCGCCGGGGACCAATTTATAAGGCAGTGCTTCGATACGGGAATAGTCGCCGCCCTCGTAGGCCAGCCGTGCCACTTCCGTGAATACTTTTTTTCTGATCTCTGTTACGATGCTTTCGTAGCCGCGCATAACAGGACCCCTCCTTGCGTTGAGATATCATTATTATACAAAAAATATTTCGGATCTACAATGCAAAAATAGTCGAGAACTATGGTAAAAAGTAGTCCCTGCGGCGGGATGCCGCAGGGACGGATATCATTCAGCAGTAGAAGTCCTTGATCTTCTTGGCGCGGGAGGGATGGCGCAGCTTGCGGATCGCCTTGTTCTCGATCTGGCGGATGCGCTCACGGGTAACGCCGAAGATCTGGCCCACTTCCTCCAAGGTGTGGGTACGGCCATCGTACATACCGAAGCGCATACGCAGCACATCGGCCTCACGCTCGGTCAGGGTGCTCAGGATCTCATGCAGCGCCTCGGCCAGCAGGGTGTTGGATGTGGCATCGGCAGGGCCGAGGGTGTTGTCGTCCTCCACGAAGGAGCCGATGGTGGTATCTTCTTCGTCGCCCACAGGGGTGTCCAGAGAAAGGGTGTCGGCGGCGGTGCGGTTGGCTTCGATGATCTTCTCGATGGGAAGATCCAGCTCCTTGGCGATCTCTTCCAGAGTGGGCTCACGGCCCAGCTCCTGCACCAGCTTGCGGTTGCAGCGGGTGGCCTTGTTGATGACCTCCACCATATGCACAGGCACGCGGATGGTGCGGGCCTGATCCGCGATCGCGCGGGTGATGGCCTGACGGATCCACCATGTGGCATATGTAGAGAACTTGTTGCCCTTCGTATAGTCGAACTTGTCCACAGCGCGGATCAGACCGGTGTTGCCCTCCTGGATCAGATCCAGGATATGCAGACCGCGACCGGAATACTTCTTCGCGATGGAGACGACGAGGCGCAGATTGGCTTCTGTCAGCTTGTTCTTGGCTTCCTGATCGCCCTCGGAAACGCGGCGGGCCAGCTCGATCTCCTCGTCGGCACTGAGCAGACGGACCTGACCGATCTCCTTGAGGTACATACGAACGGGATCGTCCAGATTGTACTCTGCGGCCAGCTCTACGGGATCGACGAGAGGTTCCTCCTCATGGTCAACAGGCAGATCCAGATCCTCCAGATCCAGCGCACTGTCTTCTTCCATCTCCAGCTCCAGTTCGGCTCCGATGATCTGGATCCCCATGGCCTCGAAGGTGTCGTAGATCTGCTCGATCTTCTCCACGGACAGGTCCAGCTTCTCCAGTTCGGCGCTGAGCTCAGAGGACTGGATAGAGCCCTCTTTTCTTGCTTTGGCGATCAATGCGGCGACAGGTGCTTTGGTGTCTTCTGCGGTACGGGCGTTCTTTGTGTTTGCCATAGTACATCATCCTCTCTCTGTTCATCGATCCATACTCAGACATAAAGAGCATACAGCCAAGTATATCATGGCAAAAAATAAAATGCAAGTATTTTTTTGAAAAAATTTGGAAAAAATGAAAAATTTTTCTTCGGATCCGTATAACGATGACGAAAGGGAGCCGGATGTCCCTTAAACACACCTTGAAAAATAGGGGGATTGACGGCAGGGGAAATACCGTTGTATAATAAATATACGAACATATGTTCGAACTGACAAGGAATGGGGTGCGAGATATCATGACATGGAAGAGGGTTTTTTTGTGAAGGTATTTAGATGTGATGACTTGCAAAACAGAAGTCAGGACCATTGGGGCCTGACGCAGGACTTCGTCCGCCTGCCTCACGACAGGGTCGGCACCGCAGGACTCAACGGTCCATGCCGCACCTATCGGCTGAGCAGACCGATGGAGCTTTGGGAGCTGGAGGCCATGCCCCGTGACCTGCAGCTGGCTTACCTGCGAAGGCTCCGGGCGCTTGGCGGAACGAGAGAGACTGTCGGTGCCATGCTGGGCGTGCCTCCTGCCCGGGTGGACCGATGGGGCGTGCGCTTCGACCGGCCGGACCCCACGGCTTGGGCCGCGTTTTTACACACATGCTAGGAGGTGCCTATGAAGAACATCAAGTTGACGCCTGTCAAGGAAGTGCTGTTCTCGGTGGAGGAGCAGCGGTGTCAGGTCGAACGCCTGCGGCGCAGCGTAGACCGTCTGCAGGCGCGCTGTGGTACGGTGGTCAGCGCCTGGGGCTCCGGGCATCCTGCCCGGAGCAAAGGGCCGGAGGATCTGCTGACATTCCTTGCCGACCAAAAGGATATGCTGGCGGTGCAGGAGGAAAAGCTGCGGGAGCTGGAAGCCAAGATCGAGAGCTGGATCGGGCTTCTGCCCATGCCGCGATGGCGGATGGTCATTCGGGCCCACTATCTCGACGGCATGGACTTTTTCCAGATCACCGAGGAACTGAGCCGGATCACAGGGCGGGACTTCACCATCAATCAGGTCTACCGCTTCCACCGTCTGGCGCTGGAGGCGGCAGAGGAGCTGTGGCCCCTGGACTGATGCTGTGGGAGACCGTCGGCAGCCGCCGCGGTTGTCCGCACCACTATCTGGAGCTTCCGTGGTACGAGGGCTGTGACGGCTCCCGGGCGGCCTGCCGCACCTGCTGGGAGAGACCGGCAGCGGAATGGGTCTGACTTTATGTATGGCGGGGGCTTGCTCCCCTGCCATATACAGGCACCATCGGGCGGATCATCATGCGGAGAAAACACATAAATTCGTTCTAAAGAACGAATTTATGATCTGCGGCATCTGTTTGCGGCATTTCATATCGGGTATGATACTTTTAGAGAAAACTCGGTCTAAAAGGATGAGTCGGTATGGATCTTGCTGCAGTCGGAAAACGAATCAAACAGGCGCGGGAGCGCTGCGATATGACCCAGGAAGAACTGGCGGAAAAAGTCGATATCAGTGCATCCCATATGAGCGTGGTCGAGCGCGGAAAAAAGGGCGTCAAATTGGAGACTTTGGTGAATATCGCAAATGTGCTTGATATTTCGCCCAATGAGCTACTGCAGGATGTCGCGATCCACGCACAGACTGATACAGCCAATGAATTGACAGCGAAGATCATGCGACTGCCTGCTGACCGCAGAGCGGTGGCGCTGAATGTTTTGAAAGCATTGGTCGATGAGAGCGCGAATTGACAAAAAGAGGGCCATTGGGCGCGGTCCCATAAGGCTCTCTTGGGTCGGTCCCCGCGCATGGCTGTGCACTGCCGAATATCGTTTGCAGGAGCGGGCATCGCCCGCCCGCGGGCGACCAAAGGTCGCCCCTACGCCCCCCCATGCGAACAAAAAAGCTCCGAAGCGCAGGCTTCGGAGCTTTTGTTGCGATTTAGTCAGCCACATAGGGCAGCAGAGCGATATGTCTGGCGCGCTTGATGGCGACGGTCAGCTGACGCTGATGAGCGGCGCAGGTACCGGTGGTACGGCGGGGCAGGATCTTGCCGCGCTCGGACAGGTAACGGCGGAGCTTGGCAGTATCCTTGTAGTCGATGTGCTCAGCCTTATCGACGCAGAAGCTGCATACCTTCTTGCGCTTTCTGGGACGCATTCTATCGTTAGCCATTGAGGTTTCCTCCTGTTCTTCAGTATCGTAGAAAAATTCGTTGGAGCAGATCAGAAGGGAAGGTCGGCACCGTCATCCTCCAGCATGGCGAAGTCAGAGACTGCCGGGGAGGGGGTGACAGGAGCCGGGCTCTGACCGTAGCCGCCGAAGCTCTGGGGCTCGTAAGCCGGAGGAGCTGCGTAGGACTGGTCGAAGCCGCCGGCAGCACCGTCGCGCTTGCTGTCGCCGAAGTAGACATTGTCTGCCACGACTTCAGCGGAGCGGCGCTTGTTGCCGTCCTTGTCGTTCCAGTTACGGATCTGCAATCTGCCGGAGACCACCGCCATGCGGCCCTTGGTGAAGTACTTGGAGACGAACTCCGCAGTGCTGCGCCAGGTGACGATGTCGATGAAATCCGTTTCCCTCTCGCCGGTCTCGCGGTTGCCGCCGAAATCGCGGTCAACAGCCAGCGTGAAGGTGGTGACGGGGATGCCGCTTCCGGTGCGCCGAAGCTCCGGGTCACGGGTAAGACGGCCCATGAGAACGATATGGTTCAGCATGAGTGTGCCTCCTTACATTTCCGCGTCGGTGATGAGAGAGCGCATGATGCCTTCTGTGATCTTGAACACGCGGTCGAGCTCAGCGGGGAACTCGGGCTTGCAGTCCATGGTCATCAGGACATAATAGCCCTCCATCAGGTCGTTGATGGGGTAGGCCAGACGGCGCTTGCCCCACTCGTCGATGCTGGTCAGAGTACCGTTCGCCTCAACGAGTGCCTTGAACTTTTCTACGAGGGCAGCAGTAGCCTCTTCACCCAGAGTGGGATCGATGACATACAGGACCTCATACTTGCCGGAAATCTTTGCCATTTCGTTGCACCTCCTTTTGGACGTATGGCCACCGGTCGCGCCGGTGACAAGGAATGTTTTGCCTGTCGCACAGGCTAGAATATTATAGAGGAAAGCTGTGTGAAAGTCAAGAGAAAAAATAACAAAATGATATTATTTTTACTTCTTTTTTGCCAGTTCTGCCACCTCGGAGAAGCGGGCGTTGATCTTCTCGTAGTTTTCCGCCCGGTGGGGAACGAGACAATCGGAGCAGTCCTTGATCCCATTGTCCAGATACTTGAAATTGCCGCCGCATCGGTCGCCCAGAGCGTAGAGAGGGCAATAGCAGAAGATGCAGTTGAAATTTTCGCAGTCTGCGCCCTCATGGCAGGGGAAATATTCACATTGGGAGTTTTGAAAATAACGGTAATATTCCATTTAGATCTCTCCTTTGGGGTCTACGATGACGGTGCGGTATTCGTGGTAGATGACCATGCCCGGCTTGCCGCCGACCGGTTTCTTGATCTGCTTGACCGGGGCCACATCCACCGGCACATTCTTGCTCTGCCGTGCTTCGGAGTACCACGCCGCCAGTTGTGCCGCTTCGGTGATGGTATCATCGCCGGGGGTGCGGCCCTCACAGCGGACGATCACATGACTGCCATGGAGCTTCTGCACATGGAACCAAAGATCGGACTTGGCAGACTGCTTCAGGGTCAGCTCATCGTTTTGGCGGTTGTTTCGTCCCACCAAGATCGTGAAGCCCTCGGAGGAGACGAACTCCATGGGGCCCGTCGGCTTGACCTTCATCTGCTTTTTGCGGTCGGTGTCGCGGACATAACCGCCCTGCACCAGCTCTAAGCGGATCTCCGCCACATCCTTTTCCGTCTCGGCTCTTTTCAGTTCATCGAGGATACTGCCCAGATAATCCAATTCGATCTCACCCTTGGCGATCTGCTCAGTGAGGATCTTCTCGGCGTTCTTGGCCTTGGTGTAGTCCTTATAGAACCTGGCGGCGTTCTGCTGGGGAGACAGCTGCACTGACAGGGGGATATCGATCTCGTTCATATCGGGGTCATAGAAGTCCACAGCGGTGAGCCGGGACTGACCTCTTTGGATGGCATGGATGTTGGCGGTGACGATATCGCCAAGCTGACGAAGCCGCTCCCGGTCATAGGTGGCAGTCAGCTCCTTGCGCTGATTTTCCAGCTTTCTGGCCGTTCTGCTCTGTAGATTGGAGATGGTCTTGGTCAGGCTCTGGGTCTTTTGCCGCATACGGTCGGCATGATCGCGGACGGCATAGAAGCTGTCAAGGAGCAGGGAGAAGCTCTCGAACGATTTGCTCTCCCGTGTGCCGCCGTACTGGCGGATGGGGCGGAAGGAGAAGTCCGCAGGCCGCTGGTCGTCCAGGAGCATCACAGGCTGCAGATCGCGGTAGAGCGCGCCGAACATGGCAAAGAGCTTTTCTGCGGCGGACTGCCTGGTGTCGAGTGAAAGGTCTGCAAGGCAGACCTCTGTATCACCGAAGATATCCAGACACAGCTCCCGGCATACCAGCGGGGAAAGACCGCCGAAGGTGTCCAGCAGCCATTTGTCGAACATACCGCACGCGGCGCACAGCAGCTCCTGCAGCCGATCCGGGGTCACGGCGGTGGGGTCGAGCTTCCCTGTAGCAGGGGGCAGACGGTAGAACAGGCCCGGCAGGACCTGCCGCTTTTCCGACATCTCCAGATCCACGCGGCGCTGGCAGTCGATGATGTGCCCATCGGCGGCAGTGAGGATCAGGTTGGAATTTCTGCCCATGAGCTCTAAGATCAGGTGCTTTTGGGACAGCTCGCCCAGCTCATCGATGTGCTCCAGGGTGATATCCACCAGTCGCTCCATGGGCGGCTGTGTGAGCGATACGATCCGCGCACCGGACAAATGCTTTCGCAGGAGCATACAGAACATGGGCGGCTGGGCCGGGTTCTCAAAGCTCTCCTTGGTCAGATGGAGCCGGGGCGACGCCGAGGAAGAGGACAGCAGGAGCTTGCCGGAGCCGCCCTGACCATGGAACTGCAAAAGCACCAGATCTCTTGCCGGCATCTGGATCTTATCCAGACGGGCGCCTGTGAGGATGGGAGCGAGCTCCTGCGTCACGGCGCGAAGAAATACGGCATCAAAGGGCATGGTCATCCTCCTGTGTCAGCAAAAACAGCTCGTGGATCCTGTCCTTTTGGCCCAAAAGATAGAGCGTGCCGAACAGACATTCCAGACCTGTGGCCTTGGCATATTCCTCATGGGTGGCATTCTTGGGGATGCCGTGGCGGCTGTGGGCATTGCGGCCGCGCTTGTACATGGCAAGCTCGTCCTCTGTCAGATGGGGGAGCAGCTTCTCCATGCGGGCTGCCTGTGCAGGTGCGGCGACATAGGCCACGGTCTTTTTGTGAAGCTCCTTGGCTTGCAGACTGCCGTGGGTACACAGCCAGGTGCGTACCAGCAGCTCGAACACGGCGTCGCCGCAGTGGGCGATGCCCAATGCCGATATCTGATTCACATCCCGTCTGTCCATGACGGGGGAAAAGTAGTTGTCCAATTTACATGATCCTCCCGGATGCGGGCGGATGTGGGCATCCGCCCCTGCGCAAAGACCTCGCAGGGGTCGATGCCCACATCGACCCGATAACTCAAAAAAGCGCTGCAAGCAGGATGCTGTCAGTGAGACTGTAGGGGCGACCATTGGTCGCCCGTAGGCGTGCAATGCACGCCCCTACAAGATGCTCACACAAACAACAGCTCCAAGCGCAGCGCTTTTTGGTTTAGTCAACGATCTCCACGGAGACCTTCTTGCCGTCGCGCTGGGCAACGGACTTGATGATGGTACGGATCTCCTTGGCAATGCGGCCCTGGCGGCCGATGACCTTGCCCATATCGTCGGGAGCAACGCGCAGTTCCAGCACGGTGGTCTCACCTTCGATCTCGGTGACAGTCACGGCAGAGGGGTCGTCGACCAGATTTTTTGCCATATACAGCAAAAGTTCTTTCATGGTCTACTCCTTAATAGGGTCTTACAGCACATTAGCCTTCTTCAGAAGAGCCTTGACAGTGTCGGTGGGCTGAGCACCGTTCTTGATCCAAGCCTGAGCCTTCTCAGCGTCAACGGTGACGGTAGCGGGGTTGGTCAGGGGATCGTAGGTGCCGATCTCTTCGATGCAGCGGCCATCGCGGGGGCTGCGGGAATCAGCAACGACGATACGGTAGTAGGGGTTCTTCTTAGCGCCCATTCTTCTCAGTCTGATCTTGACCATTTTTGTTTACCTCCAAAATTTCACATATATGTTTGGTTTTTATAATTTCGTGGTGTTCACGATATTAACTAGCTTAAAAGCCGGGGAAGCCGCCGAAGCCTCCGAAGCCGCCCATGGAGCGCTGGAGCTTCTTCATCTTCTTGCCGGAGCCGGGACCGGAGAACTTCTTGATGAGGTCGTTCATCATGTCGTACTGCTTCAAGAGGCGGTTGACCTCCTCCACCTTGACACCGGCACCTGCGGCGATGCGCTTCTTGCGGCTGCTGCCGAGGCATCCGGGGTTCTCCCGTTCGTAGGGGGTCATGGAGAGGATGATGGCCTCTGTACGGCCGAGGGCCTTCTCGTCCACCTGCGCGCCCTTGAGGGCACCGGGCTTCATGCCGGGGAGCATCCCGAGGATATCCTCCATGCTGCCCATGCCCTTGATCTGGGTCAGCTGGTCGTAATAGTCCTGCAGGGTGAATTTATTTTTGCGGAGCCTCTCCTCCAGCTCGGCGGCCTTTTTCTGGTCGAAGGCCTGCTCGGCCTTTTCGATCAGGGTCAGCACATCGCCCATGCCGAGGATGCGGGAGGCCATGCGGCCGGGATGGAAGGGCTCGATCTGGTCCAGCTTCTCACCGACGCCGATGAACTTGATGGGCTTGCCGGTGACGGCTTTGACAGACAGGGCCGCGCCGCCTCTGGCGTCGCCGTCCAGCTTGGAGAGCATGACACCGTCGATATCCAGAGCCTCGTTGAAGGCCTGTGCGGCGTTGACTGCGTCCTGACCGGTCATGGCGTCCACCACCAGAAGGATCTCTGAGGGCTTGACCTCAGCCTTGATGGTCTTGAGCTCGTCCATCAGCTCCTCGTCCACATGCAGGCGGCCTGCGGTGTCGAGGAACACCATGTCGTTGCCGTGCCGGATCGCGTGGGCGATGGCTTCCTTCGCAATCTTTACAGGGTCGGTCTGACCCATCTCGAATACGGGGATATCCAACTGTGCGCCGACCACCTGCAGCTGCTTGATCGCGGCAGGACGGTAGATGTCGCAGGCGACCAGGAGCGGGCGCTTGCCCTGCTTCTTGAACATACCTGCCAGCTTGGCGCCGTTGGTGGTCTTGCCCGCGCCCTGCAAGCCGACCATCATGACGACGGTGGGGGGCTGGGAGGCCATATAGAGCTTCTGATTCTCACTGCCCATCAGGGCGGTCAGCTCTTCATTGACGATCTTGACGATCATCTGCGGTGCGGTCAGGCTCTCCAAAACATCGGAGCCGACGGCACGCTCTGTGATCTTGCCGATAAAGTCCTTGACGACCTTGTAGCTGACATCGGCCTCCAGCAGGGCGAGACGGATCTCACGCATGGCGGCTTTGACATCGGCTTCGGTCAGACGGCCTTTATTTTTCAGCTTTTTGAATGCGGCCGAGAGCTTCTCGGTCAGTCCTTCAAATGCCATTGTTTACTCCTTTGATCTGCGGACAGCATCCAAGATGCGTGCCTTCTGCGGCGTATCTTCCAGTTCTTCCGCGGCGGCTTGGATGATCTCCAGGTGCTTTTGCAGTTTCTGCTCCTTTGCCACACAGCCCAGCGTTTCTTCAAAATGTATAAGGGCGGCCTCTGACTTGGCCAGTGCGTCGTGGACGCCCTGCCGGGAGATGCCGACTTCCTCGGCGATCTCAGTCAGAGAAAGATCCTGCGCATAATACAAGTCGAAGAGATCGCGCTGCTTTTCGGTGAGGAGCTCACCATAATAGTCGAACAGCAGGGTCATCTGCAAGGCATCCTGTTTCATAAAGACCCTCCTGTAAAGCAGTTTGTTTGACAGCTTGCTCAGTATACATCATCCGATCACAGATGTCAAGTAAAAAATTTGACAGCGGAAAAAGATTGTCGATCTTTGCCTGCCGTGGTAGAATAGGAAAAAAGGAGGTGCCAGTATGATCGAGGTGGATCTTTCCAATGTTTGGACCTGTATGTCGCTCCCGGAGCTGTTGGACTGTGAGCAGGAGGTGTTCTCAGCCCATGCCGTTTTGCGCGGGGAGCGGGAGAACGGGCGGCTCATGGACTGGCTCCATATGCCGGATGCGGCCCTTCGGCGGCAGCTTCGCCGTGTCAGCGAGGTGGCGGGGCTGATAAAGGACGATTCCGATGTCCTTCTTGTCTGCGGCTGCGGCGGTGCGTACCACGGCGCGGAAGCGGTGGTGCAGGCCATGGGCGATCTGCCCGGGCTGGAGATCGAATTTATCGGCCAGTCTCTGGACGCAAGGCAGTGGCAGGCCCTGAACCGCAGGCTGGAGGGCAAGCACTACAGCCTGTACATCCTGTGTGCCGAAGGCTCTGTGACCACAGATCTGACGGTGCGCGCCCTGCGCTGGATGATGGAGCGCAAGTATGGCGATGAGGCCAGGAGCCGCACCTATGTGGCAACGCTGGTGGGCTCTTATCTGCACACCATGGCGCAGGAGGAGGGCTATGAGCTCTTCCCCATGCCCAAGGAGCCTTTCGGCTGTGAGAGCGTTCTGACGGCTGCGGCGCTGGTGCCCATGGCTGCGGCCGGGATAGATCCTCTGGCTATGCTGACCGGGGCGGCGCAGAGCGATAAAGATCTGGATCTTCGTGCGTTTGAAAACCCGGCGTGGCTGTATGCGGCGGACCGTTATCTGATGCATAAAAAGGGACGGGATACGGAGCTGCTGTGCCTGACTGACCACAGCCTTCGCGGGCTCGGCAGGTGGCTGTGCCACCGGCGCGGTATGGATACGCCGGAGCTTGGGGTGCAGAGCCTTTTGCTTCCGGGGCAGCAGGCGCTGGCAGACAGTCTGGCGCTGCGGAGCGAGCGTGTCTTTGAGACCTTCCTGCGTTTCGATCCGCCCACCCAGAAGCTCCCGGTGGAGATGGACTGGAAGGACTACGACGGCCTTGGCTTTTTGGCGGGGAAAAACATCTCCTTCGTGCAGGAGCATATGCTCACGGCCATGGCGGAGGTCCACAATGATGCCGGTGTCCCGATCTTATATGTAGGCGCAGGCGCAAGGAACGATGAGAGCGTTGGCGCTATGCTCCATTTCTTCGAGCTCACATCCCTGCTGACGGCGGCGCTCCTTGGACGCGATCCGTTCACGGTGCCGGATGCTGTGACGCAGGCACAGGCGCTCCGGGTCATGGGCGCGCCTGCAGATCGATAGGGATGTAGATATTTAGCCCAATAATTTGGCAAAAGTAACACTTGTATTTGTTGCATAAAACTGATAGAATATCACCAAGAGGATCGGATGATCCCCTATGGCACAAATAAGGAGGGTTTCCTATGGTTAAAGTGATCGCCGGCCTGAAGGGCTCCGGCAAGACGAAGAAATTGATCGATTCCATCAACACGGCTGTAAAGACCGAGTCCGGCAGCATGGTCTGCATCGAAAAGGGCAGCGCCCTGACTTTCGATATCGACTATCGTGTCCGACTGATCGACGCCAGTGAGTATGATATTGGCAGCTACACATTCCTGAAGGGCTTTATCAGCGGCCTGCATGCAGGCAACTTCGATATCTCCCACATCTTCATCGATGGCCTGTTCAAGCTGTCCGGCACCAGCGATGCGGAAGAGACTGCCGCATTCGTGGCTTGGTGCGAGAAGTTCGGCGAGACCAACAAGATGGAGTTCACCCTGTCCATCTCCGAGGATCCCGCGAACCTCCCCGAGAGCGTCCAGAAGCTCATCTAAATCAGATATAAGAGCCGACTGACTGTGTCAGTCGGCTCTTTTTGCACCATATATCATTATATCATTGCGAGGCTTCGAAGGAGCCGCGGCAGACCGTATCCCCGCATCAGGTATGTACGAACTACGCCGTAGGGCGACCATTGGCCGCCCGTGTGTTTTATTTGCGTCTAGCTCTCCAGCTGCTTGCCCAAAAATCCTGAGACGGTCTGAGCCAGCTTCTGCTCCGGCTCGGTCAGCGGCAGATCCTGCTCCTCCAGCAGGATCATCACACAGCCCATCACATCGCCCTCGGACAGGATCGGCGATGCCACGCCCAGGTGGTACTTTTCCACATGGTCGCTGATGCGGATGCGGCTGTCGCCGGACTGATAGCGGTAGGTCTTGCGGCCCTCCATGATCTGCTCCAGCTCCTGAGAATTGCGCTTGTCGATCAGATCGCGCTTGTTGGCGCCTGCCACGGCGATGACGCTGTCACGGTCGGAGACGGCGGCGATGTGACCCGTGTTCTTGTGGATGGATTCACACATCTGTACCGCCGCTTCGGTCAGATCTCCCATGGGGGAGTATTTTTTGAAGATCACCTCGCCGTCCCGCTCCGTGTAGATCTCCAGCGGATCGCCCTCTCGGATCCTCAAAGTCCTGCGGATCTCCTTGGGGATGACGACTCTTCCCAGATCGTCGATACGGCGCACGATACCTGTTGCTTTCATATATCCTTCTCCTTTTCAGATCTAAAGCCTTCCCCTTGCGGGGAAGGTGGCCGAGCATCAGCGAGGTCGGATGAGGTGCCGATACGGTGCGGCATCACCTCATCAGTCAGCTCCGCTGACAGCTTCTCCTCAAGGAGAAGCCTTTTTGCCTGCGATGATTTTACAAATTGCGATGCTAGTATTTGTAAACGGAGAGGAGATCATACTGCGGTCTTATAGCGAAACTTTACTTTTTGCTATATGATATGCTTTCATAAATATCTGCAAAAAGGGTGTGACAATGAAAAAAGAAACGCTGTATTTCTGTAATGATCGTATCGTTGCTTCTTGGTGGCTGCTATGATGATCGGAAAAAGAGTATCTCGCAGAAGATCACGGAGAAGCCCTTTCGGAAAATACTTATTATCCTATCAGCTATGGAGATGAGGTCATACATCTGCAGTAACACGACATTCGGCATCGAGGGCAACAGCAAGCGGATATTATCCCCGAAGCTGTCTTGATCCCGGTCTGTGGAGCATCGATATGTTGCTTGGCCGCCGGATGCTGCTGACAGGGGTGAAGTGCATATAGGGGGCGTATGTTCCTTTTGTAGTGTGACAAAAGGAACCAAAAGCACAGCAAGGGGGACCCTTTCGATGGGTCCCCCTTTGCAAACCCCTCCGCATGCGACCAAGAGGGGGCCTGCGGGCCCCCATCTTGGATCGCCCCCCCCAGAGAGCGTATCGCACTGCCGGCCAACGCCTGTCATTGCGAGGCTTCGAAGAAGTCATGGCGATCTATTTGCAGATCAGTCGTTCAATAATTCCTCATAACTGGCGTGCAGGACTTTTGCCAATGTGCGGAGTTCGATATCTGTCACAAATCGTTGACCGCTTTCGATTCGCTGCACAGCATTTTTATCTACATCAAGACCTGCGAGCTGGAGCATATCAGCAAGCTTCTTTTGTGATGTTTTTGGGGAGAGCTTTTCACGCAAGGCTTTGACTTTTGGACCGCATAGATTATTGTTTCCGTTTTCTGCTTTGTTTTTATACATATTACCGACCTCATTGACATTTAGTGCTTGTCATTGTTGCTATTATATGATAGAATACTGACACAAATGACATTCACTAAATGTCAATGAAATTGGAGGAAGAATATGGAAAGTATTATGGACTGGATATACAAAAACTATTTTTCATGGCCATGCGAGGAAAATTTACATGATCGTCTGTTGGAGATACGAAAAAAACAGGCACAGGAGCAATATGGAGCGGTACTGCAAAAAATCAAAAAGATAGATGAAGATATTTATCAAGAAAATTGTGTAATGGTTTCCCATATCATCATTGATGATAGAGATCTTAACGACACGATAGGATCGGTACAAAAAAACCGCCCTTGGGATCGATGATCCCAAGGGCGGTCATGTATGATCTTACATATCGAAGGGTTCCAGACCCAGGACGGGATGACCGACCTCGGACAGGAAGGTCAGCAGTTCTTCGGGATCGCCGGAGCCGCAGGAGTTCTCGTCTGCGATCATGTCGCAGAAGTTCTCGATGCCGTACAGCTCCATCGCGGTCTCGTTGACCTTGTCCTTGACCTGCTCCTTCAGTTCGCTGGGCAGCCATACCAGTCTTGCCAGACCGCCTTCGGCCTTCAGGAACTTCTTGGAAGCGATGAAGTGCTTGCCATGGCCCATGAAGCCGGGAGTCTGCACACCGCCGCCGGTCATGGAGGCCATCTCGGAGAAGGTCATGCCCAGAGGCGTCATGCCTGCGAATTCACGGCAGGTGATGACGACACCCATGGAGCAGGGCTCGACGCCGCAGATACATTCGAAGCAGCCGCAGGAAGTCATGGGATCTTCGAACAGGGAGTACAGGGTAACATGCTCCAGAGCACCGTGAGACAGGTCACACAGGACCTCGTCGATATCCTCGTAGCGGCCGACGCGCTCATCGACACAGCGTTCCTTGGTAACGACCTGGCAGGGACCGTTGGGATCCAGCTCGTAAGTAGCCTTGGCATCCAGCCAGGAGACAGCGCCGCACAGACCCAGACGCTCGGGGGTAACGATACAGACATGGCTGGGGGAGAAGGCCTGGCACATGATGCAGGAATAGAAGACATCGACGGACTCGTCGGTCATGGTCTTCAGACGCTCGTCACGGGTATCAAAGACCTTGTTGGCAGCCTTGCGCAGCTCATTGTTCT
>JAFSHB010000052.1 GCA_017440525.1 Oscillospiraceae bacterium | reverse complement strand
CGATGGCGGGGATGATGCCCTCCATGCGGGCCAGCTCGAAGAAGGCGTCGATGGTCTCGTCATCGTCGATCACATCGTACTTGACACGGCCCAGCTCCTGCAGGAAGGCATGCTCGGGACCGGAGGAAGGGTAGTCCAGACCGGAAGCCACGGAGTACACGGGCGCGGGCTTACCGTTCTCATCCTTGAGCATGATGGAGTTGAAGCCGTGCATGATGCCCTCGGTGCCGTACTTCAGGCTGGCGGCGTGGTCGCCCAGCTTGGGGCCGCGGCCCAGAGGTTCGATGCCGTAGATCTCCACGGGGTCGTTCAGGAAGCCGGAGAAGAAGCCGGCTGCATTGGAGCCGCCGCCCACACAGGCCACGATGGCATCGGGCAGATGACCGGTCATCTCTACGAACTGGTCCCGAGCCTCTTCACCGACCACATGCTGGAAGTCGCGGACCATCATGGGGAAGGGGTGAGGACCAAGGACGGAACCGATGCAGTAGATCGCATCGTGATACTCATTGGCATAGGCTTCGAAAGCGGCATCGACAGCTTCCTTCAAGGTCTGCAGACCGTGGGTGACTTCCACCACATTGGCGCCCAGGATCTTCATCCTTGCCACATTGGGAGCCTGCTTTTTGATATCCACAGAGCCCATGTAGATGTCGCACTCCAGACCGAAGTAGGCGGCAGCGGTGGCAAGTGCCACACCGTGCTGACCGGCACCGGTCTCAGCAATGACCTTCTTCTTGCCCATGTACTTGGCAAGCAGTGCCTCACCCATGCAGTGGTTGAGCTTGTGAGCGCCGGAATGGTTCAGATCCTCGCGCTTGGCATAGAGCTGCACATTGCCCAGTTTGCGGGAAAGTCTCTCCAGATGGGAAACAGGCGTGGGACGGCCCTGGAACTCCTTGCGGATGCGGCGCAGCTCCGCGATGAACTGGCGGGACTGGCAGATGGTGAAATAGGCCTCAGTGATCTCCTTCATGGCCCTGGTCAGCTCTTCAGAGACATAGCAACCGCCGTATTTGCCGAAGAAGCCGTCCTTGTCGGGGAAGTCCTTAAAATAAGTGTCAAAATCAACGCCGTGCAAGATCATGGGAATTACCTCCAAAATAAAAATAGAAAGTCCTTGACAGAAGTGGTTCTGTCAAGGACGAATAAACATATCCGCGGGGCCACCTTGATTCACAGCCGAAGCTGTGCACTTGACGGGATACTTGCATATCCCCGGCAACTGACGCATGCCAACGCGTCGCATGATACTGAGCAAAAGCCGTTCCCTGCGCCCTCCGCGGTCCATTTGACGAACAGCTTCTTGCCCAATTCTCAGCAACATGGGCTCTCTGGAAAGGCTCGTTTCGCCGTTATCTCCGCTTCAACGGTTTGTGGTATTCACTTGAGGCGAGTATAAACCTCAACTTCGGATTTGTCAAGAGTTTTTTATGCGATGGGTTCAAAATCCGCTGCACCGTGCTTGCACAGGGGGCAGACGATATCTTCGGGCAGCTCTTCGCCCTCGTAGACCCAGCCGCAGATCTTGCAAACATAGCCCTTTTTGCCTTCGGTATCGGGCTTGGGTTTGACATGGTTCTGGTAGTAGGTATAGGTCATGGTCTCGGTGTTGGAGATGACTCTGGCCTCGGTCACGGAGCAGATGAACATGCCATGGGTGCCAAGGTCCATGTAGCTCTCCACCTTCAGAGACATGAAGGAGTTGATGTGGCGCGTCAGGAACACCAGACCGTTATCGGAGCGCAGCGGATAGCTCTCCTCGAACTTATTGACATTGCGGCCGGACTGGAAGCCGAACTTCTCGAACACGGAGAAGGGGGCGGAGGTGTCGAGGCAGTTGACATTCATGATGCCGGTCTGTTTGATCACATGGTGGGAATAATTCTCCTTGTTGATGGTCACGGCGATGCGGTTGGGGGTGTTGGTGACCTGTGTGACGGTGTTGACGATCAGACCGTTGTCCTTCTTGCCGTCGTTGGAGGTGACCACATACAGGCCGTAGCCGATGTTGAACAGGGCAGTCAGATCGTTCTTGTTGGCGGTGTCGCTGTGCTGAGCCAGATAATCACGGCACAGCTCCTGTGCCAGCGCTTCGAGCTGACCGCGGCTCTCCTCATTGAGCGCGGACTGGATCGTAACGGTGGTATCTGCATAAGTCAGATTCTTGCTGCCGTTGAGCATATTACGCATGACTCTGGCGGCCTGCGGTGCCCAGGAGCCGTTTTCCACAAAGGCCACAGTGCGGTTCTGGTAATTGCGCTCGGTCAGATGGTGGATGTACTCCTTCATAAAGGGGAACACATCAGCATTGTAGGTGGTGGTAGCCAGCACCAGCTTGCTGTAGCGGAAGGCGTCTGCAACAGCCAACGCCATATCGCAGCGGGCCAGATCGTGGACGATGACCTTGGGGCAGCCCTTTTCGCGGAGCTTCTGGGCCAGCAGCTCCACAGCGGTCTTGGTGTTGCCGTAGACGGAGGTATAGGCGACCACGATGCCCTCGTCCTCCACTTCATAGCTGGACCAGATATCATACAGGTCCAGATAGTGGCCAAGGTCTTCCTTCAGCACAGGACCATGGAGGGGGCAGATGATCTGGATATCGAGCCCTGCGGCTTTCTTCAGCAGTGCCTGTACCTGTGCGCCGTACTTGCCGACGATGCCGATGAAGTAGCGGCGGGACTCGTCATCCCAGGGCTCCTCCACATCCAGCGCACCGAACTTGCCGAAACCGTCGGCAGAGAACAGGACCTTATCGGTGACATCATAGCTCACGATGACTTCAGGCCAGTGGACCATGGGTGCAGCCACAAAGGCCAGTGTATGCCTGCCCAGCGTCAGGGTGTCGCCCTCACCGACGATGATGCGGCGGTCTTCATATTCCGTGCCAAAAAAGTTCTTCATCATGCCAAAGGCCTTTTTTGAGGAGACGATCGTGGCATTGGGATAGGCATTCATGAAGTTTGCGATATTGGCGGCATGGTCGGGCTCCATATGCTGCACCACGAGATAGTCGGGGCTGCGGTCGCCCAGCGTGTTCTGGATGTTGTCCAGCCATTCGTGGGTGAAATTCTTATCCACCGTATCCATGATGGCGATCTTCTCGTCCATGATGGCATAGGAATTGTAGGACATGCCGTTGGGCACGATGTATTGACCCTCAAACAGGTCTACCTGGTGGTCGTTGACGCCGATATATTTGATGTCGGTCGTGATGGTCATAGTATCGTCTCCTTTTATTTTTTCTTAATTATATCATAGCTTACGGTCTGTGCAAGCTGTTTTTTACGGTGGGGAAGCGTTCGAGATCTGTGTGGGGCAGGAACCTCGCTGCCTGCATCCGAATGAGGAAATCCGGGATGGATGCGAACTGGACGCAGTAGATCTTTCCGGCAAGCTCTGCAGCCTCCTGCAGCTTGTTTCGATCCAGCAGCGTCAGCCTTGCACCCTCCAGAGAGGTGTTGGAGATGCAGCGGTAGCGGTCGCGGGGGATATCGGGGAACATGCCGATGGTGATGGCATTCTCCAGATCCGAGTGTGCGCTGAACGCGCCGGAGAGGTGGCAGTGCGCCAGATCCTCCGCCCCGATCCCTGCCGTTTCCAGCAGGCAGTCGATCATGGTGTAGGCTGCGGCCTTGGTGTCCATGTACTGCTTGATGTCCGTCTGGGTGAAGAACAGGGGCGTGCCGGTACCGGATTCCTCCGCTGTGGCGTAGACCGCGGCATACTGCCGCTCCTCAGGGAGATAGATGATGCGGTCGGAAGCAGAAGGCTCCAGATCGCCGGCCATATTGATCCAGCCGTTCTTCAGCATCCCGGCAAGTAAGTCGATGATACCGGAACCGCAGATGCCAAGCGGCTTTTCGCTGCCGATCGTAGTGAAGGAGAGCTCGTCCTTTTCGATGGATACTCTGTCTACTGCACCGCGGGCTGCCCGCATGCCGTAGCGGCTGATGTAGCCCTCCAGCGCCGGACCCGCCGCGCCGGCCCCTGCGATCATCCAGTGGCGGTTGCCGATCACCAGCTCGCCGTTGGTCCCGATGTCGAAGAACAGGCTCGCCTCCTCCTGCTCGTGCATCTTCAGTGCTAAAAGGCCGCTGACGATATCGCCGCCCACATAGTTGGAGGCCGCAGGGATGATGGAGATATAGCCTGCGAACCCCATCCCAAGGTCACTGCCTTTGAATTGGCCGGGGGCAGATGTCACGGGGGCATAGGGCGATGCGAACACGGTCCAGGCATCCAGCCCCAGCAGGAAATGGATCATGGTCGTGTTGCCGGAGAGCACCATCATCGGGCAGGCCCTTGCGTCGATGCCGGTCTGTTCCGTGAGCCGATCCAAAAGCTCTTCGAAGGTCTTGACCGTCTCACGCTGCAACAGGTCTCGGGCCTCAGGGCTCTCCATGGTGTAGGTGATGCGGGTCAGGATATCCGTTCCGAATCTGGACTGGCGGTTGAAGATCTTTTCCTGTCCGATGACTGCACCGGAGCGGAGATCGATCAGCTCCATGACGATCGTTGTGGAGCCGTAGTCCACGGCAAGAGAGTAGTGCATCGATGTCGTATCGCCCGGCTCCACAGCGAATACGACCCATTCCGTTTGCCGATACACCAGCGTTACCGTGATATCATAGCCGCAGTCGCGGCACATGGGATAAAGCGTGCGCAGAACGGAGAGCGGGAAAACTACCGGCTCGATGCCGCAGACAGCCAGAGCTGCTTCGATTCGTTCCCGATCGCCCAGCGGCACATCTTCCGTCGGCATATTCAGTTGGAGGAACAGTTTTTCGACCATCGGTCTCATCGGTCGCCCCCCTTTCTTTGTGTGTATGATACCATATCTTACTAATATACGATGTTGGATATCCAACAAAATATAAAATTTACGCAGGAGGCGAATGCCCCCTGCGTGCATTTTATCAGATATTCGAGGTGGTCCTGTAGCAGCCTGTGCAGCTGTCCTGGGGCTGGATGCAGGGCTCGTTGCGAGCGGGATAGAAAGCGTCTACGGGGAAGTCGATGCGGCTGAAGATGTCGCAGGGGCTCTCTGCGCCGCCCACATTGCCGGTCTCGGAGCAGACCTTGGTAGGGATGCAGTAGTCAAAGGCCGGGATCAGCAGCTGGGTATCGCGCTCCAATCTCACGATGGAGAACTGACCGATGGTCACAAGGAGCCTGCGGCACTCGCCGGAAAGCACCAGCTCGTCGTCGAACCACTGCATCACGCATTCCGGCAGATCGGGAAGGTCGCAGCAGCCGCAGCAGCAGTTGCAGCTGTCTACCACATTGGAGGCCAGCACCATGGGGTCTACCACTTCTACTACAGCGTGGGGCATGGCACAGGCAGGACGGCGCTTGCAGCAGTCCTTGTCGGTGAAGATCTTGGCGTTGCCGTCACCGCCGAAGAGCAGGGCGCGCTTGGAGAACACGGCAAGACCATACACCGTCACAGGGCGGTTGTTGCCAACCGTCACATCCGCCACGACACGGTAGTAGAAGGTGATATCCAGCGTATAGAAGCCATTGTTGTAGGGAACAGCCTCTACATCGATATCGGTGTGGATCAGCTCCACGCATCTGGCCTTGGCGTTGGCACAGCGGTCCAGGATCCCCTGACAGTCACGGGTTAAGTAAACACGCAGATCTTCGATACAGTCCTTATCACGGCAGGCATCTGTTACCTTTTTGGTGTGGATACAAACGGCCTCGCGGATGCCGCTGAGATCGCAGGCCGGAGTTTGATCGCTCATAAGATTACCTCCTATTTTGATCGGAAGCAGAAGGCTTCCATCACAGTTTATGCCAAAAGCCCCCAATTGTGTTCTTGCGCAGGAGCACAGGGTGTGGTAAAATAGGAAAAATGATGATTTGGGGTGGTGTACCTGTATGAAGATCGATGTGATGGGCGTCTCGTTCGACAATGTGACCATGGACGAAGCGCTGGAAAAAGCAAAAGAGATCCTGGCGGGGGAACGGGCGCAGTATGTGGTCACACCCAATGCTGAGATCGTCTATGAGGCCATGCACGACGAGGATTTCTGTGCGCTGCTCAATGATGCCGCGCTGATCCTGCCGGACGGTGCCGGTGTGGTGCTGGGCTCCAAGATCTTGAAAACGCCCCTGAAGCAAAAGGTCGCAGGCGTGGACTTTGCAGACCGCCTGTTGGGACATTTGGCTGAAACAGGCGGGAGTGTGTATCTTCTCGGCAGCAAGCCCGGCATCGCGGAGCTGGCGGCAGAGAAGATGCTGGCAAAGCACCCCGGTCTGACCATCGCCGGTATGGCGGACGGCTATTTCAAGGACGAAGCTCCTGTGATCGAGAAGATCAACGCGGTGAAGCCCGATGTGCTGTTTGTCTGCCTTGGCGCACCCAAGCAGGAGAAGTTCATGCAGGTGCATCGCGGCGAACTGCAGGTCAAGCTGATGGCAGGTCTCGGCGGCAGTCTCGATTCCTTTGCCGGTACGGTCAAGCGTGCCCCCAAATGGATGATAGACCTGAGTCTGGAGTGGCTCTATCGCCTGATCAAAGAACCCAAGCGGTTCGGACGGATGCTCCGCCTGCCGAAATTTTTGTGGGCTGTTGTTTGGAAACGGATAGGAGGCGGCAGATAATGGGTAAACTGATCGTATTTGAAGGGACTGACGGCTCCGGCAAGTCCACCCAGTTCTCCCTTTTGACCAAGCGTTTGGAGGAAGAGGGCGTCGGCTTCCGCCGTCTGCGCTTTCCCCGCTATGCGGAGGAGAGCTCTGCGCTGATCCGTATGTATCTGGGCGGCGCTTTTGGCTCCGATCCTGAGTCTGTCAATGCCTATATGGCGTCCAGCTTCTATGCTGTGGACCGCTGTGCTTCCTATCTGCAGGACTGGAAGGCGGACTATGAAAAAGGCTGTCTGTTCCTGGCAGACCGCTATACCACCTCCAATGCCGTCCATCAGGGCAGCAAGATGGAGCCTCGGGAGCGGGAAGCCTACTACGGTTGGCTGTATGACTACGAATATGGGAAACTGGGCCTGCCCAAGCCGGATCTTGTGATCTTGCTGGATATGCCCATCGAGCTGACGAGGCAGCTCATGCGAAAGCGTGAAGCGGATACCAACACCAAGGCCGATATCCATGAGCAGGATCTTTCCTATCTGGAGCAGTGCCGTGCCTCTGCCAAGACGGCTGCGGCGTTCTACGGCTGGCAGGTGGTGTCGGGGGCAAAGGATGGTGCGCTCCGCTCCATCGAGGAGATCCATGAAGAGGTCTATGCCATCGTCAAAAAATGTTTGGAGGGATAACTATGGTCTATATCATCCTTGGGAATGGATTTGAAGAAGTCGAGGCTGTCGCGCCCTGTGATATCCTGCGCCGGGGCGGCGTGGAAGTGAAGTTCGCCGGGATCGGCGGCACCCTGATAACGGGAAGCAACGGCATCACCGTACAGGCTGAATGTACGGTGGAAGAGCTGGATCTGGATAGTGCAGAGCTGATCGTCCTGCCCGGCGGTCTGGGCGGTGTCCGTTCCATTTTGGGCTGTGAGACTGCGATGAACGCTGTGAAGGCGGCTTACGAAAGCGAAAGATATGTGGCGGCGATCTGTGCCGCACCTACCATTTTGGCAAAGCTCCATATCACCGACGGCAAGCACGCCACGGTCTACCCCGGCATGGAAGCCGATATGGGCGGCGCCATCATGGAAGCGGTGGATGCAGTTCGTGACGGCATGGTGATCACCGGCCGTGCACCCGGTGCCGCGCTGGACTTTGGCTATCTGCTCCTTGAGACCCTCAAGGGCGCAGAGACTGCGGAAAAGGTCCGCGGCGGCATGGTCTATCAGCATTGACGGGAGGCAAGTATGTCTGACGAAAAAAACATCAACAACGGGCAGGACTTAGAGGCACTGCTGGCTGATGCCAGAGCGGAACTGGAAAAGGACGGTGCCGAGCCCTTTGAACCGGAGCTGCCTGCGGAATATGCGGATCTTGTCAGCGATGAGGAGCCGGAGAGCTCCGAAGAGCAGAGCTTCATGCCTTCTGCTCTCAAGGGCGTCATCTACGCCGCCATCGTGCTGACGGTCTCCATCGTGCTGGCGGTGCTGGCCTGGAAGTGCGTGGACGAGGTCTGCGCCCTGACAGATGTGGAAGAGGTCGTCACCGTCACCGTGTCGGAGAACGACACCATGGCTCAGATCTCCAAGAATCTGAAGGAGAAGGGCCTGATCGAGTACCGCTGGCTGTTCGATCTGTATTGTATGGCATCCGGCGCGGAAGAGAAGATCGAGCCGGGCACCTATGAGCTCAACACCTTATTTGATTACCACGCCATCGTCTATGGCATGATGGAGAGTTCGGAGAACCGTGCCACGGTGGAGATCACCGTGCCGGAGGGCTACGAGGCGGACGATATCTTCAGGATGCTGGAGGAGCACGGTGTGTGTTCTGTCCAGAAACTGGAAGAGGCTGCCGCCGGGTATGAATTCGACTACTGGTTCCTAGAGGGACTGGAATACGGCGACTACCGCCGTTTGGAGGGATATCTTTTCCCCGACACCTACGAATTCTATGTGGATGATGCACCGGAGAATGTACTCGACCGCTTCCTCAAGAATTTTGACAGAAAGCTCACAGACGAGCTGAAGGCCGATCTGACCCTGCTCAATGAGAGCCTTCGTCAGCAGAAGCTGGCGCAGGGATATACCGAAACAGAGATAAAAGATCTCACGCTCCACGATATCATCATCGTGGCATCCCTGGTAGAAAAGGAGACCACCGGTGATAACGAGAGCGGCAAGATCGCATCTGTGATCTACAACCGCCTTTGCAGCAGAGTCTATCCGTGCCTGAACATCGATGCAACGATCCAGTATGTGCTGCCGGAGCGCAAGGACATCCTGACCAATGCTGACAAGGCTGTCATCAGTCCCTATAACACCTACACCAATGCGGGCCTGCCTGTGGGACCGATCGCCAATCCCGGCATGAGCTCCATCCGCGCGGCTATGTATCCTCTGGATACGGACTACTATTTCTATGCGCTGGATCCAGCCGGCGGCCACTATTTCTCGGTGGATGTGTATGAGCATCAGGCGTTTTTGGACAGCCTGACCGGCAGAACGGGCGAAGAAGAGCCTGTGACGGAGGAAACGACCGATGAACAGGAATAGACCGGAGCTCCTTTGCCCGGCAGGGGATTGGGAGCGGCTGAAGCTGGCGGTGGCCTATGGTGCCGATGCCGTGTATCTGGCAGGTACGACCTTCGGTATGCGCTCCTTTGCGGGGAACTTTACCCCTGAGGAGCTTCCCAAGGCTGTGGCCTATGCCCATGCGCACGGTGTCAAGGCACATGTGACGGTCAACACCATGCCGAGAAACGATGAAGTGAAAGAGCTTCCCGCATGGCTGGAGCTGCTGGATGATGCCAAGGTGGATGCGCTGATCCTGGCAGATCTTGGTGCGTTCCAAATGGCTGGGAAGTATGCTCCTCATTGCCAGCGGCATATCTCCACTCAGCAGTCCATCGCAAACTTCGCCTGTGCGCAGGCATGGTATGACCTTGGCGCTCAGCGCGTGGTGCTGGCAAGAGAGCTTTCTCTCGATGAGATCCGTGAGATAAGAGCCAGAGTCTCTCCTCAGCTGGAGCTGGAGACCTTCTGCCATGGTGCCATGTGTGTCAGCTATTCGGGCAGGTGTCTGCTCAGCAACTATATGACAGGGCGCGATTCCAACCGCGGCTCCTGCGCCCAGCCCTGCCGCTATCACTATGCGTTGATGGAAGAAAAGCGGCCCGGGGAATATTTCCCGGTCTTTGAGGATGAAAAAGGCACTTATATCATGAACTCCCGTGATATGTGCATGATCGACCATTTGGACGATCTGATCGATGCCGGTGTGGATTGTCTGAAGATCGAAGGCCGTGCCAAATCCGGCTACTATGCCGCCATCGTCACCGGTGCCTATTCTCATGCATTGGATGATATCGTGGCGGGCCGCCCGGTGGATCCTGTGTGGCGCGACGAGGTGGAGCATGTCTCTCACCGGCCCTATGCCACAGGCTTTTTCTACGGCGAGCCGGGGCAGTACACAGAAAACGGCCGGTATATCCGCCAGTGGCAGATCTGCGCTGTGGTGGAGCAGTGCGGGGCGGACGGAACGGCAGTCCTCAGCCTTCGCAATAAATTCGCCGCAGGCGATACGGTGGAGGTGGTCGGCCCCGACTGTAAGCCCTTCTCCATGACTGTCCCCATGATGGAGGATATGGAGGGCGGTGTGCTGTCTGAGCCCAAAACGCCCCAGATGCTGTTCAAAATGAGATTCCCGCAGAAGGTCCCTGCCATGTCCTTTGTTCGGCATGCGGTGGAGCTGTCTGCCAAAGACCAATAAGGAGGAACAAATCATGAAACGCCTTTATAAGTCTCAGACCAATAAGATGCTGTGCGGTGTCTGCGGCGGTGTTGCCGAGTACCTGAACATCGACCCCACCATCGTTCGCCTGATCTGGGCCGTGCTGATCCTGGTGGTCGGCACCGGCGTGCTGGCATATATCATCGCCGCCATCCTCATGCCGGAGAGCCCTACATAACAAAAAGATCCCCGTACACGCTCATGTACGGGGATCTTTTATGAGCCGAGCGGCTCGATGATCACTTCATAGATGTTCTGGTTGGAAACGGCATGCTCGATCTCCACCGTATAGTCGATGAAGAGCCTGCCGCCGTCCTCTGTCAGATCGACCCGGATGTCCTTGGTATACACGCCGAGGAGCAAGGTGCCAAAGCCCATATCGTAGAGAGATTCGTCTTTGACGCCCTTGACGAACAACATCCGGGAACGGACAGGGCCATCTCTCGTCAGCACCACGCGTTCCGGATTCAAGATCAGAAAGGTGCTGACGACACCGGGCGTCCCGGTCAGTTCGGTCTCCGTGTAGGAGATGGCGAACCTACCGTTGCGGCCTGTCATAGTGCCGCCGGTGATCAGCTCCATGGTCTCAGGTGTACCGTCGTTGATCTGGGTGCCGCGGACGGTGATGCGCACCTCTTTTTTCATCGCACAGGCTCCAGCGCCAGCTCCAGCAGAGTATCGATGATCTTGCTGTAGGGGATGCCGCTTGCTTCGAAGAGCTTGGGATACATGGAGATGGAGGTGAAGCCGGGCAGGGTGTTGATCTCGTTGAAGACCACCTCGCCGTCCTTCTTCACGAAAAAGTCCACACGGCTCAGTCCGCAGCACTCCAGCGCTGTATAGATCTTCACGGCCAGCTCCCGGACCTCCTCGGCTGCCTCATCGCTGATGCGGGCGGGGATGTAGAGGCTGGAGGTGTCAGTGATATACTTTGCTTCGTAGTCATAGAAGTTTGCGCCGCTATCGACCTCGCCGCACACGGAGGCGATGGGGGTGGCGTTGCCCATGACGGCACATTCCACTTCCTGCCCGTCGATGAATTCCTCCACCAGGACCTTGCGGTCGTAGCGAAGGGCCAGCTCCAGAGCGGCCATCAATTCCTCATGATCTTTGGCCTTGCTGACACCAACGGAAGAGCCGGTGCCGGCAGGCTTGACGAACATGGGATAGGAGAACTTCTCTTCCAAAGTCCTGCACAGACCTTCGCTGTCATGCTCAAAGGTGCTGAGGGTGACGAGATGCCACTGAGCCTGACGGACGCCTGCGTGGTCAGCCACCAGCTTGGTCAGGCATTTGTCCATGCAAACGGCGCTGGCCGCGATGTGGGGGCCAACATAGGGGATGCCTGCGATCTGCAGAAGGCCCTGGATCGCGCCGTCCTCACCGCCTGCGCCGTGGAGCACAGGGAATACCACATCGATGCGCTCCCGCACGACGCAGTCGTTCTCGAAGCTGAGCAGGCCCTGTCCGTGGACGGGGGAGAGGGTGGCGCGGCGGTTGCCTTCACAGTCCTGCCATGTTCCGGCGGGGAGCATGCTGTAGTCCTTTCCGCCGAAGAGGATCCAGTCTCCATCCTTGGTGATGCCTACGGGGAAGACATGGTATTTTTCATGGTCGATGTTGTTGAGCACCGACTCTGCCGAACGCAGAGATACCTCGTGCTCGGGGGAGATACCGCCGAATAAGATGCATACGCTGAGCTTTTTCATTGGTCTACCTCGTTTCTAAAAACATTCGCTTAATATCATATGATAAAACGCCCCGGAAAACAAGTATATTTTTAACAGAATATTGAGATTTTAGCAGTAGAAAAGTTGTGCGCTTCGGTATATAATAGAGAAGCTGAAGGACGGATGAAAGGAGGCTTGTCAACATGGATATCAAATTGAGCAAAAAAGAGTTCCGAAGATTGCTCGATATGGTCTATATCGGGAACTGGATCCTGAACTCCACGCGCGGTGCTGACCGCTTTGCGGATTACGATGCGGTGGAGAGCAAGCTGTTCGCCCTTTGTCGGGAGCATGGCATGCAGACGCTCGTGGATAAATGGGAAGGCGAGGATGTGCCGTCCCGTGCCTTTGCCGACGGCGGCATCCATGAAGCCATCATGGACTATGAGGATACGGTCTTTTTTGAGATCCTGGCTGAGGAGCTGGCCCGCCGCGATATGGAGTACGCCCCTGTCTCCGGCGAGAACTATGAGGAGCTGGTCTCCCGTATGGATGATTATATCGCGGAGTTCGAGGCGAACGGAACGGATAATCTGGTCATCGATCGATAGGGTGCATATATTTAGACAAAAATACCACAACGGCATGTGAAAGCGGTAAAAGTTTATGGATCTTACCAATCGACACCGTTTTCACCGTGTGGTAAAATAATGCAAATGTTTACGAGGTGAGGATATATGACCCTCACAGGTGAACACGCTCGTCAATATGCGAATACCTTGAAAGGAAATACATATATGAACAAGATCGTTGTGAAATTCGGCGGTAGCTCTCTGGCTTCCGCTTCTCAGATCCGCAAGGCCGTGGATATCATCCGCGCCGATCCCGACAGAAGATATGTGGTCTGCTCTGCGCCCGGTAAGCGCTCCGGCGACGACATCAAGGTCACCGACCTTTTGTATGCCTGCTATGACAAGGCTGCTGCCGGGGATGACTTTGCCCCTGTGCTGGAGCAGATCCGTGTGCGCTTTGCTCAGATCGTGGAAGAGCTGGGCGTCAGCTTTGATGTGGATGGCGAGATCGAAGTGATGCGCGCCCATCTGCAGGCAAAGCCCGACCGTGACTATATGGCGAGCCGCGGCGAGTATCTCAACTCCAAGATCATCGCGGCCTATCTGGGCTTCCCCTTCGTGGATGCGGCCGACTATGTGACTTTCTATGCCGACGGTGCCTATAACGCACAGGAGACCACGCACAAGCTCTCTGCCGCATTGGCTGACAAGGACTATGCTGTGGTGCCCGGCTTCTACGGCGCACTGCCCAACGGCGATATCCACACCTTCTCCCGCGGCGGTTCCGACCTGACCGGCTCCATCGTGGCGCTGGCTGTGGGCGCGAGCCTGTATGAGAACTGGACCGATGTCTCCGGTATGCTGGCCGCCGACCCCCGCCTTGTGGATGATCCTCACACCATCGAGCATATCACCTATAAGGAACTGCGTGAGCTGTCCTACATGGGCGCTTCCGTCCTCCATGAGGATGCTGTGTTCCCCGTCCGTACAGCCGGCATCCCCATCAATATCCGCAATACCAATGCGCCTGCCGATGTCGGCACCATGATCGTCCCCACTATCCCCGATGACATCAAGAAGCGTGTCGTCACCGGTGTGGCCGGTAAGAAGGGCTTCAGCTCTATCCAGATCGAAAAGTCCATGATGAATGCGCAGTCTGGCTTCCTTGTCAGAGTGCTGGATATCATCGCCGCCCACGGTGTGCCTTTTGAGCATTGCCCCACCGGCATCGATACCATCTCCGTGATCGTGGAGACGGAAGCCTTCCGCAACCGCCGCGAGGCGATCTTGCGCGAGATCCATGAGCGCCTGCATCCCGATATGGTCATCCTGGAGAACGGCCTTGCGATGATCGCGGTCGTCGGTCAGGGCATGGTCAGCTACAAGGGCGTTGCAGCTAAGATCTTTGGCGCTGTGGCAGATGCCGGTATCAACATCCGGATGATCGATCAGGGCTCCAGCGAGCTGAATATCATCATCGGTGTGGAGGAGGCCGACTACGAGAAGGCCATCCGCAGCATCTACAAGGCAGTGGAAAAACTTATGTAAACCAAAGAGCCGTAGGGGGAACTCTGCGGCTCTTCTATTTTGGTCTTATGCTTCATATCCTGTTCCATACGAAGAAAATGAGGTGGAACGATGGAACATACGACCAACCATATCCTTCTGCGCGGCACTCTGGCGAGGCTCCCGCAGTTTTCCCATGAGAATCACGCAAAGCGCTTCTACAGCTTCGAGCTGGAGGTGGAGCGGCTGTCCGGTGCGGTGGATCTGCTGCCGATCCTGGCATCGGAGCAGGTACTGATGGAGATGGATCTGACAGGCGGCGATATGCTGGAGATCTCGGGCCAGATCCGCACCTTCAACGACCGAGCCTCCACGGAACGAAAGCTGGTGGTGTCGGTCTATGCCGAGAGCCTGACGGCCTGCGATGGGGATGCCTGCAACACGGTGGCGCTGACCGGGACGATCTGCAAAGTGCCTGTTTTCCGCCATACCCCCTTGGGGCGGCAGATCTGCGATGTGATGCTGGCGGTGAACAGACCCTACCATCGGGCGGATTATATCCCCTGTATCTTCTGGGGGCAGACGGCCCGGCAGGTAGGCTGCTGCCCGGTGGGCACCTGCCTGAGCCTGGAGGGCAGGATGCAGAGCCGGGAATACATCAAGCTCCTTGGGCAGGAGCAGCTGACCAAAACAGCTTATGAAGTTTCTGCCATGACAGCGGAAATTTTGTAAAATAAGGAAACCGGACCAAAAAGATCTCGTCTAAAGAGATAGAGGAACAAAAAAGAAAGGAGCTTACCAATGAAAAAGAAAAACTTACTGATCGTCATGACCCTGGTGTTCGCGCTGCTCCTGACCGCCTGCGGCGCTGCTTCCGAAAATGCCTACGATATGGCGCCTCAGGCCACGAAGGAAGAGGCTGTCATGGACTATGTCGTGATGGAAGAGACCGTGGAGGAAGAAGTGGAAGAGGTCTTTTCCACCTCTGCATCCACTACGGCGGAGGGCGGAGCCACTGCCCCGGAAGAGGCACAGAAGTATGCCGAGAAGATCGTCTACTCCGGCCATCTTTACATCGAGACCACGGATTTCGATGCGTCTCTTGCGGCCCTTGATAAGGCTGTAGCGCAGTTCGGCGGCTTCGTGCAGGATTCCAATGTCTCCGGCCGCAGCAATGGCGACAGGACCGCTGTGGTGGACCGCTATGCCTACTATGTGGTGCGGATCCCCTCCAAGGACTTCGATAGCTTTATGACCATGAGCGGAGACCTTGGCAATGTGACCTCCTCCGGCAGGAACGCCGAGAATGTCACCTCCCGCTATACGGACTATGAAGCAAGGCTCTCCAGCTTGAAGGTGCAGGAAGAGCGCCTGCTCTCCATGCTGGGCACCAGCGGCGATCTGGAGAGCCTGATCGCCTTGGAGCAGCGTCTGTCCGAGGTCCGCTATGAGATCGAGTCGATCGAGCGCAGCCTGCGCGACCTGGATCAGCGCCTGAGCTATTCCACCGTCAATATCGATCTGCACGAGGTGGAGATCTATACCCCCACCGCAGCGGTGCAGCGCAGCTTCGGCGAAAAGCTGGGCGATGCCTTCTCCGATGGCTGGCGCGGCTTCTCCCGTGGGATCCAGAATTTCGTGATCTGGCTGGCTGAGGCGCTGCCCACCCTGATCTTGTGGGCTGCCATCATCACCGGTGCCGTATTCCTTGTGCGGAAGTCGAAGCAGAAGCGGCAGGAACGCAAGGCCCGCCGCGCGGAAGAAAAAGCCCGCCGCAAGGCAGAAAAGGCCGCACGCAAGACCGGGCAGACCGAAGAAGGCTAAATAAAAACAAGTGGAACGCCTGTGGGCGCTCCACTTGTTTTTTGCGCGGTTTTTCGGTATAATACCCATATCGAAAGGAAAGGGGGCTTTGCCATGTATCAGCCGTTGGCGGACGAACTGCGTCCGAAAGATCTCGAGGATGTCTGCGGGCAGGAACATATCCTTGGAAGAAATGGGCTCCTTCGCAGGGTGATCGAGAGCGGCAAGATCCCGAATATGATCTTCTACGGCCCCTCCGGTGTGGGCAAGACCACGGTGGCCAACATCATCGCGGCAAAGACCAATAGAAAATTATGTAAACTAAATGCCACCATGGCATCCTCCTCGGATATCAAAGAGGTGGTGGCTCAGTTGGATACATTCCTTGCGCCCAATGGGATCCTGCTGTACCTTGATGAGATCCAGTATTTCACCAAGAAGCAGCAGCAGACCCTGCTGGAGCATATCGAAAATGGGCGGATCACCCTGATCGCCTCCACCACGGAGAACCCATACTTCTACATCTACAATGCGATCTTATCCCGATCAACCGTTTTCGAATTCAAAGCCATCGATGCTGCGGCGGCGGAAAAAGCGGTCCGCCGCGGCATCCGGCATATGGAAGAGAAGCTTGGCCTCAAGGCGCAGGTGGAAGCTGGTGTGGTGGAGCAGGTGTCCTCCTCCTGCGGCGGTGATATCCGCAAGGCCATCAATGCGGTGGAGCTGCTGTTCTCCGCAGGCTTCGTAGAGGGTGAGACCATCCGTCTGACTCTGGAGGACGCAAAGACTGCATCCCAGCGCTCTGCCATGCGGTACGACAGGGAAGGAGACCAGCATTTTGATGCGGTCTCCGGATTGATGAAATCTCTGCGCGGCTCCGATCCCGATGCTGCCATGCACTATCTTGCGAGGCTTCTGGAGGCGGGCGACCTGCAGGGGGCATGCCGCAGGATCCTCTGCTCTGCCAGTGAGGATATCGGACTTGCCTACCCGCAGGCAGTCATGATCGTCAAAGCCTGTGTGGACAGCGCCCTGCAATTGGGGCTTCCCGAAGCGCGCCTGCCCCTGGCGCAGGCCTGCCTGCTTCTTGCCACCGCGCCCAAGTCCAACTCTGCCTATGCCGCCTATGCCGCGGCTGAAGCGGATGTACGCAGGGGGATCACCGGAGCCGTGCCGCGGCAGCTGCAGAATGTCCATGCCGATGGTACAGGCTTCGAGCGGGAGCAGGGGTATCTCTATCCCCATGACTATCCCGGACATTGGGTCGATCAGCAGTATCTGCCCGATGAGCTGAAAGACCGCAGATACTATGAATATGGCGATAACAAGGCCGAGCAGGCCGCCAAACGCTATTGGGACGAGATCAAAAAACTGTGATCGTTTTAGCGCTTCCCTGTGGGCCGTACTGCCAGCGGTCCAGATGACCGGAGGTGCGGAAGTAGCGCAGAGGTCTTTCCGGCTGTGATGCGGGATCCAGTTTTCGGAGCGCCACCAGCTTGATCTTCTGCCGCTCCGGCAGGATCGATTTTATGTAAACTGAAACCACATCGCCCACCCGCAGATCGAAGTTGGGCTCTGCAAGGCCCGAGAGGTTGGGCGTCAATTCGATGAATGCGCCGTACTCCTTGATACTGCGGACGATCCCGGTGACAGTCTGGCCGGCGCGGAACAAAGCGGCATTCTCCTCCCATGTGCCGAGGAGCTCCCGATGGGTGAGCTGGACGCGCCCTGTGTCGTAGTCGATGGAGCGGATCGCGGCAAAGATCTTCTGATCCTCCCGAAAACGGTCGCGGCTGTGTTCGATGCGGGAGACGGAGATCGCTTCGATCCCCATGAGGGCTGCAACACCGCAGCCGATATCGCAGAATGCGCCGAAGGCAGCAGGGCTCGTGACCACGGCGGGGATGATATCTCCGGGATGCCGTGTGCTGAGAAAATGGCTGCGGGCTTCCTCCTGCGCCGATCGGCGGGACAGTGAGACCTGACCGCCGGGAGAAATCTCCGTCACCTTGAAGCTGACGGGCTTTCCGACTCTGGAAAGCACCGCGATCGGGCGTACTGTGCCCTCCCGCATCCCCAATGCAGTTTCGTCTTTTTCGATGCGTCCCATGCAGCAGCCCAGGTCCACCAGAAGATCGAATGTCTCGGTACAGACGACGGCGGATGCCTGTAAGATCCGGTCCTCGGCTTTTGCTCTTCGCAGGGCTTCCATGGTGAAGCCGCCGGCGCGAAGATCCATTCCTTCGGGAAGATGATCGTTCATTGCAGTTCCCCCTTATGTTGATGTTATACCTATATGCGGAAGAAAGGCGGTCTTAACACTATGGATGTGAGACTACAGGATATCCTCATCATGAAAAAAGAGCATCCCTGCGGCAGTAAGCAGTGGCTGGTCCTGCGGACCGGCATGGATTTCCGCCTGCGGTGCGGCGGCTGCGGACATGAAGTGCTGCTCCCCAGATCCAAAGCGGAGAAGAATATCCGTCAGATTCTGCGGGAGGGCGTGTCCGTACCGCTGAAGTGATCTGAAATATCCATCGAAACATCACGACAAGAGGTCCATTTCCTACTGGGAAATGCGACCTCTTTTTTTGTTTGGAAGGCGTATGATTACAGGGCGAGGTGATACGATGACGGTCTATGTAGATCTGCTGTTCGGACTGAATATGGCGATCAACTATCTGCTGCTCCGAGGGAGCGCGGCGCTGGGCGGCTGTCCGGCTGTCACATGGCGGCTGCTGGCGGCAGCTGCTGTTGGAGGGCTCTATGCCGTCAGCGCGGTCGTACCGCAGCTGCAGGCGCTTCGGTCGGGGCTCTGGCAGGGCCTGTGCGCCGGCATCATGCTCTTGATGGCCTTCGGCTTTCAAAAAAACACGGTCAAGCAGGGGCTGTTCTTCTTCGCTCTGAGCTTTGCCTTCGGCGGCGTGGTCCTGCTCCTGGTACAGGCGGTGGAGCCGGCGTGCGTGCTGCTCGGTGGGCACGCGTATTACGCCGTATCCATGCCGGCGCTTTTGCTGCTGGCAGGGGCTTGCTATGGGATCTCCGCCATGGTCCTGAAGGGCTGCGGCACCCACACCGGCGGAGATGTCGTATCGATCACCCTTTTTACGGAGCAGGGAAGCCTGCCTCTGCGGGCTCTGCGGGATACGGGCAATACCCTGCGCGACCCGATCGGCGGACAGCCTGTGATGATCGTGGATGGGAAAACGCTCCTGCGGCTGTTCCCGCAGGCGGATCTTGCAAAGATCTCTTTCCAAGATCCGGCGGAGGCCATGGGGCAGTTGGCTCTGGCCTATCCCAAATGCCGCTTTCGGCTCTTGCCGTACCGGGCCGTTGGGGTGCAGTCAGGGCTTTTGTTGGCGGTGCGGTGCCGCGGCAGGATAGGAAAAAAGGTGCAGCCGATCCTGGCGGCGTTCAGTCCGGAGGCGCTCGGCTGCGGTGAAACATTTGATGCGTTGTGGGGAGGCGCGGTATCATGAGAGAGCATTGGCAAAAACTGATGATGAGACTTGGCGTGTGGTCACCGGAAAAGATCATGTACATCGGGGGCAGCGATGTGCTGCCGCCGCCCTTGAAGCCGGAGGAGGAGAAGCTTTGCATCGAGGGACTGGAGCGGGGAGAGCCGCAGGCCAAGCAGGCGTTGATCGAGCGCAATCTGCGTCTGGTGGTCTATATCGCCCGGCGGTTCGAGAATACCGGGGTCGGGATCGAGGATCTGATCTCCATCGGGACGATCGGGCTGATCAAAGCCGTCAACACCTTCAAGGCGGATAAGAACATCAAGCTGGCGACCTACTCGTCCAGATGCATCGAAAATGAGATCCTGATGCATATCCGCAAGATCTCCGGACAGAAGCAGGAGATGAGCCTCGATGAGCCGATCAATACGGACTGGGACGGCAATGAATTGCTGCTGTCTGATATCCTTGGCACGGATGAGGATATCGTCACAGGACCCATGGAGGATGCCGTAGATCATCAGCTCCTGCTGCAGGCGCTGGAGCGTCTTTCGGAAAGAGAACGGACGATCGTGGCACTGCGATACGGTCTTGGCGGCCGCAAGGAAAAGACCCAGAAAGAGGTGGCGGATATGATGGGGATCTCCCAGTCGTATATCTCCAGATTGGAGAAGCGGATCATGCTCCGCCTGCGCCGCGAGATCACGAGACAGATCTATGTATAGGTTTTATCGATATAGTATATCGATAAAATGCTTGCAAAATTTGGATGACCGTGATATACTGTCCTCACAGTGTGCCAAGGAGGTGCGGTCATCTTATGAAAGAGATCTCAAAGTCCACATTGAAAAGACTGCCTGTTTACCTGTCCTACCTCAAGGGCATCCCGGCGGATGGATCTGCGTATATCTCTGCGACGGCTCTGGCTGCCGCGCTGGATATGGGTGAGGTGCAGGTGCGTAAGGATCTGGCGCTGGTCTCCAGCGGCGGCCGTCCCAAGGTCGGCTATCACCGCGACAGTCTGATCAGTGATATCGAAGCGTTTTTGGGCTATACCAATACCAACGATGCGCTCATCGTCGGTGCGGGAAAGCTGGGAAGAGCGCTCCTCGGATATTCCGGTTTTGCGGAGTACGGTCTCAATGTGCTGGCGGCCTTTGACCTCAATGATGCGCTGATCGGCACCAGCAAGTCCGGAAAGCCTATCATGCATATGTCTCGTCTGGAAGAGTTCTGTCAGGCCAATAAGGTCCGCATCGGTATCATCACCGTTCCTGCCGAGTACGCGCAGGAGGCGTGCGACCGTCTGATCGCCTGCGGCATCAAGGCCATCTGGAATTTCGCGCCCAAGCATCTGGATGTGCCCTCCGATATCCTTGTCCAGTCGGAAAATATGGCGGCATCTCTGGCTGTTCTGTCCAAGCATCTGTCCGAGCAGATGGAAAAGAATAAGGAACAGCTGTAAAAACACAAAATCGTGCTTGCTTTTTTAGAGCAAATGCTCTATAATCACATAGCACCCGCCGGTGTGATGAGGAGCGATACGAGCGCTGCCTGTGGCAGAAGAAGCGAGTTGAGCGAGTGGCCGCGGTCAAAATTCTGCGCAGCGAACAGCAAGCAAAGAATTTTGGGTACCGCAACAGGGCTCGGCAGATGTAGTCGGACGATTCCCCCCTCAAGTATCAAGAAAACTGCATAAGTTGGAAACAACTGATATACACGCAGCACACCTGCCGGTGTGATGGAATTGGTAGACGTAGTGGACTCAAAATCCACCGCTAGCGATAGCGTGCCGGTTCGAGTCCGGCCACCGGCACCAAAAAAGAAGACAGAGGCATATGCCTCTGTCTTCTTTTTCTGCGCCTGCGGCGCAGCTCGAACCGCGGTTCGATAAGTGACCCCCCGAGAGCATGAGCAAAGCGAAATGCGATCGGTCGGTGGAACTTATGCAGCGAGCGAAGCGAGTCGCAGTCCGGCCACCGGCACCATAAAGGAACGCTAATTAGGATACAATGTTATCCCGATCAGCGTTCTTTTTTTGCGATTTGAGGTATGTTTTGCTTTGTTCAACGAAAGAAACCGCTACCAAGCAAGTGTTAATGCTTTGCTCGGCAGCGGTTTTCTTGTTTTGTTATTGTGATTTTAGTCGGAAAAATCGTAGATTTATAAGATCTCCTTTATACAATCTTAACATTG
>JAFSHB010000051.1 GCA_017440525.1 Oscillospiraceae bacterium | reverse complement strand
TCGTTGATCTTGGCATAGGTGGACAGATAGTTAATAAGGCCGATGTTGGGGCCTTCAGGAGTCTCGATGGGGCACATACGGCCATAGTGGCTGTAGTGAACGTCACGGACGTCGAAAGAAGCGCGCTCACGGCTCAGACCGCCGGGGCCCAGTGCAGACAGACGGCGCTTGTGGGTCAGCTCAGCCAGAGGGTTGTTCTGGTCCATGAACTGGCTCAGGGGAGAGGAGCCGAAGAACTCCTTGATCACAGCCGTCACGGGACGGATGTTGATCAGGCTCTGAGGCGTGACGGTATCAAGATCCTGCACAGTCATACGCTCACGGATGACACGCTCCAGACGGGTGAAGCCCACGCGGAACTGGTTCTGCAGGAGCTCGCCCACGCAGCGCAGACGGCGGTTGCCCAGATGGTCGATATCATCCACCGTGCCGATATGATGCACGACACAGTTGAGGTAGTTGATGGAAGCGAGGATGTCCTCTTTGGTGATATGCTTGGGCTGCAGTCTCTCACGGTCGTATTCCAGAGCTTCTGCCCATGCATCGGACCATGCAGTACCATACTCCGCGATCATCTCACGCAGAGCGGCAAAGCAGACCTTTTCCTTGATGCCGTAGGCGGAAGGATCGAAGTCCACAAAGTTCTTCATATCCACCACGCCGTTGGAGAAGATCTTGACCTGCACGCCATCGGCAGTCTCGATCACGGCTTCATTGACGCCCTTGGCGGAGATCGCCTTGGCCTGCTCACGGGTCAGGGTGTCGCCGGGCATGGCCAGCACTTCGCCGGTCATGGGGTCTGTGATGGGCTGTGCCAGCGTCTGATTTGCCAGACGGGTCCAGATATCCATCTTCTTATTGAACTTATAGCGGCCCACACGGGAGACATCGTAGCGGTGCGCATCAAAGAACAGGGCATCCAGATAGCTCTGGGCGCTCTCTACTGTGGGGGGCTCGCCGGGTCTCAGGCGGCGGTAGATCTCCAGCAGGCTCTCATCGCGGGTCTTGCAGGTATCCTTTTCCAAGGTGGCAAGGATACGCTCGTCCTCACCGAAGAGCTCCTTGATCTGACCGTCGGTCTCCACGCCCAGTGCGCGGATCAGGCAGGTGATCGGGATCTTGCGGTTCTTGTCGATACGGACATAGAACACATTGGCAGCATCGGTCTCATACTCCAACCATGCGCCGCGATAAGGGATGACGGTGGCGGTGTAGGTATGCTGATCGGCCTTGTCCACCTCATGACCGTAGTACATGCCGGGGCTTCGGACGATCTGAGAGACGATGACACGCTCTGCACCGTTGATCACGAAGGTGCCGCCGTTGGTCATCATGGGGAAATCACCCATGAAGATCTCCTGCTCCTTGATCTCATCGGTCTGCTTGTTGTGCAGGCGCACACGGACCTTGATGGGCTTGGCGTAGGTAGCATCGCGCTCCTTGCACTCCTCGATGGTGTACTTGGGAGGCTCGTTCATGCTGAAGTCCAGGAAAGTGAGCTCCAGATTGCCGGTGTAGTCGGTGATGGTATCCACATCGCGGAACACCTCATTCAACCCTTCCGACAGGAAGCGCTCATAGGAATCTTTCTGAATCTTCAGAAGGTTCGGGATCTCGATGATCGTGTCATCATCATGCTTGGCATAGCTCTTTCGCAGCGTCGTGCCGCACATGATATCTTTGACCATTGCCATTTAACATCATCACGCCTTTCTTCATGATCTCTTCCCCTGACCGGCGGATCGTTTCCGACACACCAGGGCCAGTTGTAAGTTTTTAACTTTAGGTCTTGCGTTTCCCTCTTTCCTGTGGTAAACTGATGATACAGGGATAAAAGGGCACATATGCCGATATTAAGGCATTATGGATAGTTATTGTATCACAACTTTCTTCCCGCGTCAATCATAAATTTAAAGATCTTACCATTTTTGCACCGGCAAACATGGCAAGATCTTTTTTGTTCGATTCGTTGTTCATATTTTTGTTGACGAAACGGCCTTTTTGCGCTATACTTCATTTAATAAATGAACACCAAAAGGCAACGAACGGAAGAGTACGCCTGCCGTGCGCGTTAAAGAGAGCCTCGGGAGCTGAGAAGAGGCACGCTGCATCAGGCCGAACATGGTCCGGGAGCTGTGCGGGCGAATCTTTTTTAGTCCGTGTCGGGTGCGCCCGTTATCGCGCAGGAGCATATCGGTGCTCCACGAGGCCGCAGTCGTGAGACGGCGGTGAAGCAAGGTGGTAACGCGAGCCTTTCGCCCTTGACACAGTCAAGGGCGTTTTTTGTTGCACGACCCTAAGAAAAGGAGCTGATCGGATGCAGCCTATCATTCAGGTCAAGGATCTGAGCAAACGCTTCGGCACAACGGAAAATGAAGTCCGTGCGCTGGAGCACATCGATCTTGATATCTACCCCGGTGATATCTTCGGCATCATCGGTCTTTCCGGTGCCGGTAAATCCACGCTGGTCCGCTGCATGAACCTGCTGGAAAAGCCTACGGAGGGCTCTGTGATCGTGGACGGACGGGATCTTATGCAGCTTTCCCCCAAAGAACTGCGTCAGGCCAGAAAGTCTATCGGCATGATCTTCCAGCACTTCAATCTTTTGATGCAGCGCACCTGCCTCGACAACATCACATTCCCGCTGGAGCTGATCGGCACGCCCCGCAAAAAAGCGGTGGAGCGGGCCCGTGAGCTCCTGAAGATCGTGGATCTTGAATCCAAGGAGCATGCATATCCCTCTCAGCTCTCCGGCGGTCAGAAGCTGCGCATCGCCATCGCAAGGACTCTTGCCACCAATCCCAAGGTCCTGCTGTGTGACGAAGCCACCTCCGCCCTCGACCCCAAGACCACCAGAGATATCCTCCATCTGATCCAGGATATCAACAAGCGTCTTGGCATCACCGTGGTGGTCATCACCCACGATATGAAGGTCATCGAGGAGATCTGCGGCAAAGTCGCCATCCTCGACCACGGCAGTGTTGCCGAATGGGGCACTGTGGAGGAGATCTTCACCGCACCCAAGACGGAGGCCGGAAGGCGTCTTGTCTATCCCGACGGTGTCCCCTTCGACCTGCTGCCTGAGAGCCGTGTGATCCGCGTAGCGTTCAACGGCGGCACCGCTTATCAGCCTCTGATCGCATCGCTTGCCATCGACTGCGGCGTCAAGGTCAACATCCTCGGCGCTGATACGAGGAACATCGACGGCAAAGCCTACGGCACCATGCTGCTGGGTCTGCCCGATAACGATCTGGAAGCCTCTAAGGCCATGAGCTACATCATGGCACAAAAAGATATCTCAGTGGAGGAGGTGCCCGGACATGCTTGAAAAGATCGCACAGGTCCTTGAGGGCTGGGGCGTCAGCAAGGCCCTCGATCAGCTGGAGTTCCTGCTCGATCCCGCTACGCTCCCCTTTGCCATCTGGGAGACCCTGTATGCTCCCCTGCTGGCCGCAGTCTTTGCCTACATCATCGGTCTGCCTCTCGGCGTGCTGCTGGTGACCGGTGAGGAGAGCGGTATCCGTCCGCTCCCCAAGACCTTTATGCAGATCCTCAACACGGTGATCAATTTCCTGCGCTCCATCCCCTTCCTGATCCTGATGGTCATGGTGTTCCCCCTGTCCCGCCTGATCCTGGGCACGGCAGTCGGCACCACTGCTACCATCGTTCCCCTGACCGTGGCGGCAGCACCCTATGTGGCCCGCCTCGTGGAGGGATCGCTCAGAGAGATGGACCGCGGTGTCATCGAAGCGGCACAGGCCATGGGCTGCTCCACATGGCAGATCATCACCAAGGTCATGCTCCCCGAATGTAAGCCCAGCCTGATCACCGGTGCCACCAACGCCTCGATCACCATCCTGGGCTACGGTGCCATGGCAGGCGCCATCGGCGGCGGCGGTCTGGGCTCCATGAGCCTGATGCGCGGTCACGGCAGAAATCAGGTCATCGTCCTCTATGCCGCCGTGATCATTCTGGTCATACTGGTCCAGATCCTTCAATCCATCGGTACCGCTCTCTGCACAAAAGCAGACAAGCGTATCAATCATACCAAAACGAAAAGGAGAAACAAACAATGAAGAAGATCCTCGCAACCCTGCTGGCGGTCCTTATGATCGCCTCTCTGGTCGCCTGCGGCGCCAAGACCGACGACAAGACCCTCACCGTCGGTGCCACCCCTGCCCCCCACTGTGAGATCCTGGAAGTCGCCAAGGAACTGATGGCTGCCAAGGGCTACACGCTGGAGATCAAGGAATTCAACGACTATGTCATCCCCAACGACTCTGTTGAAGAAGGCGAACTGGATGCCAACTACTTCCAGCACATCACCTACATGAACAACTTCAACGAAGAGCACGGCACCCATCTGGTCTCCGTGGCCGGCATCCACTATGAGCCCTTCGGCCTGTACGCAGGTCAGACCGCTACTCTCGAGGAGCTGGCAGAGGGCGCCCGCATCGCTGTTCCCAACGACGGCACCAACGAAGCAAGAGCTCTGCTGCTGCTGGAGCAGGAAGGCCTGATCGTGCTGAAGGAAGGCGTCGGCCTGTCCGCTACCAAGTCCGACATCGCTGAGAACCCCATGGATCTGGACATCGTCGAGATGGAAGCTCTGCAGCTGACCGCTACCCTGCAGGATGTTGACATGGCTGTCATCAACGGCAACTATGCCATCGATGCAGGCCTGAAGGTCGCTGACGCTGTTGCAGTGGAAGCTGCCGACGGTGACGCCGCCGAAGCCTATGTGAATGTTCTGACCGTCAAGGAAGGCAACGAAGAGAACGAAGCCGTCCTCGCACTGGTCGAGGCTCTGAAGTCTGACGAAGTCAAGGCTTTCATCGAAGAGACCTACGCCGGCTCCGTCGTTCCCCTGTTCTAAACCGCACGAACTCCGACAGCATCCGCTGTCGGAGTTTTTTTGAGCCAATTTTGAAACAGGTCCTGTAAGGTGACAGGAAAGGATAGCGGCAGACCCCACCGAAAGATGTGGCGATCTGGGATCGATCGATGATCGTGGAGTCGCAAGCGACGATCTAAATAAATATCCCCTCCGTCAAAACCTGCGGTTTTGCCACCTCCCCTTAGTATATAAGGGGAGCTGTCAGCGAAGCTGACTGAGGGGATAAAATAGAATATCGCGAAGCGACACCATAATTATTCACTATTCATTATTCATTCCAAACAATAAGATCCCAAGGGACAAGCCCTTGGGATCTTTCTTGTTTTCCTGCTGTAGGGGCGACCATTGGTCGCCCATGGGCGGGCAGTGCCCGCCCCTACGAGT
>JAFSHB010000050.1 GCA_017440525.1 Oscillospiraceae bacterium | reverse complement strand
TACTCCATGATGGTGGGATCGATATCACCGGAGCGAGTGCCCATAGGAACACCGGCCAGAGGGCCAAGGCCCATGGTGGTATCAACGACCTTGCCGTCTACGCAGGCGGACAGAGAGGAGCCGTTGCCCAGATGGCAGCAGATGACCTTGCTATGCTCGGGGTTGCCCAGCATATCCACAGCACGAGCAGAAACATAGCGGTGAGATGTGCCGTGGAAGCCATAACGACGGACATCGTCATTCTCATAGTACTCGTAAGGGATCGCATAGGTGTAAGCCTTTGCGGGCATCGTCATGTGGAAAGCGGTGTCGAACACAGCGACCTGAGGCTTGTTGGGCATAACAGCCTGGCAAGCACGGATGCCCATCAGGTTTGCAGGGTTATGCAGTGGGCCCAGAGGGATGCACTTTTCAATGGCTGCGATACAGGCATCGTCGATCAGGCAGGACTCCGTGAAAGCCATGCCGCCATGCAGCACACGATGACCGACAGCGTCGATCTCGTCGGTGGACTTGATGACACCGTTGGTCTCATCGACCAGGATGCTCAGAACAGCCTGGATAGCCTCAGAATGGCTGGGCATGGCGATATCCTGCACGACCTTGTCACGACCGGGGACACTGTGGTTCAGACGGCCATCGATACCGATGCGCTCGCACAGACCCTTGGCGTAAACATCGCCGGTGTCGGGGCTCATAAACTGATACTTCAGAGAAGAGCTGCCTGCATTGATGATCAATACTTTCATGTTTTTACATCTCCTGTGATTTATTATTTCATAATTCGAGATTCTGTGGTACTATAACAGTACATACTTTCCGTATTTTACTATATGATCCCAAGATATACAAGAGGTAATTACGGAATTTTTAGTTCTGTGGAGGAAATTTCCTTGAAAACTGTTGGAATCATCTGTGAATACGACCCATTCCATCTGGGCCATCTTCGTCAGATCCGCCTTATCAGGGAAGCACTGGGGCAGGACACTGCCATAGTATGTGCAATGAGCGGAAACTATGTGCAGCGCGGTATGCCGGCAATGTGGGATAAATTCACAAGGGCAAGCGCCGCTGTCGCCTGCGGTGCAGATCTTGTTTTAGAGCTCCCTGTAACAAAAGTGCTGTGTTCTGCGGAAGGCTTTGCCCGCGGCGGTGTAGAGCTGCTGACACAGCTCGGCATTATCGATCATCTGAGCTTTGGAGCAGAGCACGCCGATATCTCTACGCTTATGGCCCTTGCAAAAAAACTGGATGAGTCAAATGACGCTCTAAAGAGCTCCTTATCTCAAGGACTTTCCTACGCCGCTGCCAAGCAGAAAGCCATCAACGACACGCAGGGGATCCTCACGCTGCCAAATAACATCTTAGCTGTCGAATACTGCCGTGCACTGCGGCATTTCAAAAGTACCATCACACCGCTGCCGATACAGCGGACCGGGGCATATCATGCTCAGGAAGCAGATATCGATGCACCATCTGCCACAGCCGTGCGTGCCTTATTCCCCGATGGAGACTGGAGACAGTTCCTTCCTCCCCCATCCGCACAACAGCTGCAGGAAGCTGACTGGTACGCGCTCCCCTTCGGTGAACGCGCCATGCTGGCAAGACTGCGCGCCTTATCCGATGAGGAATGGTCACGCTGTGCGCACGGCTCAGAGGGGCTTTGGAGCAAGGCCATGAAAGCGGCGCGGCGGGAACGCTCCATAGAAGCCATCATCGAAGCTGTGAAGTCCAAGCGCTACCCCAGAACGAGGATCCAACGGCTGCTGCTTTGTGCATACCTTGGCATTACGGCACAGGATCTTTTGCTGCCGCTGCCTTATGCCAGGATCCTCGCAGTTTCTGAAACAGGACGCAAATTGGTACGACAAGTCAAAAAGAACGGCGGCCTGCCTCTGATCAACCCCGGACAGACACCGGAAGACACGATGTACTATCGTATCGAGACCAGGAGCTCTGACCTTTACACGCTGTTTTCTGCATCTGACCGCATCTCGTGTCAAATGGAGCAGACTGCCAGGATAAAAATATAAAGAAGCGGCAAATGCCGCTTCTTATTTTTCCGTCACCACTTCATTTACAAGGCAGATGAAACACTCTTAAAAATTTTTCTATTTTTCGAAAAAAAGACTTGCAAAATCAATAGACCTGTGTTATTATATCAAAGCTCTCTAAGAGCGGTATGCGCCGGTAGCTCAGTTGGATAGAGTGACTGGCTACGAACCAGTAGGTCAGGGGTTCGAGTCCCTTCCGGCGTACCAGAAAAGACTTGTCTTGCGGCAAGTCTTTTTTGTTTTTGAAACAAAAAGATCACCGGCGCAGATCTGCGCCGGTGATCTTTTATGTTGTCTCAGATATGCCCGGGATGTAGGTCGTTTCATGAAGCTTCGGCAGATAAGCCTGCTCCTGCAGGAGCGTTTGCAGCACCACAGCCGCATCAGTACGGCAAACGAATAGCTGCGGTGTCTGTGCCTTCTCCAAGACCGCATCTATGGTATCAAGACCGTTCCGTTCCTTAAACACAGCATAAGTCTCTGTTGTGTACTCATTCGAAGAGACCAGTGCCGTGATGCTCTTAAAGAACAAAACACGGTCCAATGCACGATCGGCAGCCTGAAGCGCAGTTTCGATATCACCATCTTCAGGAGCTGCTGTTATACCGATATGATGCCCCTGCGCGTAGATCGCACGAATCAGGTCCGGCGCTGCTTCGATCTGCTCCGCCGTCACAAAGAAAGCAGCCGATATCTTCATATCGTTCAGCGCACCTAATGTCTGAGCAGAGACAGCTTCTCCGGCAAAAGCCAGATATATCGTTGCAGGGCCTGCATCATGCTCCTCCGGCTCCGTCTCACTTCCCTTTCCGACCTCATCATTCTGCCCGGTCCCTTCCTGCGCCAAAATGATGGATATGAGGTTCTCGGCTTTTCGGATGAATGTGGCATCATCCAGCTTTTGCCCTCCATCTGTGAAACGAAGCACAGGGCTGCCGGAATCACTTGTCAGCATCGTTGCCGTAAGCCCGAAATGGGATGCCGCCTTTGCCACCGGTATGAACAAAATACCATTCTTATATACCACATTCACATTGCTCACTTTCTGCGCTTCGTCCGTGAGCGTCCCTGCTTCAAGATCATAGACCAGACGCTTCGCGCGTGTGAACAGAACGAGGCTCCCCTTCTCTATATTGTATGACACCGCGATACCGCCGAGCCCTGACTGAAACACGGTGTACGGCACATACAAAAGATTCCCCTTATAATACGGCACTTCATTGGCCGACAAATACAGCGGCACGCTATCGTTGATGCCGATAAAACAGACCGTACCGGCGCCGGAAGCCGCAGGGATACACGCGATCACGACTGCCGCGAGCAATACAACGGCTAACGCACGCTTTATCATACATATCACCTCTTTTACAGTATAACAAAAGATCTCAAACTTCGCAAGGGATATACCCCACTTGCAAGGATAAGGAATACATGATATGATGTGCGTGAACACACAACAGGAGGTCGCTATCATGCAGAGAATCGACAAAGAAAACTACTACCTTGACATCGCACAGACTGTTTTGGAGCGTTCCACTTGCCTTCGCAGGCATTACGGTGCTATCATCGTGCGAAACGATGAGATCGTCGCCACCGGCTATAACGGCGCACCCAGAGGCAGAGCAAACTGCTGTGAGCTTGGTTACTGTGTCAGAGAGCAGATGAAGATCCCCAGCGGAGAACGCTATGAGCTTTGCAGGAGCGTCCACGCAGAAGCAAATGCCATCATCTCCGCTTCGCGCAATGAATGCATCGGTGCGACATTGTATCTCGTCGGCCGTGACGCCAACAGCGGAGAGCTCTTGAGCCACGCCACCTCCTGCTCCATGTGCCGCAGAACGATCATCAACTCCGGACTGGAGCGCGTCGTCATCCGCAACACAAAAACGGAGTATTCCGTCGTGCAGGTCCAGGAGTGGATCGACGAAGATGATTCCATCCATCTGCCCGCAGAGGAGATCGTCATCTGACAGGAATGATCTTCCCATATTATGGTGATAATGGGACCATATCACCATAAGGGGGAACATATATGGTCAAAGGGATCACAAGGCAAGTCATCGTGATACGAGGGGAACCTGACGCTCCCTTCGATCAGGCCATTTTCCTTGTTCGGGACGACATCATCTCCAAAGGCGGCATTACGGAAGACCTGCTTTTAAAAGAAGCGAAACGCGCCTGCAGATCCTCAGAACAGCCGCGTATGCTCCACAGGCTCCTCTGGTCATTCCCCGGCGCTGCTGCGATCGGTGTCATTTGGCTGATCACAGTATTTCTCACATAGTACAGCCGGCAGTACCTCTGGTACTGCCGGCTGCTTTTTAGCTTGTCTCCAAGACGATCTTTTCCTCTGCGGCCTTCAAGTCGATCCTATGGATCGGCTCGACAAAGCTCTCAATGATCTTTTCGGCAACTGCGTCTTCGATCTCCTTTTGGATCGTACGGCGAAGATTTCTCGCGCCGTATGTGATCGAATAAGACTTTGCGACAAGATGCTCGATCACACTGTCGTCCCAGATAAGTTCGATGCCGCGGTCTTTGAGTGCAGCGACCAGCTCTTCGATCATAATAACAGCGATCTTTTTAAAATCATCCTCAGAGAGCTTATTGAAGCAGATCACTTCATCCACTCTATTGATAAATTCCGGCCGCAGGAATTCATTGAGCGCTTTCATCGCCTTTTCCTTGGACTGATCGGTGAGGGATCTTCCAAAGCCCAGAGAGCCTTCCTTCTTGTCGGATCCAGCATTGGATGTCATGACGATGATCGTGTTCTCAAAGTTGACGGCACGCCCCTGTGCATCCGTGATACGCCCATCATCCAGGATCTGGAGCAGGATATTGAGAACATCGGGATGCGCTTTTTCCAACTCGTCAAACAGGACGACACTATAGGGCTTACGCCTGATCTTTTCAGTGAGCTGACCGGCCTCATCATATCCGACATATCCGGGAGGCGATCCGATCAGCTTGGAAACGGAGTGCTTTTCCATATATTCGGACATATCGAGCCGGATAAGCGTCTCGACAGAATCGAACAGCTCCTCCGAAAGACATTTGACCAGCTCTGTCTTGCCAACACCTGTGGAACCAACGAAGATGAAGGATACCGGCCGCCTCTTCGGAGATATGCCTACCCGATTACGGCGAATGGCACAGGCAACAGACTCGATCGCCTCATCCTGACCGATGATCTTTTTCCGCAGGCGCGCTTCCAGACTCTGAAGCTGCTCAAATTCCTGCGCTCTGATCTTGCTGGCAGGGATCTTGGTCCACAATTCGATAATATGCGCAAGGTTCTCCATATTCAGCACAGGTCTCGGTTCCTGTTCCAGTACAGAGAGCTCCTGCTGCAAAACAAGATCGCGGCTTCGGAGCATCGCAAGGCGCTCATAATCCGTCTGCTCCACATCTTCGTTGATCATTTGGATCTCAAGTGCGATATCCGCGCGCTCCTTTTTGAGCGCCTCCAGCTTTCCGATGCTCTTATTCTTCAAATTCAGATCGGAACATGCCTCATCCAGAAGATCGATCGCCTTGTCGGGCAGGAAGCGATCCGTGATATAACGCTCCGACAAAATGACCGCCTGTCTTGCGATCTCAGGCGTCACCTCCACCCCATGGAACTCTTCATAATAATGCGCGATGCCCTTGATGATATCGACAGCCTCCTCGATCGTAGGCTCATTGACAGTCACAGGCTGGAAACGGCGTTCGAGCGCAGAGTCCTTTTCGATATACTTGCGGTACTCATTGAATGTCGTAGCACCAATGACCTGGATCTCGCCGCGCGACAGTGCAGGTTTCAGGATATTCGCCGCATTCATGCTGCCTTCTGCATCTCCGGCTCCGACCAGATTGTGGACCTCGTCGATCACAAGGATGATATTGCCCAACTTCTTCACTTCTTCGATCAGGCTCTTCATCCTGCTCTCAAACTGTCCTCTGAACTGTGTGCCTGCCACGAGCGCTGTGAGGTCCAGAAGATAGACCTCTTTGTTCTGAAGCTTATAGGGAACATCCTTTTCCACGATCCTCTGTGCAAGCCCCTCGGCAATGGCCGTCTTACCGACACCGGGCTCGCCGATCAGACACGGATTGTTTTTTTGCCTTCTATTCAAGATCTGGATGACGCGTTCTGTCTCCACATCGCGGCCTACGATACGATCAAGGCCGCCTTCTCTGGCTTTTTTTGTCAGGTCAAGACAATAGGTATCGAGGAATTTTTTCTTTTTGTTCCTCGTACGCTCGCCCTTTTCCCGTTTCTCTTCATTTTTAGGCGCATTCTGATCCATTTCGGGCCGCTCCGAAGACTGTCCGCCGAAGAGCTTGTTCAGGAATGGGAATGTCGCCGTGCGGCTCATATCCTCATCGTCATCCTCAGCGTCGTCCTGGTCAGGCGCCATCATGCCTTCGAGCCCCTGGAACGCATCCAGCATCTCATTGGACAGGCCTTCCAGATCTTCCTCGGAGAGCCCCATCCGCTTCATGATATCATCGACCGGCTTGAGGCCCAGATCTTTCGCACACTTTAAGCAGTACCCTTCACTGGTAGTCTTATCTGCTTCCATTTTTGTAATAAAAACAACTGCAACATTCTTTTTGCATCTGGAACATAATGTAGGTTGCATGGTTTGATCTCCTTTGCTTGGAACACAGTCTTGTGCCAGTATAGCACGATATTGCCGGGATGCAAACGCCCAAATATTTCAAGGGACATAAAGTTCTGCCTCTCCGGCTCTGATCAGCAGGACAGTACCGTCTTTTCGCATGACGACAGATGTCACATCCGATACATCTGTCATTTCATAATAAACAGACAAAGAGCGCGTATAGACCGTCAGTTTTCCGGGCGTCAATGCAGCAATATACCGCCCACAGGCTGACAGATCCAATATCTCTTTTCCCACGAACAGATAGCTCAGCTCTTTGCCCCGCTCATTCACGGTGACGAGACTGAACCGGTTGCCCGCTCTATACTTATTCATCGTCAAAGTCAAAAATCCATCTCCGCCGAGATCGATATCTTTCAGATGCGCTCCATCGTAAGGATAGGAGCCCACGATATCGCCGTTCAGAGAAACGAACTGGATAGCAGTTTCTCCCACAGCGCACAGAAGCTCATCATTCAGGAACGCAAGGTCGTATATCAGGTCACTGCCCAGATCGATCCTTTTCTGGATCTGTTCAGAATCTGTTTTGAACAAACAGAGCGTGCTTTCAAAAACACCTTCCGCCTGCCCCAATGCCACCGCAGCCATGATGCTTCCGTCTGACGAGATCGCACAGCAAGGGAAATATGTGCTTGATGACAGCCACCTGTAGATCAGCTCCTGCCGTTCATTATACGCAGACAGCACAGAGCGGTAACCACTCTCCGAAGACGACAGACAGACCGTGCCCTCTTCAGAAAGGTATGCATCCAAAATGGGGTGAGTCAGATCAAGATCCAACACAGGGCCGCGTTTTTTGTGGAGCGCGATCAGCGAATGACCGCCAACATCATAAGCCAGCGCCATATCCTCGTTGGCCATCAATGCCGGGATCTCCAGCTGCTTTTGCATCACAAGAGACTCTTCCCCATCTTTGTCATAAATGTTCAGACCACCTATAGATGCTACGGCCAGCCCTTCTTCAAATCCCTCATATCGATTGCTGCTGTGAGAATCGAATGTGTAGGTCACAGTCTCTTCGCCACGCCCCGTCGTGAGGTATTTGCCCCAGCGAAGGATCGTATCCAGATTCAGATGGTCGTTGAACAGGAACAGCGCGATCAGACAGCATACCGCCGCCACGACCACAGCCAGGATGACCACCCGCTTGATCATAGGATCTCGGGGTGGTGTTTCCTGCGTGTTGAGTTCTGTGGTCTGGGTCACATTATTATCCGACATGAAACGACACCTTTCCGTCATCATACCACAATTGCGTCATGTACAATCCTCCGGGCGGGACCGTTGGACCTGCAGCCGTTCTGTCTCCGGCGGCCAGCAAAGCACCGATCTCTTCCGGCTTGATCTTTCCCTCTGCCGCATAAACGACAGTTCCTGCCATGGCTCTTGCCATGTTATATAAAAAGCCGTTGGCACATACCCGCAGCTCTATCAGGTCGCCTTTTCTTTCTACATCGTAGTAATACACCGTACGGACCGTGGATGTCACATCCGTGCCAACAGAGCGAACAGCCGCAAAATCGTGCGTGCCGACAAATTGAGAAGCCGCCTGCTGCATGATCTTCTCATCCAGATGCTTGGGGTAGAACCAAGCCCTGTTCACATAGAAGGGGTCTCTGATCCTGGAATTGTAGATCAGATAGGTATATTCCTTCCTGATACAGGACCCGATGGCATTGAAATCATCATGCACTTCCATCGCACCTGTCACGACGATATCCTCAGGCAGATGGGTATTCATCGCATACGGCAGACGATCGACCGGAATCGTGGAGGTCGTCCTGAAATTAGCAACATATTTTTTCGCATGGACGCCTGCATCGGTACGACCGCACCCGGTCATCTTGACAGGATGTCCCACGATCGCCGCTGCTGCTTCTTCCATGGTCTGACCGATGGTGATATCTCTCTTTTGGACCTGCCATCCATGATAGGCTGTCCCCTCGTAAGTCAGAAACAGTGCTATGTTTCGCATATAGACCTCCCTTACAGGCCCGCTCTCCCCAACACGATCACGAGCGCCATGAGCAAAAAACCGCCGATAAGTGCCACATGATCTCTTGCCGCAAACTTCAATTGCTTCATCCTGGTCCTCCCCTCGCCGCCATGGTAGCACCGGCATTCCATTGCAACTGCCAGCTCATCCGCACGGCGGAATGCGCTGATGAACAAGGGAACAAGGATCGGAATCAATGCCTTCGCACGAGACAGTAAGCTGCCTGTCTCAAAATCGGCACCTCTCGCCTTTTGCGCGGACATGATCTTATCCGTCTCTTCGATCAAAGTCGGGATGAAGCGCAGCGCGATGCACATCATCATCGCCAGTTCATGGACCGGGACCTTGATCTTCTTCAGAGGCTGCAAAAGCTGTTCGATACCATCTGTCAGTGCGATGGGCGATGTCGTATAGGTCAGCATGAATGTCCCGCAGATCAGCATCGAGATACGAAGCACCATGAACACAGCGTTCCAAACGCCTTCCTCCGTGATCGTAAAGATCCAGAAGCTGATAATGGGCTCGCCCTGCGAATAAAACAAATTCAGGATACCGGTCAAAATTATAATAAACAAAAGAGGCTTCATGCTCCCCAGGATCACTTTGATGCTGATCTTAGACGCGATGATGACACCCATGAGCGCCCCAAGGGTGATCGCATATGTGACCATATGCTTTGCACAGAAGAGCGTCACGATATAAACAACGACCAGCACCAGTTTTGTCCTCGGGTCGAGCCGATGGACGACCGTATCACCGGGGAAATACTGACCGAGCGTGATATCTCTGAGCATCTCAATGGCCTCCTTTCATGGAAAGCAGCACCTCTTTCGCCTGCTCCACCGTGTAAACGGAAGGATCCACATCGATGCCCATCTGCCGCAGTCTCATAAACACATGGGTCATCTGCGGTACATCCAATCCCATACCGATCAGTTCATCCGCATGGGCGAACACCTCTCGCGGAGATCCGGTCATAGCGACCGATCCGTGATCCATCACGATCAGTCGCTCGACATTGGATGCGATCTCTTCCATGGAATGACTGACCATGATAACAGTCGCATCCTGCGCTTTTTGATAGGCGCGGATATTCGCCAATATCCCCTCACGCCCAACAGGATCCAGACCTGCTGTCGGCTCATCCAGGATCAGCACATCCGGCTCCATGGCGATCACGCCCGCGATCGCCACACGGCGCTTCTGTCCACCGGAAAGTTCAAAGGGAGATTTCTCCAAGCTCTCCTCAGGCACGCCGACAAACGCCGCCGCGCGACGCACTCTTCGGTCTATCTCATCCTTGGACAAGCCCATATTCGTCGGGCCAAATGCGATATCCTGGTAAACAGTCTCCTCAAAGAGCTGATACTCCGGATACTGAAACACCAGGCCTACACGAAAGCGCGTCTGTCTGGTGAATCTCTTATCGCTCCAAATATCTTTCCCATCCAGCAGGATCTGCCCGGATGTGGGCTTCAAAAGACCATTGAGGTGCTGGATCAATGTGGACTTACCGGAGCCTGTGTGTCCGATGATGCCAACAAATTCTCCGGGATAGACAGCAATATCCACATCGTGGATCGCATCACTCTGGAAGGGCGTGCCCGCTCCATAGGTATGCGTCAATTTTTTAGTTTCAAGAATGGGCTTCAATGCTAACAGTCCTCCAGATATCAGGTCAGGCCTCACGAAGAAGATCGCTGAGTGCCTGCGCACACTGTTCGACTGACAGTGCATCCAGCGGAAGGTCAAACCCTTCCTTTCGAAGCTCATACATGAGCATCGTAGTTTCCGGCACGGTCAATCCCACAGAACGAAGCAGGTCCACCTGCGTGAACACCTCCTGCGGCGTCCCATCCGCGATGATCCCACCATTGGACATCACGATGACACGGTCTGCCAAAGCAGCCTCAGGCATATGATGGGTGATCAAAATGACCGTCATCCCATATCGCTTATTGAGATCGGAGACCGTCGCAAGGACCTCTCTTCTCCCCTGTGGATCGAGCATGGCCGTCGGTTCATCCAAAACGATGCATTTCGGACGCATCGCGATCACGCCTGCGATGGCGATGCGCTGCTTCTGACCGCCGGAGAGCATATGGGGGGCATGCTCATGGTACGCGGACATGCCGACTTGCTCTAAGGCATCTGCCACTCTGCGCCTGATCTCAGACGGTTCGACACCAAGATTCTCAGGTGCAAAGGCCACATCTTCCTCCACGACATTCGACACGATCTGATTATCGGGATTTTGGAATACCATGCCCACTGTACGGCGGATATCCAGCAGAGAATCCTCCTGCCTGGTATCCAGATCGTACACGAGCACGCGTCCGCCTGTGGGGAGCAAGATCGCATTGAAATGCTTTGCAAGCGTAGACTTTCCGCAGCCATTATGACCAAGGACCGCAACGAAGCTGCCCTCCTCGATCTTAAGATCGAGCCCCTCAAAGACCTGCACATCAGGTGTCTCTTCCGAGCCGGGATAGTCGTAAGTCAGTTTTTCAACGATAACTGCTTCCTTTTTCATGTTCTTTGTCCTTAAAGTATATCTCAAAATATCTCTCTAAGCCTTTTTCACAGCTCAGTCCCGGAACCAGCGCCCGGTGCTTCCGCAGGGCAGAGCAAGACCGGAGGCAGTCACCGGGAGCCCCAGCTCCTGACACTCCGTGCGGCCGCCATGCTTTTTCGTCACCAGTGTATCGAGCATATAACCAAGCACAGAAGGCGCAAGACCTGTGGTGTAAGAATTGATGATCACGAACAATGGGTCATCCGACAAAACGCCGGTCACGAGCTGCAGGAATGGATACAGATCTTTTTCCAGCTTCCAGATCTCACCGGACGGACCGCGTCCATAGGACGGTGGATCCATGATGATGGCATCATATCTGCGCCCGCGCTTGATCTCACGCTCGACGAATTTCGCGCAATCATCGATGATCCAACGAATCGGTGCGTCCTCAAGGCCGGAGGATCTGGCATTCTCCCGCGCCCACGCTACCATGCCCTTTGCCGCATCCACATGACAAACACTGGCACCGGCCGCAGCCGCGGCAAGCGTTGCACCACCTGTGTATGCAAACAGATTCAGCACCTGAACAGGGCGTCCGGCCTTTTTGATCTGCTCCATAGAAAAGTCCCAGTTGACTGCCTGCTCCGGGAAGATGCCCGTATGCTTGAAGTTCATCGGCTTTACATTGAAGGTCAAGGGACCATACTCGATCTGCCAACGCTCCGGAAGACGCTTTTCTGACCACTGGCCGCCACCTGTACTGGAGCGGGCATAGCGACCATCATAGGTCCTCCACCGTCTGTCGCTCTTGGGCGTGTTCCAGATCACCTGAGGGTCAGGGCGCACGAGCGTATAATCGCCCCAACGCTCCAGCTTTTCTCCGGAAGAAGTATCTATCACTTCATAATCTTTCCAACCATCTGCGATCCACATGGTATCACCTTCTTTTATCTATCTTTTTTATCCGTCCCGACCGATCAGATCGCGGATCAGAGATCCCAGATCATCTTCGTCTTCATCTTCATCCTCTGTGCGCTCATCTTCCTCTTCCTCGCGCACATCATGCTCCGAATGGATATAGCATTCCATATTTTGTGCATCCACCTCTACCGCAACAGGCTCGAAAAGCCCTGCCCGCAGCGGCGTATCAGAGGACACATACTGCTGATCCTCTACCACGATGCCGGGGGTCGGGAAACCGCGCACGATATTGAGCATGCTCTGAAGATAGAGGTCATTGCCGGGAACTTCCCCGCAGTAGGGGTTCGCCACATGCTTCGACTCTCCGCACATATCGACCATGCGATGTACACCGCAGGACGCAGTGGGGACATCTTCAACATAAAGCTCCGCTGTTACAGTACGGTCACCGCGCGGATCCTTTCGGCAGGCATCCGTCGCCAAAAGGCCGCTGTCATAGCAGTAAGAGACGGTGATCACATCAGCAGGCTTGCTGAACTTTGCAGCTTCCTTGCCCGCATGGACGCGCTCCATCACTTCATGCCACAGGAAAACCGCAGGATTCTCCGTAGAATCCGTCAGGATGATCTCCTCAGGGTAGCTGTAACCGCACCAAACGACACCCGTGTAGTAAGGCGTATATCCGGCAAACCACCGATCCTTATCATCGCTGGTCGTACCGGTCTTACCAGCGACCTGGATCTGTCCCAGAGATGCACCGGTGCCCGTTCCCTCCTCGACAGTGTTGACCATCATATAGGTGGAGTACCACGCAGTCTTCTCACCGATCGCCTGACAGGAATCCTGCGTATTATCCAGAATGACCTGACCATCCGAATCAAGCACCTTGGTATATGTTCTTGCTTCACGGTAAAGGCCATCGCTCGGGAACGCCGTGTATGCAGCTGTCATATCGCGGACAGTCACACCTTTGTTCAAGCCGCCCAGCGCCAAAGAGCTGAGGCTCATATCCGTAAGGACCGTGCCGCTGGATGTGACGCGCTCTTCCAAAAAGTCGAGACCAAAGCGCTCCTCCGCAAAACGGAAACACTCCTCGATCCCAACATCCGCGACGACCTTGACCGCAACGGTGTTCAAAGACAGGCACATCGCATCATTGACGGAAGACAGCCCGCGATACTTCGAATCGCTGTTTTTAGGCCAGGCATACTCATTCGTGAACTGATGGGGCGTATCATCATACACTGTGATCGGCGTGATCAGTCCCTTTTCCAAGGCGGGGGCATATGCCGAGATGGGCTTGATGATAGAACCAGGCTGCAAATAAGCCTGTGTCGCATTGTTGAACACAAGACTTCCCGTCTTTTTACCGACACCGCCGGATAGTGCCACGATATCGCCGGTCTTGTTATCCGTGATCACAATGGCACTTTCAAGCTGCTGGCTGCTCTTGGTCTCGGGTATCTTGGAAAGATCCTCAAAGATCTTGTCTACCTGTTCCTGCACTTCGGGGTCGATGGTGCAGTAGATCTTATAGCCACCGGTCTGCAGCATACGAAGTGTCACGCTGTAGTCATAGCCCGTCTTTTCCATCAGATCGTAGACCACATCATTGATCACCTGATCTTCAAAGTAGGTAAAATAACTGTCACCGCTGCTCTTGCCGCTGGTGTTGACCAAAACGAGCTCTTCCTCCAGCGCCTTTTGATACTGGTTGTCGCTGATCATGCCCTGTTCGAGCATCTGCCCCAGGATGATCTCCTGCCGCTCCTTGTTGCGGATCGGATTGATGTAAGGATCGTACAGGGACGGATTATTGGTGATACCGATCAAAGACGCACACTCTGCCAGACTCAGATCCTCTACGCTCTTTCCGAAGTAGACCTCTGAAGCAGCCTGAACACCATAGCAGCCCTGCCCCAGCGGGATGATATTGAGATACCATTCCAAGATCTCATCCTTGGAGTAGCGATCCTCCAGATCCAGGGCACGAAGGATCTCCAACAGTTTTCTGCGCACCGTGATCTCATCATCATGGGTCAGGTTCTTGATGAGCTGCTGTGTGATCGTTGACGCACCATACAGAGACTTATTGCCCATGAACAGATCAACACCGGCGCGCACAGAGCGCAGCCAGTCTACACCGGAGTGTTCATTGAAACGCTTGTCTTCGATCGCGATACAGGCATTTTTCAGATCGATCGGGATCTCTTCCAGTCCGACCCATACGCGGTTCTCACTGGAATACAGCTTTTTCAATTCTTTCCAGCGGCCTGTCTCTCTATCCTCATAGTAAATAACGGATGTCTGATCCAGAGCGAAGCCTTCTACCGAAAAATCCACCTGTTCGGACAGATCGTTCTTGATATACATGGCAAAGATGCAAAGAAACACCAGAAAGGTCAGAAAGCCCACCAGCACGATAGTACCAAACACTTTGCCGGCCAAACGCAGCGCATTGCGCTCACGCTTTTCACTTTGATCATGTGTGTTTGCCATTGAGAACACCTCCCATGGAGCTGAAGTTCATATAGATCGGCATAGTGATCCATAGTATTCACAGTATTATAACACACATCTCTTCCAATATCCATCTTTTTTTCTATCTGCGATCCTGCTTATTTCCTCTTGATTTTCATGACACCGCACAGTAAAATAAGATCATAAGATACTATTCGGAGGAGATAGCATATGAGCGAAAATTTCGGCAATGATATCATCACCATCACAGATGAAGACGGTGTGGAGTATGTATTGGAAGTTCTGGCCGTCCTGGAGCTCGATGGTACAGATTACTATGCACTCGTACCTGCTCAGCCCGATGACGATGAAGATCTGGAGGTCAGCATCTTGAAGGCCGTGGAAGAGGATGGTGAGGAGATCCTCTGTGCCATCGAAGACGAAGAAGAACTGGAGCGAGTCTATGATATCATGATGGAGGAGCTCTATCGCGAGGATGAGGAAGAGACCGAGGAATGATCCTCACTCTCTTAGAATAAACTAAAACAGGTTCCCTGCTTGGTGCGTGATGGGCCCATTTAGACCCACATTTTTTGATAGGGACGCTAGACTTCTTTGTGGGATTGCAGACCTCCCGCCCCGGCTCAGACCGAAGGCGGACGTTGGGAGCAGACAACACCGAGAGCGGCGACCCACCTGCCTATCCGTGCAGGTTATAATTGGGTCCACACGGCCAAAGTGGGGAACTTTTGGAAAACAGCTCGTTAAGGATGCCGTTCGGCATCCTTTTTTCTGTAAATTTTCTGTGACATCCGGGAAGTTCAAAATATTTTGCTTGCATACTTGCGACAATTTCTGTATAATAAGCGGGTATCGCTTATGCGAAACAGAAGTATATGAGAGGAATGAACCAAACATGAGCGCTTCCCGTGAAAAGAAAAACCGTCAACAGATGCAGCAGGCTCCCGCTTCTGCTCCCGAAACAAAAAAAGGTCTGAGCAAGACCGGTCAAAAGGTCGTCAACATCGTCATCGCTATCGCAGCGATCGCTGTGATCGTGTTCTTCGCTATGGTAACTACCGGCTTCTTTGAAGCCCATACCACGGCCGCTACCGTTGGCGCACATAAGCTGTCCCCCGCTGAGGTAAACTACTGGCTGATCGATACTTACTCTCAGGAGCAGTCTTCCATGGCCTATCTGGTCGATGAAGAACTGCCGCTGCATGAGCAGGCATATCCCGAAGAGGGCTTCGATACCTGGTACGACTATATGCTCGATCTGGCTCTGGACACCGCAGCCAGCACCTACGCCGTCTATGATGAAGCCATCGCTGAAGGCTTCACCCTCAGCGACACCGCAAAAGAGTCCATCGACACGCAGTTGAGCAACCTGAACCTGTACGGCTCTATGTACGGTTACACCAACGGCAGCGCCTATCTGTCCGCTATGTACGGCACCGGCTGCAAAACTTCCAGCTACAAAGAGTACCTGACCGTCAATAACATCGCCCAGGAGTATGTCAGCGGCAAGTTCGCAGAAAACACCTATACTGAAGAAGAGCTTGATGCTTTCTATGCTGAGAATGCCGATGAGGTCGATATGATCAGCTACCGTGCTTTCCAGCTGCTGGCTGAGGCCACCACCGATGAAGAAGGCAACTCCACCGTCACCGACGAAGCGCTTGCCGAAGCTGAGGCCGCTGCCATCGCAATGGCCGATGCGGCCAAGGGCGACGAAGAAAAGTTCCTCGAGCTGGCTCTGGAGAACACCCCCGAAGAGCAGCAGGCAGACTTTGATGCGGATGCTTCTACGCAGGCTCCCAACACCCTCAAGAGCCAGGCTCCCGAAGTCGCTCGCGAATGGCTCAGTGATGATGCACGCACCTTCGGCGATGTCTATGTCGTCGAAAACGATGCCGCTACCGGCTTCTATGTGTTCTTCTTCAAGGAGCTGGTCGATATGGACATCTCCCTGCCCAGTGTCCGTCACATCCTGATCCAGCCTGAGCCCGGCGAAGACGGCAACCCCACCGAAGAGTCCTGGGCAGAGGCAAAGGCAAAGGCCGAAGCGATCCTCGCCGAGTACGAAGCCGGTGAGCAGACCGAAGAGGCATTCGCCGCTCTGGCTGATGCCAACACCTCCGACACCGGCAGCACCGGTACCGGCGGCCTGTATGAAAACATCATCCCCGGTCAGATGGTCACGGAGTTCAACGACTGGTGCTTCTCTATCCACGAGGTCGGCGACACCGATATCATCGAGACTACCTATGGCTACCATGTCATGTATTTCTGCGGCGAGAGCCTGAACAGCTACCGCGATATCGCTACCGAGACCGCAAAGCGCAACAGCGACTACACCGCATGGGAAGAGGGCATCGAAGCCAATTCTGACTATGTGATGGTCAACGCCGGCCGTATCGTCGAGATCTGATCGTCTATCCCAAGAGAGCGCTGTTCACACAGCGCTCTCTTTTTCAGGAGGTCATATGGATAACCAGCGCAATATCAGGACCCAGATGCTTTTAGGCATAGACAGTACAAATATACTGGCAAAGAAGCATGTCGCCGTATTCGGCATCGGCGGAGTCGGCAGCTACTGTGCAGAGGCTCTGGCGCGTTCCGGTGTGGGTGCTTTGACACTGGTCGATGATGATACCGTCTCTGTGAGCAACCTCAACAGACAGCTCGTTGCCCTGCGCTCCACCATCGGTCTGCCAAAGGTAGAAGTAATGGCAGGGCGCATCGCGGATATCTCTGATGATATCAAAGTCACGACCATTTTTCAGCGATATCTTCCGGAAAACAGAGATGACTTCTTCCATGGCCATATAGACTTTATCGCTGACTGCATCGATTCCGTCGGCAGTAAGACCGACTTGATCGCATCTGCCTTCAAACGAGGCATCCCCATCATCAGCGCCATGGGTACCGGCAACAAGCTCGATCCTTGCCGCTTGCAGATCACAGATCTTTCCAAGACCAGCGGATGCCCGCTGGCCAGAGTCATGCGCCGTGAACTGAAAAAGCACGATATCCTCCACCACACCGTGATCTACAGCACCGAGCTCCCTACCGCACCGCACTTCCAGCCGGACGCAGGGAAGAATGTCCCCGGATCTGCTGCATGGGTCCCCGGCTGTGCAGGACTGACCATGGCGGGCCATATCATTCAAAAACTGCTCCGAGCTCAGGCATAACGATCACCTCTCTTGGAAACACTTTTCAAGAGAGGTGATCGTTTTTTGATAAAGAAAGAGTATTTTCGTTACGGGATATCAGGTGCAGCCGCCGGGATCGTTAATGGTCTCTTTGGCGCAGGGGGCGGCATGGTGCTCGTTCCCATGCTGATCAAATTCTGTAAAGCGGAAGATAAAAAGGCTTTCTCCTCCGCGATCAGTATCATCCTACCTTTAAGCATCGTCTCGATCGTCATTTACTATACGAAAGGCGTCTTCCCGATCAAAGACGCAGCGCCATATCTGATCGGCGGGCTCGCGGGTGGCTTATTGGGCGGCATTTTATTCAAAAAGATCTCTGCTGATATCCTGCACAAGGTCTTTGGGATCATCATCCTATGGGGAGGTATCCGTCTGTTATGGAATTGACCGCACTCCCCTTTTCTCTCGCTGCCGGCCTGTTGTGCGGCATCATCTCCGGTTTTGGGATCGGCGGCGGCTCTCTGCTCATGGTCTGGATGACCGCCGCAGCAGGGCTCGATCAGCGTATCGCCCAGGGCATCAATCTACTCTATTTCATCCCCACTTCTGTGGGGGCTCTGTATTTTCACATCAAAAATAAGATGATATGTTGGGATATCGTCATCCCTGCCGCGATATGCGGCTGCATCACAGCGGTCTTCTCCGCGTGGGTCGCCAATACTATCGATGTCACGCTTTTGAGGAAGCTATTTGGCATCTTCCTGTGCTTTATCGGCATCAAGGAGATATTCACAAAGAGTTCCTCCCATAAAAAATGATAGAGCAGGTGTCAACCTGCCCTATCATTTTTCTTGTTTTACGCAACAGATCTTCGCTTTGTCTTACTTGTTGATGATGTAGTTGTAAGCGGAGGTCGCGAACTTCATGATGTTGGCATACAGGCCGTAGGTATCGGCGTTGTTGCTTTCCGCTCTTGCCACATAGCTCTCCACAGAGTCGGTGCCTGCGCCGAACACGGTGCCGTCAGCGTTGTAG
>JAFSHB010000049.1 GCA_017440525.1 Oscillospiraceae bacterium | reverse complement strand
CAGGCACCAGCGCCATATAGGAATAGGCCGCCACCGTGATCGCGCCCACATACTGAGAGCCCAGCTTGTTGGCCACCGCGATGGAGGTGGGGCCGTCGGCAGCACCGATGATGGCGATGGAGAAGAAGTCCCGGAAATCCGGGAAAAACATGCTTGCCATACACAGAGTGAAGAAGATGCCGAACTGTGCCGCCGCACCGAAGAGCATGAGCTTGGGATTCGTCAGCAGAGGGCCAAAGTCGATCATGGCACCGATGCCGATGAACAACAGCAGCGGGAACAGCTCATTGGCGATACCGGCTTCGTACAGCTCTTGGATCGGGCCCACGAGGGCATCGGAGAACGGGATATTCACCAGGATCGTGCCGAAGCCCATAGGCAGCAGCAAGGAAGGCTCCATCTCTTTGGCGATCGCCAGATAGATCAAAAGACAGCCGATGGCGATCATGATCAGATCGCAGCGGTCAAAGGCCAATAGATTCTGATATAAGATCTCCATAGCCCCTCCTTACCTGATGACGACCAAGGGCGCGCCGGTATCCACGACAGAGCCTCTGGTAGTGACGACCTGTGCGACAGTCCCGTTCCTGGGGGCACAGATCTCGTTTTCCATCTTCATGGCTTCCAAAATGACCAGCACATCACCGGCCTTGACGGTCTGCCCCTGAGAGACATCGACACGCAGGATATTGCCGGGCATGGGCGCGGCTACGACTTCGCCATCTGCAAAGACCGCAGCGACCGGTGCGGCTTCGGGCGCGGCAGGTGCGGACGCAGCCGCAGAAGGTGCGGCAGGTGCCGGTGCATAGGCACTGAACTCCTGCATATCCATGGGAGCAGCCAGCTCCACCTCGACTTCGTATGTACGCCCATAGAGCGTGATCTGATATCTCATATCATTCGACCTCCTTGATGGAAATGAACCGCAGTTCGTTCAGGGGCTTCCCCATTTTGTCTGCAACGATCGCCATGACCATGGCGGCGGTCTTCGGCTCCACACCGCAGAGCCTGATCTGCCCCGCAGAGCCGGGCGCCTCAGGCGCAGGAGCCGCTTCGACCACCACTTCGGCAGCGGGGGGCGCTTTTTCTCTCATGCGCTTGCGAACAGCCAAGATCAGGACGCTCACAGCCAAAGCCAGCACCATAGCCAATGCCACATAGTCCGGCTGGGTCGTTTGCACAGCAGTCAATATCATTCCATATGCTCCTTTCTTATCATCGGTCTTCTTTCTGAGAGCCGATGGGGTTCACGATACTGTAACCAACATTGACCAGATGGTCGGCCACACGCTCAAGTCCGGTCACGGCAGAGGAATAGTAGGGACTGACATCCATGCTGCATCTGCCCTCCGCAAGACGCGCGAAGTGGCCCGCGATGAGCGCTTTCTTCATCTTGTCGGTCTTATCCTCCAGCACAGCCAGCTCCCCAAGCCGCTCCTTGTTCAGATGGTCGAAGGCCTCTCTGGAGATGGTCAGCATCTGCATGACCTTCGTCTGCATCGTTTTCAGATCCTCCCGCCCGGTCTCGGAGAAGGAGAGCTGCTTCCCTGCCATCTCCTCCGCGATCTCATAGAAGTTCTCGGCATGGTCACCGATACGCTCCAAGTCGTTGATCACATGGAAATAGGAGCCGATCACCAGTTCATCGCTGGGCTCCACGACTGCGGAGAGCTTGATAAGGAAGCGGGTCAGCGCCCCATTGGTAAAGTCGATCGCTTCTTCGTTTTTGACGATCGTCCCGCTCCCGGTCAGCACACCGGTCTGCATGGCCTCAAACGCAAGCGCAATATTCTCCTCCACCAGAGAGAACATATAGTCCATCTCCTTTTTTGCCTGCATCAGAGCCACAGGGGGCGTGGTCAGGAGGCGTTCATCCACATACTTCAGTGTATGCACCGTCCCGGCGGCTTCCTTATCCCTGATGACACGGCAGGAATAGTCCACCAGTTGAGACACGAAGGGCAGAAGCACACAAGTGGTCGTCACATTGAAGATCACATGGAACGCCGACACCCGCATCTGCAGCGACATGGGATCGCCCCCGGGGAACATGGACACCAGCAGATCGATCACAGGCTCCTTGAAGATCCACACGATCGCAGAGAAGATCACCGTGCCGATCACATTGAAGGTGAAGTGGATCAGAGCCACGCGCTTGGAGTTGGCATTTGCACCAACAGAAGCCAAAAGCGCCGTGACACAGGTGCCGATATTGGCACCGAGGACGATGAACAGCGCAAGATCGAGGGTCATCACACCTGTGCCGACCATGGTGATCACCACACCGGTCGCCGCCGAAGAGCTCTGGATCAAGGCTGTGAAGATCACGCCGACCAGGATCAGCAGCAGGGGGAAGTCGATCACTGCAAAGATGTTCCGGAACATGATCTCCACCAGAGGGCTTCCGAACGCCTGCTCACTGCTCATCACATTGAGGCCCACGAAGATCAGGCCAAGACCGCTGCAAAGAAGCCCCGCCAATTTGACCTTTTCCTGCTTGAAGAAGCCCATCATCACGCCCGCAAAGGCAAGTAGATACATGAGCATATTGAAATAGTCGTTTTTCAGCGCCACCAGCACACCGGTGATCGTAGTACCGATGTTGGCACCCATGATGATCGGTGTCGCCTGCATCAGGGTCATGACGCCTGCATTGACCAGACCGATGACCATGACCGAGGTAGCAGAGGAGCTTTGGATGATCGCCGTGACACCGGCACCGATGCCCACACCGGAGAATCGGTCATTGCTGATCCTGCCAAGCAGTCTTTTCATGCCTTCCCCGGCACTTTTCTCAAGGGCTTCGCTCATAAAGCCCATCCCGACGATGAACACGCCCACGCCCGCAAGGAGCCAGATCAGGCTCTGGATGAGCTGCATGGTATCTGCCGCTGATAACATCATAGAGAGCTCCTTTCTATAAAAGCACATCTGTACCCATTATCAACACGCATTATAAAAATAATTCGGTTAAGAGGGGGCAAATAATAAAATAGCTCAAGGCACTTTTATACCTTGAGCTATTCTATGTCACGCATTGAGCCGATAGCCGACCCCCAATTCGTTGGCGATATAATTGGCGCCTCCCGGCTTATCGCCCAGCTTCTTTCGGATGTTCGCCATATTGACCTGCAGCTTTTTGATGCTGCCCTCCTGTGCAGCACCGCCCCAGATCGCTTTGACGATCGCGGCGTAGGTCATCATCTTGCCGCAATTCTCGGAAAGGAGCGCCATGATATTGTACTCCGTCGGCGTGAACCTGACCTCCTCTCCCTTGAGGAAGATCTGTCTGGCATCGTAATCGATCACCAGCTCTTTCGTGGAGAACTTTCCGCCGGGGTATCTCCCCTCCTCTGCACTGAAGCGATGATCGCGCAGCGCGACCCGCACACGGGCCAGCAGCTCGCCGGAACTGAACGGCTTGGTGATATAGTCGTTGGCACCGGCATCCAATGCGGCGATCTTATCCTTTTCGTCCATGCGGGCAGACAGGACGATGATCGGCGTCAGGGCATCCTGCCGCGCAAACTCGATCAGCTCCATCCCATCCATATCCGGGAGCCCCAGATCCAGAATGACCAGATCCGGCATATAGGAAGCAAATATGGTCTTTGCCATCTCACAGGACTCCGCTGAGATCGCCCGATATCCGGCAGTCTCAAGCAAAGTCGAGACCAGCCCTCGGATATTGGCCTCATCCTCCACCAGTAAGATCTTATACTTGTTCTGTATCATCATTCAACTCTTCCATATCCAGTTCAAACCGGAAGAGCGCACCTCCTGTCTTTCTGTTCTCCGCTTGGATCGTACCGCCATGCACCTTGACGATCGTTGCACACACAGACAGTCCTATCCCCGCATTCCTCTTTCGTCCGTCGGCCAGCTCACTTTCCGGCGCATGGTATCCGGTAAAGATCGTGCCCAGCCGCTTGGGATCCAGACCGCAGCCATCATCCGCGATCTCAAAGACCGCCCGACTGCCATGGGTCGTCACACAAAGGGTCAGCCGGGTCAGTCCTCTGGCGTGCTGGACGGCATTTTCAAGGATGTTCACAAGGACCTGTTCGATCAAAATAGCATCCATGGGGATCACGACCAGCTCCTCCGGGAGCAGGAGCTCTACCGTCTGCTCCGGATAGCGTTTTTTGAATTTCAAGATCACGGAATCGATCAATTCGTCCAAAACTGTCGGCGTTTTCACGATCGACACCTTGCCGCTGTCGATCCGTGTGACGGAAAGCAGATTCTCCACCATGCGGACGAGCCATTGTGCATCCTCTTTGATGCCTGTGATGATCTTTCGCTTTTGTTCCTCTGTCATGCCCTCGCTGTTTTCAAGGAGCGTCGTCCCGGAGCCGTAGATCGTCGTCAGCGGTGTACGCAGATCGTGGGAGACCGCCCTGAGCAGATCGGCCCGCATCCGCTCTTTTTCACTCTCCGCCTTCGTGGCTTCATGCGCTTTCAGCTTGGTCAGCAGCGCACTGGTCAAGACCGCGATGGCGATCATGACGATGCCGGAGATCAGGTTCACCGGCGTGGTAAAGTCGATAGAGAAAAATGGGAACGCAAAGGCATAGTTGACAGCCACAGTCCCGATGAAAGCCGCGGCCACACCAAAGAAGTATCCGTCCGTCAGCAAGGATACAAGGAATACCGCAAATACAAAGACCGTCGTGACATGCTCCCGCACATGGAAGCTATATTGAAAAAGAAGGCTGAGCGCAAACGCACAGACCAATGCGGCGATCATGATCAGCGTATCTTTGATGTACTTTTTCAGCAACACCGTCCACCTCCCATATGAAACAAACACTCGGCTAAGTACAGCATACAGCACGAGCGGGCGGAAAGCAAGATGTGTATGGATAAGAAACTGTAAAAACAAGGCCCGCAGAGCTGGTGCCTGCGCCGCAGGCGCAGAAAAAGAAGACAGAGGCATATGCCTCTGTCTTCTTTTTGGGAAAATCACGCCCCAATTCGGATACGATTCCAAACGGCTCGAATATGCAGGTGCACCCCCTTTGACTGTTAAGGGGGTGCACTTTTATTTCTTAGGGGGTTCACCCATCATTTTAGGGGGTGCAGATGCTCTTTTAGGGGATGCACTTTAGTGTAATGGGGGGCACTTCGTTGCATAGGGGGTTCACCTATAACGAAAGTTCCCACCTTGAAGAAATCTCCAAGGTGGGAATTTGTCTATTGTTTGCTTATTTGCAGAAACGATGCAAGATCGCCGCTGCCTGTGCGCGGGTGGCGTTACCCTGAGGTCCAAGGTTCATGGCGTTGCCGTCTGCGATGCCGTTGATGAGACCTGCGCCGCAGGCCCACTGCATGGCAGGGATCGCCCATTCTGCCACATCAAAGGCATCGTCATAGGAGAGAATGTTGGTATTCTCGCCAACAGAGACATCATAGCCCCTGTACTTGGCATAACGCCACATGATGGCTGCCATCTGCTCACGGGTGATGGGATCGTTGGGGCCGAAGGTGTCGCCATAGCCCTCTACAATCCCCTCACTTGCCGCCCAGCGGATGGCCTCAGTGTACCACAGATTTGCAGCCACATCGGAGAAGTCCATGGGGTAGTTCACCACAGGCTCACCTTCCAATCGCCACAAAATGGTGACGATCATGGCACGGGTGGTCGTGCCATTGGGATCAAACCGGTTGCTGCTGACACCGTTCATCAGATCATTTTCAAGGCAGAAATGCACACCATCGTGATACCATGCGTATCTGTCCAGATCGGTATAGCCATACATGAGGCAAGTGTAGTCGCGCTCGCAATCAGCACCGACCTCCTTGAATGTGACCGTGATCTCCACCTTGCCGTCGGGTTGTCTGAAGCTGTAGTTATCGTCACCGTTGTCGGTAACTCTTATGGGTCTTCCGTTTTCATCGGTGACGATCACATCATCCACTTCATAGCCCTTGTCGGGATCGGGACGAATGGTCACTGTATCGCCCGCTTCAGGTTTTGTGGGATATACGGACACATCGCCGTTGCCGTCATCGTCGATCTCCGGGCGATAGGTCGGCTCGTTGGAACCGGAGCTGATGGCTTTCCACTTGGCATAGAATGTCTTATCGCCCAGGTCTGTGACAGTGATCTCGGTAACAGGCTCGCCTCTGAGATTCTCGTTATCGTACCAACCACGGAAGGAGTATCCAAATCTCGTCACTTTGGTGGGAAGTTCTGCACCAACTCCGTAAGTGTACGCAGTCACATCACCTTCTTCAATTGTGCCTCGGTTGGTGATAAGTGTGACCGCATAGGTATTGACCTTCCACAGCGCAGTAATGGTCATATCACCGCCGGGCACGGTCCCGGGAATAGTCCGATCCCAGCCCATAAAGGTGTGACCGGTCTTGACAGGATCGGCAGGGGCTGTGATCTGTGTGCCGTAATCGGCTGTGATGGGAGCGATCTGTGTGCCGCCATCGGTATCAAAGGTGATGGTGTAGGAATTTGCCTTCCACTGTGCGTAAAGGGTAACTTCACAGCCGCCATTTCCGTTATCCTCTGCAAAGGTATAGGTGCTGCCGACACGGTAGCTGCTGCCTGTTCCGTCAGCCTTTGTGTTCCATCCGGCAAAGGCATAGTGCTCACGGCTCGGTCCATCCGCTGCTACCGTGATCGTTTCACCTCCGGTGTAGTGGCTGCCGGGTGCGTTCTCGCCGCCGTTGGCATCGTAAGAAAGCGTATTGGCGGTGTGGAGAATCTTGACGACCTGCTCTTTTTCCGCAGAAGCACTGTTTGCCGTTACAACAATATCGCTGTCTGCCTTCAGTGTCGCAGTCACGACTACCTTATAAGTGCCGCTGTCGGAGACATTGCCGGCCAGCGTCAGCACAGCTTCGGTGGCACCGTCCATGGCTTCGCCATCCTTATACCATTGATAGGTATAGTCCAGCACATTCTTATTTTCGTTGCTGACCGT
>JAFSHB010000008.1 GCA_017440525.1 Oscillospiraceae bacterium | reverse complement strand
GCTGGCAGATGCCTTCTGCGATGTGACTGTCACCGTCTACGACGGCAAGACCGTCCACGGCACCGCCACCGACTCCGTGGAGAGCTATGTGGCAAGAGCAGAGAAGAGCGATCTGTATGCAACAATTATCAAGTTCGCCACCTCTGCGAAGGACTATTTTGCTTAAGCAACAGAAAAATATCGCCCCCATCGAGGGGGCAATATTTTTTCGGGAGAACGCAGTTCGCCCTTACGAACACCGTACGATGGTGCATGGCACCCAAAGGTTCCCCTTATATACTAAGGACAGCTGTCAGCGAAGCTGACTGGGGGGATAAAAATAGGATCATCCGCGAAGCGGATACCTTCATTGTCGTTCCGCTCCTTAGCTATGACAAGCGTTATACGATGGTGCTTCTAGGGGCGACCGTTGGTCGCCCGGTGCCTTTGCTCAAAAAGAGTTCCAAACCCATCAGGGCTTGGAACTCTTTTTACAGCTCGTATCGTGTGGGGTCGTCCGTCACGGACAGCAGCACTTCGCGCAGCTTTTTCAGATCCCGGAAGGTGTCGGGACGCTTGCCAATATCCCGAAGCAGTGCGGAAGGATGGTACATCGCAAAGAAGCGGATACCGCCTTTTTCAAACCAGGTGCCATGCTCCTTGGTGATCTTGAAGTCTTCCTTGATCAGCTTTTGTGCTGCGATACGGCCAAGACAAACGATGATCTTTGGCCGCAGAAGCTTCGTCTGCATCCTGAGCCAATCGATGCAGGCTTCCTGCTCGCCGGGAGCAGGATCTCGGTTCTGGGGAGGTCGGCATTTGACGATGTTGCCGATATAACAGTTTTTACGGCTCAGTCCAATGATCGAGAGCATCTCATCGAGGAACTGACCGGCAGGGCCGACAAAGGGCTCACCCAGCAGATCCTCCTGACCGCCGGGACCTTCGCCAACGAACAGAACTTCCGCGTCCTTCGGTCCTACGCCGAATACCACATTGGTCCGTGTCTGTGCCAGCTCACACTTTTGGCACTGCATACAAGCCTGAGTCAGTTGTTCCCAATCCATAAGGATCTCGTCCTTTCTGTCAATCGCGGTACCATTGTTCTCTTCTTGCGCGCTCCATGGCTCTTCTGCGGGCTTCGATCTTCCGCCTTCTGGCTCTGCGGTCGTAGATCTGCATCCAAACGACATAGAGGACCAGCAGAAGGACACCGAGGAATAAGATCCCCAACAGCCATTTCCACCATGCTCCGGAACCGATGCCGCGGGGATCGACCCTGCTGCTGGAAGCGGTCTGAGAAACGGATGTGATCGCAGCAAGGTCGCTGTGGCCCAGCACCATGCCCTTATAACTGACGGTGACAGAGCCAAGCACATCGCCGGCTTCGATCGGAGCCTCTACGGTATTGGAGTTCAGCTGGATATCCAGATAGATATCATCCGCGCTGTAGTCAGCATCGATCAGCGTTCGGACCTCCTGTGTGGGCGCCAATGCCACCGTGCGGCTGCTCTCAGACTGGGTGACGGCGACCTCCGCAATGGGATAGAGGGTACTCATGACGGTGCTGATGCTGTAATGCTCAAAAATATACTCAAAAAGATTGATCGTCTCAGGGAAGCTTCGTCTGACCCAGTTGCCGTTTTCATCTTCTTTGATCGGAGCGCCCAGCATCACGGAAAGCAGTTCCATATTGCCGTCATCAGCCGTAGAGACCAGGCAGCACTGGGCAGGTGTGGTGAAGCCGGTCTTGACTCCGGCGGCTTTGGTATAACGGTAGTTATTGGAGGCGGTGTCCACCAGAAGCATATTGGTGGAGGTGAGCTTGCGCTCTTCAGAAAGATTCGTTGCAGGTACTGTATAAGTGGGGGTGTTGGTGATCGTTCTGAAATCTTTGTTTTTCAGCGCCGCTTTTACGATCAGGGACATATCATATGCCGTGGTGTAATGATCCGGATCGTGCAGACCATGCGGATTGACGAAGTTCGTGCCGATGCAGCCCAGCTCTCTGGCGGTCCTGTTCATCAGATCGACAAAGGCTTCCACAGAACCGGAGATATGCTCAGCGATCACATTGCAGGCTTCGTTGGCCGATGCGACCATGGTGCAGTAGAGCATATTCTCCAATGTCATCTGTTCTCCTTCAAGGAGGTCTGCGGTACTGCCGGATTCGTGGAGATTTTGCAGGGCTTCAGGGGAGACGGTCAAAACATCATCCAAGTTTCCGTAAGTCAGAGCCAGATAACAGGTCATGATCTTTGTCAAAGAAGCCGGATAATTCTGTTCATGGGCATCGAGGGCGAAAAGAACGGTATCGGAACTCAATTCGATCACCATGGCAGCATGCGGCTCGTCCTTGAAAATGTCGGTGGGATCGGCATACTGAGCCACAGAAAAACCGTCGATGACGATATCTTCTTCCAAGATCTCTTCTTTCGGGATATCGTCCGAAGTCTCCTCTGTGGGAGGAAGGTCGGCTGATCCAGTCTCTGCAGCGGATGCAGGCAGCAGAAAAGAGAACAGAAGGACAAGGGTGAGGAACAAGCAAAGGTATTTGTGGTCTTTCATAAAAACTCCTATCGTATTCGGCATTGCCGAAGTGTGTTCATATGTGATATAATATACCACACTATAGGCAGTTGTCAATGAAAACTGGTGGAAACCGTGACGAAGAAACAAGTCTGTCTCGTGGTCTATATCGTATTGCTGCTCCTGTGCGTATTCGTTCTGGGATATCTGGCAGGGGCGGGGAACGCAGAGACACAGATCGAGCTGGTGGTCTCGGGGCCGACATCGGTATTGCCACGTGAATCGGTCGTGCGAACACAGGAGCGCGGATCGGAGCCGATCGATATCAACACCGCCGACAGCTTGCTTTTACAGACATTGCCCGGTATCGGTCCTGAATTGGCGGATAGGATCGTAGCATATCGGGAGCAGGTCGGCGGCTTCGCGGCGATCGAGCAGATCAAAGATGTGCCGGGAATCGGAGAGAAGCGTTTCGAGATGCTAAAGTCACTGATAACCGTAGGAGGTGTCCAATGAGAGTTCTTGTCGTAGATGATGAAAAGCTGTTGGTCAAAGGTATCAAGTTCAATCTGGAGAATGATGGGTACGAAGTCCTGACCGGCAGCGATGGTATGGAAGCACTGGAGATCGCCTCACGGGAGCAGGTGGATCTTATCATTTTGGACTTGATGATGCCCCGCATGGACGGTCTGGAAGCCTGCCGCAGGATCAGAGAGACCTCAGATGTGCCGATCATCATGCTCACAGCGAAGGCGGACGATATGGACAAGCTGATGGGCTTTGAGCACGGTGCGGATGACTATCTGACGAAACCCTTCAACATCCTGGAATTGAAAGCGCGTGTGCGTGCGCTGCTTCGCCGCAGCGGGATGGGAAAGAAGCAGGAGAACAAGCAGGTCCTGACTGTGGGACATATCACGCTGGATGTGGATGCCAGAAATGCTTATAACGATGGCGAACTGACAGATCTGACAGCCAAGGAGTTCGACTTGATGGAGCTCCTGATGCGAAATCCCAACCGTGTTTATTCCCGTCAGTCGCTCCTGGATACGATCTGGGGCTACGAATACCACAGCGAGATCAGAACGGTGGATGTGCATATCCGCCGTCTGCGTGAAAAACTGGAAAAAGATCCGGCTGAGCCGGAGCATATCATGACAAAGTGGGGAGTTGGCTACTATTTCAAAGTCTGAAAAGCGCCGCTTTCGATTTCCTGTCAGCAGTCAGCTGCGAAGCGCCGCAGCCTATGTCATACTGACATCTCTGATGCTGATCTTTTTGAATATCTATTCCTCCGGTACGACGCGGGGGCTGATCTATCATGCCAAAGAGGCCTCCCTGTGGGACAAAGCGCAGATGATCAGTTCCGCCTTTTCCGGTGCGGAGCGGTTGAGCGCACAGAATGCCGAGCAGATCATCTCGCTGCTTGGTGACCTGAATGTATCCCATGTGGTCGTGACCGATGGAGAAGGGGAGCTGGTCTACGATTCTGCGCCGAATGCAGTGGAGCAGATCCGTTTTTCGCAGATAGAAGAGGCGCTGGAGGGGCGTGATGTGTTCTACTGCCGCTATGACAGCGGTGTTCTGGAGAGCCATGCGGCGATCCCCATGATGCTCTATGGGCTGCCTCTTGGATGTGTCTATGTCAGTGAGGTCGATATGGCGCAGGGGGCGATCATCGCGTCGCTGGAGATGACGATCCTGCGGATCTCTCTGGCAGTCGAGGCGATCTTGATCGTGTTCTCCGCCGTGTTTGCCTATACCTCCTCGCGTAAGATGCAGCGCATCCTGGATACCATGCAAAAGGTCGGTGAAGGTGCATACGGAGAGAAGCTGCGCTTCCACGGCACAGACGAGTACGCGCTGATCGCAGGTGGTTTCAATAAGCTCACAGAGCGTTTGCAGCAGTCGGAACAGGCCCAAAAGCAATTCGTCTCTGATGCCTCCCATGAACTCAAAACACCTCTGGCATCGATCAAGCTGCTGTCTGATTCCATTCTGCAAAATGAGATGGATGCGGAGACCATGCGCGAGTTCGTCACGGATATCGGCAATGAGGCCGATCGTCTGACCAGATTGACCCAGGACCTTCTGGCGATCTCAAAGGCGGAGATGGTCACTCGTGAGCATGAAGTCGTCGATCTGGCACAGGTCATCTCCAAGGTCTTTAAGATGCTCGTGTCTCTGGCGGATGTGCGCGGCATCCGCTTGACCTGCAATATGGAAAAGACCTCCACCGTGCTGACTGTGGAGGACGATATGTATCAGATCGTCTATAATCTGGTAGAGAACGCCATCAAATATAACCATGATGAAGGTCTGGTCCATGTAGACCTCAGACAGGGCGAGGAGGATGTGATCCTCACGGTGGAGGATACAGGCATCGGTATCCCCGAGGAGGCTTTGGAGCATATCTTTGAGCGCTTCTACCGTGTGGACAAGGCGCGCAGCCGTGCCCAGGGCGGTTCCGGTCTTGGTCTGAGCATCGTGCAGGAGCTGGTGGGCCGAAACTACGGTCATATCGAGGTCGCCCGAAGAGAAGAGGGCGGTACCCGTTTTACGGTCAGTTTCCCGCGTTTCGATGTGGATGAGGCATAGGATCGTATCAAAGGCCAAGCAGGCCATGAGACCTGTTCGGGGCCAAAACATAAAGATCGGGTGAACGGCTGTCGTTCACCCGATCTTTCTTATTTACTTCAAGCTTTCGCCGGGGACGGTCATGCTGAAGGGATCCAGGACCTCTTCCAGCTTTTTCTCATCCATCAGCTTCTCTTCTGCAACCAGCTCGCGAATGGTCTTGTCTGTTTTCAGCGCAGTCTTGGCGATATCCGCTGCATGCTTATAGCCGATATGGGGCGTCAATGCGGTGACTGTGCTGACGCTGTGGTCGAGCAGATAGCGGCAGCGCTCCTCATTGGCAGTGATGCCGGTGATGCAGTTGTCCACCAGCGTCTTGATCGCACCGGTCATAGAGGTGATGGACTCGAACAGACGATAGAAGGCCACAGGCTCAAAGGCGTTGAGCTCCAGCTGACCTGCTTCAGCGCACATGGTGATGGTCATGTCGTTGCCGATGACGGCGTAGGCCACCTGAGAGACCACTTCGGGGATGACAGGGTTGACCTTGCCGGGCATGATGGAGCTGCCGTTCTGCATGGCGGGCAGATTGATCTCACCAAAACCTGTTCTGGGACCGGAGGACATGAGGCGCAGATCGTTGCACATCTTGGAGAGCGTGACGGCGCAGGCCTTCAGCATACCGGAGACGGCAACGATGCCGTCCAGATTCTGTGTGCCATCGACCAGATCGGTGTTGTTGGTCACAGCGATGCCGGCGGCATCGGAGACATCACGGGCGATATCCTCCAGATAGGCGGCAGGCACATTGATCGCGGTGCCGATGGCAGTCGCGCCCATGTTCAGCACTGAGATCTGATCGCGGACACGGCTGATGCGCTGCAGATCGCGGGTGATGGCGGATGCGTAAGCATGGAACTCCTGACCCAGACGGATCGGGACGGCATCCTGCAGCTGTGTACGGCCGACCTTCAGGATGTCATTGAATTCCTCGGCCTTTTCCAGCAAAGCGGCATTGAGACGGTGCAGCTGCTCCAGAAGACCGGGGATCAGCGCCAGTGCGGCCAGCTTGCCGGAGGAAGGATAGATATCGTTGGTAGACTGGGACATATTGACATGATCGTTGGGATGCACGATGCTGTAATCGCCCTTCTTGCCGCCGAGGATCTCGATGGCGCGGTTGGCGATGACCTCGTTGGCGTTCATGTTGGCGGAAGTGCCGGCGCCGCCCTGGATGGGATCGACGATGAACTGGTCATGGAACTGGCCTGCCATGATCTCGTCGCAAGCCTGCACGATGGCATCACAGATCTTGCGGTCAAGGATGCCCGCACGGTTGTTGGCATAGGCACTTGCTTTTTTGAGCGCAGCCAGCATATTGATCTGCATATCGTGCATACGGTTGCCGGTGATGTTGAAATTCAGGTGACCGCGCAGGGACTGTACGCCATAGTAGGCGTCCTCAGGGACATGGAGCGTACCGATGGAATCTGCTTCAAGACGCATATTCGCCATAGTGGAACATCCTTTCTTTATCTTTGGATATCATCATATTACTTTTTGAAAAAACAGTTGTAAATATCAGCTGCAAAAAACGAAGAAAAAAGTGGAAATCATTTGTTTGTACAAAAATTTTTGAAGTTTTGCCGGTGCGGACTTAAAAAAATAAAGTGCGGGCTGATATCTCTGCTTCAAAACTTATCGCTTGCAAAAGAAAAGTAAATACGATATGATAATATCGAATGGAGGAGATGCTATGGATACAGCCGACCGCGCGATCTTAAAGTCCCTTGCGGCCAATGCACGCACACCCATCAAACAGCTTGCACAGGATGCTTATTTGTCCTCGCCTGCGGTCTCATCCAGAGTGGAGCGGCTGGAGAAAAAAGGCATCATCAAAGGCTACCAGGCTATGCTCGATCATGAGGCTTTGGGGTTTCATATCCTTGCATTCGTGAACATCGCCATCGTACCGGAGAAGAAGGCCTCTTTGATCGAATATGCAAGAGGATGCCCCAATGTTCTGGAGTGCCACCATGTCACAGGCTCTCACAGTCTGATCTTCAAGGTGTGCTTTTGCAGTACCGTGGATCTGGAGGCCTTTGTCGGCCGCTTGCAGACCTATGGCAAAACAGAGACACAGGTGGTATTCTCCACGCCCATCGAGCCCCGCCAGATCGTAGAATAAAAAGGAAGTCCTCTCGTTGGAGAGGACTTCCTTTTTATAGAGATTTGATCACAGCTTCCGCGCAGACCATACCGTCTACTGCGGCGGACATGATGCCGCCGGCGTAGCCTGCGCCCTCACCGCAGGGGTAAAGCCCACGAAGGGCAGATTGCTTACTTTCATCGCGCAGGATCTTGATGGGGGAGGAACTGCGAGTTTCCGGCGCTGTCAAAACAGCGTCGTGAGAAGCGAACCCCTGCAGTTTCTTATCCAGCTCCGGCAAGGCCTGTTCCAACACAGCGGTCAGCGTTTGAGGCAATACATCATGCAGATCGCACAGAGTTACACCGGGGCGATAGGTAGGCTGTACAGCTCCCAGCTTTTCACTTTTTCTGCCTGCAAGGAAGTCACCGACCAGCTGACAGGGGGCGAAGTAGTTCTCTCCGCCTGCGCGGAAGGCGGCTTCTTCGATCTGTCGCTGCCAACGGATACCGCCCAGTACAGATTTGTCCGGGAAGTCCTCCGGCGTCAGAGTGACCAGCAGCGCCGCATTGGCATTTTCGCCGTCACGGGCCACATAGCTCATGCCGTTGGTGACAACACCGCCTTCCTCCGAGGCCGCGGCTACCACATGTCCGCCGGGACACATACAGAAGGTGTAGGCAGAGCCGCCATCCGGCAGGCGGACATTGAGCTTATAATCCGCGGCGGGAAGGGTACTGCACCCTGCAAAGTCGCCGTATTGGCTCTTATCGATCATAGCCTGCTCGTGCTCGATCCGCACGCCCATGGAGAACGGTTTGGGTTCCATGGGGATCTTCTGTTCATAAAGGGCAGTAAAGGTATCTCTGGCGCTGTGACCGATGGCTAAGATCGCCCTGTCGCAGGGGAGCAGGATCTCTTCTCCGTCCTGTTCATAGCGCACACCGGTGATGTGGCTGTCGGTCTGCTCCAGCTTCGTCATTTTCGCGCCGAAGCGGACCTCCCCGCCTAAGTCGATGATCTTTTCACGGAGGTTCTGCACCACGGTCAAAAGTACATCGGTGCCCACATGGGGCTTTGCATCAAACAGGATCTCACCGTGTGCGCCTGCGTCGGCCATCTGCTCCAGTACCCAGCGACAGCGCTCATTTTTCGTGCCGGTATTGAGCTTGCCGTCGGAGAATGTGCCTGCACCGCCTTCACCGAATTGCACATTACACTTGGGATCCAGCTTTCCGGTTGCCCAGAAGCTGCTGACGAGCCTGTGTCTGGTGGCGGCGTCATAGCCCCGCTCCAGCACGATCGGCCTTTGCCCTGCCATGGCGAGGACCAGCGCGGCAAAGATACCGGCAGGTCCAAATCCGATCACAACGGGACGAAGCTCTGCTTCATGGCGGGGCAGTGGCACCTCATATTCAAAGTCTGACGCAAGGCTGACCTTAGGATCGCGGATGCGCTTGAGCAGCTTGTCCTCACGCCCTTTGATCTCCACATCTACGGTGTAGATGATTCGAACATCCTGCTTTTTTCTTGCGTCTACGGATCGTTTTCTGATATGCAGCTGCTTGATCTCATGCTCTTTGATGTTCAAATGCCTGGTCGTGAGCCGAATGAGACGGTTCAAGTCATCATGGGGCGTCAGTGAGAGGTCACGGATCCTTATCATATCATTCGCCTCCAAGTTTTCCGGCCAGACGGCCGGAGCTCCAGGCCCATTGCAGATTGTAGCCGCCGCAGTCTCCGTCGATGTCGAGCACTTCGCCTGTGGCGAACAGACCGGGATTCAGGCGGCTCTCCATGGTGTCCGCGCGGAATTCCGAGGTGCGGATGCCGCCGGCCGTCACCTGTGCCTGATCAAGGCCCATGGTGCCGGTGATGTCCAATGGGAAGAATTTGATCAGATGGGCCAGTTTTTTCATATCTGCCGTGTGGGTGGGGCTGGAAAGATCCCATCCGCCTTTTTGCAGGATGACTCGCCCCAGCCGGTTATGTACCATACCGGTGAGCAGATCTTCCAGCGGCATATCGGGCGTAAGCGCCTGCTTTTGCAGAAGATATTCGGTCAGCTCCGCTTCCTCCATCGGACGCAGGAGATCTAACAGGAGCAGGTCGCCCGGTGCGGCAAAGCGCGAGATCTCAAACACAGCAGGGCCGCTGATGCCGAAGTCGGTGAACTGCACTTCACCGGCATTCCGGAGCAGGACACTGCCGTTATGCTTGAGCGTGATCCCGGCATCCGCGCGGACACCTTTCAGCGCATGGGTAAAGGCTGTATCCGTCTTTAGCTGCACCAGCGCAGGTGCGATGGGCGTGCAGCTGTGTCCCATGGAGGAGAGGAGCTTGTATCCAAGCTCCGTTCCGCCGAGTTTACTGCCTGCTGCGCCGCCGCAGGCGACGATCAGCTTGTCGCAGTAAAAGCTCTCGTCCGCTGTTTTCACACTGTAGCCGCGTGCCTTCTTGGAGATGGCGATCACCTCGCAGCTGCAGCGTACATCTATGTTGGTCCGCTGCAAGGCGAAGCGCAGTACATCCACCACGCTGTTGGCCTGATCGGAAAAGGGATATACTTTACCGGAAGCTTCCGTTACGGTGAGCAGTCCCAGGGACTTGAAATAGTCCAGAGTATCCTGCACACCAAAGCGCTCCAATGCGATCTTGGCAAAGGAAGGATCGTCTCCATGGTAATGGGAGATATCCGCATGGATGTTGGACAGATTGCATCGACCATTGCCCGTTGCAAGGAGCTTGCGCCCAACGCGGTTCTGCCGTTCCAGCAGCGTTACAGTATTGGTCTTGTTTTCTGCTGCGGTCAGCGCGGCCATCATGCCGCCGGCGCCGCCGCCGATCACGATCACTTTCATGGGAACACCTCCGATCGTCCGTATTATAATACATTTTTGACTTGTTCACAAGGATCATTGCATTTTTCGGAAAATATGATAGAATAAGTGCCATGGATAAACAAAAGTGTATTTCAAAAGTTGCCAAAACGGACGAAGAGCGCATCTTCTACGCGCGGCTCTACGATCGCCTTGTCGGCGCGGAGCAGAAGAATATCCCGGCTTCCACCAATTTTCTGACAGCGGCGGAGCAGGTACTGCTGCGGCAGATGCTCGCGCCGTTGGAGCTTACATTCTTTGGAGGCTGTGCCGGGGCGGAGCGGGCTGTGGCCTGCTGGCTGCCGGAGTATCTGGATGAGTCGTGGCTCATGGAGGAGCCGCCTATCGCGGCTGTGCGTGCGGAGTTCTTTGAAAAAGATGCCTTGACCCACCGTGATATCCTGGGTGGGCTCATGGGGATCGGTATCAAGCGGGAGACTGTCGGTGATATCTATGTGGGGAAAGGTCGGTGTGACTTTTTCGTCACCTGTGAGATCTTGCCTTATGTGATGGACAATCTCCTCTCGGCCGGTCGGACGAAGCTCCATTTGGAGCAGATCGGCTTTGATGCTGTGGAAGTGCCGCCGATCACTGTCAAGGAGATCCGCGATACCGTGCCGTCTCTGCGTCTCGACAGCATCGTTGGTTCCGGCTTCAGTATGGCGCGCGGCAAAGCCTGCGACCTGATCGCGGCCGGGAAAGTCTCTGTCAACGACCTTCCGACCCTCAAGGCCGATAAACTGCTCTCTGAGGGGGATAAGATCTCTGCCCGCGGCTTTGGCAAATTCGTGTTGCGGCAGGTGGGCGGCAGAACGAAAAAAGACAGGATATCCATTGTGATCGAAGCATATCGATAGGAGTGATAGTATGGAACAGTATAAGATCGACCGAATCAATGTCCTTGCGAAGAAGTCAAAGACCGAGGGACTGACTGAAGAAGAGAAGCAGGAGCAGGCTGTCCTGCGCCGTGAGTATATCGACGCGGTCAAAGCCAGCCTCTGCGCCAATCTGGACAACACCTATATCGTAGACGAAAAGGGAAATAAACGCAAACTGGGCAAAAACTAAACAGATGCCGCGCTTCCTCGTGAAGCGCGGCATCTGTTTATGCTTCCAGAGAGAAGATCTCTTTGGGGTTTTTGATGCTGATCTGGTCGAGGATATCCTGCGTGTAGCCGTTGGCCAGCATGAGCGGCCAGACATCCTTTTGGATATGGGCATAGCCGTAGCCGCCGAATTGGCGGAGCATGGTCTTGTAGACCGTATCGTGTGAGATCACGAGCTTTTCGATATCACCGCGGTCGATCAGCTCCAAAATGGAGAAGATGCGGTCTTTGTCCGTGGGCAGGAACAGCGTCTTGCCAAGGACACCGTCCAGCCCAAAAAAATCGAAGGAGATGTATGCCCCGGCCTTGGCTATGGCATCGATGTAGTCAAGATCCGGCAGCAGCGGATCGCAATGGCACATGACCACGCGGTCCAGAGCGCCGCCGTTGGCGGTAAGGACATCGAAGATCTCCTGTGACTGGTGCTCCAGTCCGGGCTGATGGATCAATATCGGGGCACCTGTTTCCTTCTGCGCGATCGCTGCGGCGGCAAGGCTCTCCCGGTCTTCCCGTGCGTGGACATCCTGCACGCCGACCTTGATAAAGCCTGCTTTTACATCGGTACCATCAAAGCCAAGCCTCAGGTCGCGAAGCATATGCTCCGCCTTTTCATATCTGTCCAGCTCGTTTTCTTCCTCCGTCACAGCGCTGTAGCAGTAGTAGCCGGTACCGGCGAGGATGTTCATACCGGTGCGCATGGAGACCTCCTTCAGAAGCTGCGGGCGAGGGCCGATGCCGCGCACGGTGCAGTCGCAGATCGTTCTTCCGCCTGCTTCCTTGAACCAGAGTAGCTCTTTCTCGGCGATACCGATATCAGTCTGGATCACATTTTTTGGATATTGCTGGAATCTGGAGCGAACCTGGCTCAGATTCTCCAGAGAGATATCGTCATTTCTGGGGTCGGTCTCATCATGGATATCCAGATCCTTCGGGAGATAGATGTCGAGATCCCAAAAAATATGCTCATGATGGAGCGTGAAGCCCATTTCTTCCGGCGCGATGGTGCCGCGGACTGTCTGTACATACCTCATATCAGGTGTACCTCACTAAAACGAAGAATAAGAGCTGGAGCGCCGGGAGGATCGGCACGAGGATCAGAAACAGCGGCTTCTTTGTTTTGTGGTGAAACAGGAGCATACCGAGGAATATGCCGATACTGCCGCCGATAACAGCCGTTCCCAGCAAGAGGACCTCCGGGAGCCGCAGTCGGTTCGTCCGCGCTCTTTTTTTGTCCATATGCATAAAAAGAATGCCCAATGCATTGACTATTAACAGATAACAACAAATAAATGGCATACTATCCTCCGGAGGTGCAACATGAAAAAACTCATACTGCCGCTCGTGATTCTCGTGTTTTTGACCGGATGCAGCAGTCCGGTGTGGGAAACTGTGGATGATACGATCGAAGTCTCTGCTTCGTCATGGCTCGAAGAGGTGTATTCGATCGAGATCGGTGTACCGCGAGCCGTGTCTCTATTGGATACCTGTGATGACCGCAGTATATACTCCAATGATGACGGCTCCTTTGAGGTGGAGACATGGACCTTTTTGGCGTCGGATCTCGATACTGCGGTACAGATGCTGACAGGCTATCGAGCCGACGAGTTGAATATCCTGCAGACCGAACGCTTCGACTTGCCGGAATACCAATTTGCATGGGTCACACAGACCGAGCAGGGGAGCCGGATCTGCCGCGCGGATATGGTCGTCGATGGGCTCGATCACTATGCTGTGATCTGCAGTACATTGGAAGGCGCAGGAGATACCTACGCATCAGATGTACGGCAGGTGATCTCTACATTTGGGCTCTATACAGATGAGGGCGTGTGAGCCCGTCTATACATAGGCGCGTGAATATACCAGCTCGTCCAGAAGGGCGCGGCAGCCGCGGGTGATGTCATCCCATGTGGCATGGAAGTCTCCTGTGTACCAGGGATCTGCCACATCTCTGCGCTCTCCGCACCAGTCCAGGAGCAAAGAGACTTTTCCGTTGGGATCTCCACCGCAGATCCTGTGGATGTTTCTGAGATTGGCGCTGTCCATCCCGATCAACAGATCGTAGCGCTGCATATCGGCTTTTTCCAGAAGCCTTGCTGTCTTTCCGGAGCAGGAGATACCGTGCTCTGCCAGCTTTCTGCGAGCCGGGGCATAGACCGGGCTTCCGATCTCGTCCCAATGCGTCGCTGCGGACGCGATCTCAAAATAGTCCTGCAGTCTTTCTTTGCGTACCATATCTTTCAGTACGAATTCCGCCATGGGGCTCCTGCATATGTTGCCGTGGCAAACGAATAAGATCTTGAGCACACAGATCACCTCTGCAAACGAATCATCTAAGCATTTTACCACAAGCATCTCGATATTTCCATAGCTTATTGCAAAAATATCCTGTAAAAAGAGCGATGCCGCGATCTGTGTCGGCATCGCTCTTTGTATATTGACGATCACACAGCAGCAGAGGGGGCCAGAGCTTCCATGACCTCATGCAGGAAGGGGATGGAGGGGACAGCGCCCGGTCTGGTCACAGCGATCGAGGATGCTTTTGCACCGAGCTGCAGGGATCCCTGTTTTGAAAGGCCCTGTATGCATCCTGCGATAAAATAGCCGGTGAATGTGTCTCCGGCTGCGGTGGTGTCCACCGCATCGACAGGGAAGATCGGCTGGAAGCAGGTCTCATTTTGATCTGCGTACATAGCGCCGTCCTTGCCAAGGGTGAGCACGACTTTTGCGTGCGGATACAGTACCTTCAGAGCGGACAAGATCTCAGACGGCTCTGTTTTCCCGGTCAGCTGATGGCCTTCCACTTCGTTGAGCAGGAAGAGCTTGATCTTTGTCATGTCAACAGCGTCCAGTCTTTGGTCGAAAGGGGATGGGTTGAGCGCGATGGTCATCCCTTTTTCGTAAGCGCGATCGACGATATAGGGCAGCAGATTGACTTCGTTTTGGAGCAGCAGCATATCCTCGGAGGTAAAATGGCTGAGGACCTCATCGATGAATGCTTCTGTCAGCATCCGATTGGTACCGCCGTAGAGCAGGATGCTGTTTTGCGCCTCCTTATCGATCTGGATGACCGTATGCCCATCGGGAGCATCCAACTGACGGATAAAGTCCCTATGGATGCCGAAGGCTTCACAGATATCCAGAAAAGGCTGCCCGCCGCGGCCGATCAGTCCGGCGTGATAGACCTCCACGCCGGCTTTTGCAAGTGCGACAGATTGATTGATGCCTTTGCCGCCGGGGAAGACCTCCCGGCTCTCAGTGGCCTGCGTTTCGCCGGGGAGGATGATATGGTCCACCTTGTAAACATAGTCCAGGTTCATAGAACCGATATTCAAAACACGCATCGCGAAACTCCTTTCTGTGTCCTGGGTCCAGTATAACGGTAAAACACAGCATCGTCAAGGGACCTTTGCCTGTACTGCAAACAAGGAAAAAGCTTGCCGTTCATTATCGTATTTGTCTTTTTGGTCAGCCTTTGATACCGCCGGTCATGCCGCCGAAAACGATCTTGCGGGAGAAAAATGCATAGATCAAAATGGAAGGCACGACACAGATCAGGATAGCGGCGAAGACGCCGGGGTAGTCGCCGACATACTTCAGTGCCTTGATGGTACGCTGCAGACCGACGCCCAAGTTCAGCGCAGGACCGGTGTTGACCAGCAGCAGGCACAGCATATACTCATTGAGGATGGAGATGAAGCCGAACAGGCAGATGGTGCCGATGGCAGGTGCCACCATGGGAAGCATGATCTTGGTGAAGATGCCGTCAGGGCTGCAGCCGTCGATGGCGGCAGCTTCTTCATAAGTCTTGGAGATGGTCTCAAAGTAGTTCAGCAGGAAGATGGTGGTGTAGGGCACACGCATGCAGGCATACATGATCATCAGTGCCACTCTGCCTTCGATATTCCACTTCAGGATCAGCGCGTAGATGGGCAGCAAGATCAAAATGCCGGGGATGGAGAGGCAGGTGATGTAGGTGCGGCGGATCAGATGGTTTCCTCTAAACTTATAGCGGGAGAGGACATAGGCAGAGGGAGCCGCAATTGCTGTGCCGCCCAGAGTACCGACTGTGGCATACAGAAGAGAGTTGAAGAAATACAGGTACAGTTTCTGCTTGCTCCATGCATTGGCATAGTTTTCCCAATGCTGGTCTGTCTCATAGCGGAAGACGGTACCCATGAAAATATCGCGGGAGGTAGAGAGCGAGGCTGCAAATACATAGCCGATGATCACAAAGATGATCAGGCACCAGAACGAGCAAAACAGCAGACCGGGGATATGCTTTGCGTTTTTCGAGAGAACATTGGCTCTGTTCATAGTCAGCCTCCTTTCTTACAGTTCCACATCGTCGCTCTTGAGGAGCCTGGTGGAGATCGTGTAGATGATCTGCACAGACAGTGCAGTGATGACACCGATCGCAGCGCCGAGACCTGCGCCGTCCTGTACAGGCAGGCGATATCCTTGTGACACCGCCCGGTGTCATGCACCACACCGCGCCGCGCGATGACCTGGAATGTATCTATATCCAAGGGGACCAACGCGGCCTCTTTACATTCCATTAGCCTGTGGTCATTTCGGACAATGAAGCAGGTGACGGCTTAGCGCTGGCAGAGATGATCTTCCGCAGCCGCTATGATGCGGAATTTGCCGATGCCCTGATCGTCGCGCTGAGCCGCTTTATCGTGCAGCATCTGCACCCGGACGATGCCTTGACCATTTCTGTACGGCAGACTGTGGCGAAGATGGAAAACCGTTTCCACGATCCGGCGCTGGATGTGGCAGCGCTCCTGCGGGAGAGCGGCTATGCCGAGGACTATATCCGCGCAGGCTTCAAGCGCGTCATGGGCATGACACCCATGGCCTTCCTCACCCAAATGCGCATCCGCCATGCCTGCTATCTCATCGACACATTCCGCAATACCCTGCCTCTGTCGGAGATCGGAGAACGGTGCGGATATGTGGACTATGTGCAATTCTCCAAAAAGTTCAGGGCAGTCATGGGGATATCGCCCCGTGTATATCAAAAGGCACTTTGATGCAGCTTCTGTTCGCCTGTGTGTTTTGCGCTGCGAAGTTTGGAAGATCGCCCTGTTTTGAGGTAAAAGAAGGCATAAAAAGACCTACCGCAGGTGATACAGATCGTATCAGCTTGCGGTAGGTCTTTTGGCGGAGTGGGAGGGATTTGAACCCTCGCGCGCTGTTTAGACGCCTACTCCCTTAGCAGGGGAGCCCCTTCGGCCTCTTGGGTACCACTCCATAGATCATATGATAAATCTTACCCGGAAAGAAAATGGCGGAGAGAGTGGGATTCGAACCCACGGCACATTGCTGTGTCACCGGTTTTCAAGACCGGCTCCTTAAACCGCTCGGACATCTCTCCGGATATCTCTCAGAGACGCTGACTATTATACTCGACACATCATCTGTTGTCAATCATTTTCTTTCTTGCGATGTTGAATTTTTCCAAAGTCGTGGTATAATTATCCTCAGAATATTATGACACGAAGGTGAGATCATTATGACAAAGATCGATATTTATTCTGGGTTCCTCGGTGCAGGAAAGACCACTTTGATCCAAAAGATGATCAAAGAAGCCTATCAGGGTGAGAAGCTGGTGCTGATCGAGAATGAGTTTGGCGAGATCGGTATCGACGGTGGCTTTTTGCAGGAAGCCGGTATCGAGATCACGGAGATGAACTCCGGCTGCATCTGCTGCTCTCTGGTGGGCGATTTCGGCAAGGCGCTCGAGCAGGTCATCCATGACCATGCTCCCGACCGCATCCTGATCGAGCCCTCCGGTGTCGGTAAGCTCAGCGATGTGAGAGCTGCGGTGGAAAAGGTGGCTTCCGATACGGTCAGGCTCGGCAACATGGTCACTGTCGCTGATGCCAACAAGTGCAAGATGTATATGAAGAACTTCGGCGAGTTCTATAATGACCAGGTCAAGACCGCCGGTACGATCATCCTCAGCCGTACAGGTCTTATCACTGATGAAAAGCTGCACACCTGTCTGGAGCTTTTGAAGGAGAAAAACAGCGATGCGGTGATCGTGACGACACCGTGGGACCAGCTGACCGGTGAACAGATCCTCTGCGCCATGGAGCAGGGCAACACCATGCTTCAGGAGCTGGAGCATGACCACCATGCCCATCACCACCATGAACACCATGAGCACGATGAACACTGCACCTGTGGCTGCCACGACCATCATGACCACGAGCACGCGCACCATCACGAGCATCATGACCACGAGCATGAGCATCATCATGAGCACCATGACCATGATGAGCACTGTACCTGCGGCTGTCATGAGCATCATCATGGTCATGACCACCATCACCATCACGCCGATGAGGTGTTTACAAGCTGGGGCGTGGAGACTGCCAAAAAGTTTACAGCAGAGGAGATCGAGCGTATCCTGCGTGCGTTTGATGAGGATGACCATGGCATGATCCTGCGTGCAAAGGGTATCGTTGCGGCATCCGATGGGCAGTGGATCCACTTTGACTATGTGCCCGGTGAGACAGATATCCGGCGCGGTGCGGCGGATGTGACCGGTCGCCTCTGCGTGATCGGTGCCGGTATCTGTGAAGAGCATCTGAAGCATCTGTTTGGCCTGTAAGGAGGTCTCTTTATGCCCATTCCTGTATATGCTTTTACCGGTTTTCTGGAATCCGGTAAAACGAGATTCATCCAAGAGACGCTGGAAGACCCACGCTTCAATGCAGGTGAGCGCACGCTCCTTTTGGTCTGTGAGGAGGGCGAGGAGGAGTACGACAGTTCTTCCTATCCCCACGCCTGTGTCTACAAAGAGGTGATAGAGGATCTTGATGCGCTCACTGCGGAGACTCTATCTGCCATGGAGAAGAAATATCACGCCAAGCGTGTGGTGGTCGAACTCAATGGTATGCGTCTTGCTGGCGATTTTTATGAAAAGATGCCGCAGGGCTGGCAGATCGCGCAGGAAGTGATGTTTGCGGATAGTTCTACCATCATGAATTACAATGCGAATATGCGTGAATTGGTGGTGGATAAGCTCTCCGGTGCGGAGCTGGTCATCTTCAACCGCATACCGGTGGGGGCGGATATCATGCCCTTCCATAAGTTGGCCAGAGCGGTCAACCGACGCGTGGATATCATCTACGACTATCTCGATGGCAATACGCAGTTCGATGAGATCGAAGACCCGCTGCCATTCGACATCAACGCAGAGGTGATCTGCGTGCAGGATGAGGACTATGCACTGTTCTATCGGGATATCACGGAAGAGCCTGATAAATACGACAGAAAAACTGTCTGCTTCAAGGGGCAGGTCGCAAAGCTGCGCCGGGAAAAAAATGGGATGTTCGCGCCCGGTCGGTTCGTGATGACCTGCTGCGCGGATGATATCACATTTATGGGCCTTCCCTGTAAATGGGCACAGGCGGACAAGCTTCGTCCCAGGAGCTGGGTCACGGTCACGGCAAAGATCAGTGTCCAGTACCATGATGTTTATCGTGCCATTGGTCCTGTTCTGACTGCCGTAGAGGTCGTGCCTGCACAGCAGGCAGAGCAGGAGGTCTGCACATTTTGATCACAAAAAGCTGGACGGTCGATCCGTCCAGCTTTTTTATACATCGATATAAGCGCCGCCGCTGATGGCGTATAGTTTGTCCTTCATGATCGTTTTCATATACCGGAATGGAGCATCCCCGGTGCAATGTCCTGTATAGTAAACGGTTGGATATTGCAGGAGCTCTTGGGATGCAGCAGTCAGCCGTGCAGCGTCTTTTGTTTCCGGATCCAGATTCATGAAATGGAAGCCACCGATCAGAACATCCGGGCGGAACCAGTGGGCGATGTTCAAAATGCCCTTATGGGAGCATCCGCTGATCAGTACGCGCTTTTTGCCCTCTTCGATCAGAAGGTACTGCTCGTGGAGGAACAGATCGTCCCGGTATTCGCCGTCCTCCAGTACCGTCAATCCGGCGCTGTCGATCGGGTGGCGTTTTTCTTTGTCGTTACAGGAGAACAGGGTCAGACCATCTGCGATCGGGAAGCGGTCCCCGGTGAAGCAGGTCCTGTCGCAGGTCCGGAGCGCGGGATCGACACCGATATACCGGTCCGAACCGTGGTAACAGGGGGAGAATGCGTAGCGGCTCAGGTATATGGGTGCTGTCCTGTTCCGTTCCAGAAAGCGGGCCAGACCACCGCTGTGATCGTAGTGCCCATGGGAGAGGATGGCAACATCGATCGTGCGCAGATCGATGCCGAGTTTCTGTGCATTGTCCGCAAAGGCTTCGGATGCGCCTGTGTCAAACAGGATCCTTCGGCCGTTGGCTTCTATATAGAGGCTCAGTCCATGCTCTGCGGCCAGATCATCGCGAACAGCGGTATTCTCGATCAATGTCAGGATCTTCATAGGATGCTCTCAAACTTTCTGTATGTTCTTCTTTGTCGTTTGGGTGATGAATGCGGCGAAATCTTCGCAGGAGCCGCCGAGTATGGAACGCTTGTCATAGACCTGTGCGTGAGCGTGGCTGAACATGAAGATGAAGTACCGGTCGGTCTCTGCCAGCGCAAGGATGTTGTCGAAGGAAAAATCGGAGCTTCCCACTTCTGTCTCAGAATGGTATCCCTCAGGCGCAAAGGTCGCGGTCGAGGAAAGAAGCCCCGGGAGCATACGCTTTTTTGCGATCAGCGCGTTCAGCTTATCCTCAAACAGGAAGGTGATGACGATCGCAGCGGCAGCCAGCCATGTGATGATGCGCTGGGGATCGATGCTGTAGCTCTCGCGGCCCGGCAGGGAGAGCAGTGCCGCCAGACCCACGATGATCCAGCCGAAAACATGAGATCGTCTGCTCCTTCTGCGCCGGACAGTTTTTCTGAGCGCTCTGGTCATGGCAGTCAAAGCTTCCATGTCGTAATTGGTCTGAAATGTGTATTCCATGCTATTTCTCCTTACTTGCATCCCGCTGAGGATCCTGCCCTGCCAGCTCGATCAGCTTTTGCTTGCGCCATTCTGTGGGACAGGGGTTCCCGGCTTTTTTGAACAGCCGCGTGAAGGTCGCAGGATCGTTGAAGCCGCACATCATGGCGGCTTCTTTGGCAGAATAGCCACGGCGCAGATATTCTTTTGCATTGGTGATGCGGACATCGAGGATATGTGCCTGCAATGTCGTCCCGGTCTTTTTGCGGAATATTCTGGAGAGATAATCCGGATTCATGCCAACATGGTCGGCAATGCTCTTCAGCGTCAGCTTACTGCCGTATGATGCCTGGATATAGTCGATCGTGGCGCGGATGTAGTCGTGGCGATATTTTTGCGGCCGTATGAGTTGAGAATACAGCAGGAACAGATCGGATGCCAGCTGATATTCCAGATTATCGTCCGGCTCTCTCAGATCTCGGACATGTCGGAACATTTCTTCCGGTGCATCGAATACAGGGGGGAGCACGGAAAAACGCCCGGAAAGAGTGCCTGTAAACCCGACCCAGTGGTAGAGCCATGGGTCTTCATCATCGGCACGGTAGCTGGCATGCTCATCCGGCAGGATGATAAAGGCCTGCCCGGGACCGACCTTGTGCGCCTGGCCACGGGAAAAAAGCGTGCCGCGGCCCTTGCACACATAATGGATCAAGGTGCTCTTTTGTGCGTCCGGCAGATTGTATTTTCCGGGCTCACATTGAGATTCGCCTGCGAGGATAGGCGTGAGATCTGTCAGCTCGGTGCTAAAATGGACCTGAAAGGCGAAGCTCATATGACCACCTCCGAAATGTTCGGTTTATATCAAAAGATCCTATGCAGAAACGGTGGAAAGTTCTGTTTATACATATTATAATGATAGCAAAGATATCCGTTCCTGTAAAGACGGAAAAAGAAGGAGCGTGCAGAGCATGAGAAAGCGCCTGATAAGTATTTTGCTGGTGTTTGTGATGCTGATGGGCATACTGCCGACGGCTGGTCTCGCCGCAGAGGTGTGTCTGCATCCCGAGGCAAGGGATGAGATCCGCTATAACGGCAATAAGACCCATACGGTCAAGGAGGTCTGCGCTGACTGCGGAGAGCCTACTTCTCAGGCAGAAGCATTCACCATTGACTTCATAGCGGATGCCAAGCGCATGGCGCAGCTGGATGCGTGGGACAAGATGAAGGTCTCTCGTTTTTACGATCCCCAGAAGGGCGCGTATGTGGAAGTACCTGATGCGCGCTATGTTGGATCTGATGCCAATGCTGCACAGTTGGCGGCTGCGGAGGAGGTCCATGCCTGGATCGAAGCAAACTGCGATTGGCGGTTTGCCGATATCAGTGCGATCTCCAAAGATTCGAAGCGCCTGACGATCAATTCCGGAGATGACCTGTCTTTTGGTCTTCGAATCTGGACGATCTATATCAATACCGGCAACAACGGATCTCAGACGACTCTCTATATCGAGGCCCCTGCGGATGGCATTTACGATCTGGAGCTGTCCACCGTATTGGAGGACGGCACTGTCAACTATGATGGCGGCAATGCCGGCGGTGTGATCGATATCTACATCAATGGTGCGCCCATTTTGCAAGACCACTCCTTCAACGGTAAAAACGAGATCGAAGACCTGACCATCAAGGGCGTTGCCTTGAAAAAGGGCGAAAACGCGCTGATGTTCTGCACCATGAAGGACAAAAACGGTCATTCGTCCGGTTACGGTGATGCGGCGATCCCGCTGCGCTATATGGCATTCACCCCTGCGTCTGCTTATACGGAAGACTGCACCGATCGGAACAAAGACCTGCTCTGCGATGTTTGCGGCGGAGAGCTGCCCGAAGAGGAGCAGGATGAAGCGGTCTATCCCGCTGGGATGATCGTGGTGGACTTCAAAGACGCGGCACAGAAGATGGCGCAGGAGCCATTCTGGGAGGACTTGCGAAGCGCAAAGAACATCGCGACCTCCGCCATCGTTAAGGATATCAAGGGCATCGGTCGGCACAATTCCATTGGCGACATGACCGCAGGAGAAAAAGCGGCCTATGATGATATGCTGCGCTGGCTGGATGAGCATGCGGTATGGAACATCGATGAAGTCCGCTCCGATCTTAAGAGCAATGTCAACAGCAAGCGCGTCTGGTTCAACATCGGTGATGAAGACTGGGGCCTGCGTCTGGCCACGGGTGGGCTCAATACTTCCGATGCTGCCAGCAGAGTTTATCTGACGGTGCAGGCAGAAGAAGACGGCATCTACGAGCTGGATATCTCTCTTTACCGCGAGAGCAAGGCTTTGAACTATGATGGCTACAACGGCGGCGGCATCGTGGATGTCTATGTGAATGATGCCTTGGTCATGGATGACTATGCCACCCTTGGCGGCAATGAGACGGTGGTTCTGTCTCTGGGCGGCGTGGAGCTGAAGGAAGGCGAAAACACCGTCGAATTCCACTGCATCGCCGATATGAAGGGCAACTCTGCTGTCGGGGTGGCAGATTCAGAGCGTGCGGTCTCTCTGCGCGGCATGGTCTTTGTCAAGCAGGGAGCAGGGCAGAACGCGGAGCTGCCCACAGAGGCGGAGACATTACAGCCTGCCGAAGCATTTGAAGTCAACTTCAAGGAAACAGTCTCTATGATGAAGTCCCAGTCCTGGTGGGAGGACTTGCAGAAAGCGAAAAACATGGGTGCCGGTACTTATGTGGAGACCATCGCAGGCATCGGCAACTATGGCTCTTTGAATAAAATGACCAAAGATGAGGTCCTGGCGTATGATTCCATGCTGGCTTGGCTGGCAGAGCATGCCAACTGGAACATCAACGAGGGAAAAACGGACCTGAAGAGTGCCGCAAAGCGCCTGCTCCTCAATGCAGGCGGCGGTGACTGGGGCATCCGCGTGCATACGGCGAATATGAACACAGACGACGCGGCATCCTCGCTCTATCTGACCATGGATGCCCCGGCGGAGGGCACATACGATCTGTTCCTGTATGTATTCAGGCAGACAAAAGAGCCCAACCTGGATCACGGCAACTCCGGCGGATATGCCAGCATCTATGTGGGCGATACCTGTGTACTTGAAAATTATTATTTCATGGGTGAAAATGAGCTGGTCGAGATCCCTGTGAAGGGTGTGGCGCTGGCAGACGGAGAAAATGAGCTCAGAGTGGAGCTGATCTCCGACTGGAAGGGTACAGCCAACGATTCCGAGCGTGCTGTGTGCCTGCACAGCCTGCATTTCACCCCGGTCGATACTGTCTTGAAGACACGGGTCGGCACGGCGCGCCGCATAGATCTGCGCGGCAGTTATCTGGATAAGGGTGCTGTGCTGACAAAGGCGGAGGCTTCCAATGACAGTGTCCATGCAGATGTGGATGAAGAGGGGAACTTACTGCTCAGCGCAAATGAGATCGGCTCTGCGTGTGTAACGGTCACAGATCAAAACGGAGCGCAGACCGAGATCGCGGTGGCGGTGGAGCATTTCACAGACCCTCAAAAGGGGAGCATCACCCTTACGGAAGGACAGACCAGGCGTGTGACGCCTGTGGGCGTCAGTCCGGTCGCCATGATCCATCAGATCTCTGTTGCCGACCCGGATGTGGCCAGAGCTTCTATATCCGGCGGCAAACTGAAGGTCGAGGCTTTGAAGGCAGGCTTTACTGCGGTCACAGTCAGCCGCAGCGGCGATATCGCCTATACGCTCTATGTGAAGGTCGAGCCTTACACAGAGCCTGTGCCGTCGGCAGAGCTTGCGGATTTTGCAGCCGATGCTGCGGCATTGTCCGAAATGTCTTTGTGGGAAACGCTGGATACCTTGGAAGGGAGCGCCGCCAAACTGGCAGATGAGAGAGTGTCCTCCTGGTTGGGAGAGTTCTCCAACTGGGATGCCCGTGCCGGTATTGCGCTGGATGCCGAAAAGGGCATCGTTCCGTCCGGCGACAGCTTGCGGCTGATATTCCATGCACCTGCCGCAGGAGACTATCGTGTGTCGCTCCAGACCTATGGAACGGCGCAGGGCAGCCTGCAGATCGATTCCGACAAGGTGTTGGAGGGATCCGCCCTTAATGGTCTTGTTGATCTGGGCGAACTGTTCCTGATGGAAGGCAATAATACCTTGCGCTTGACATTGACAGATGCAGAGGACTTCGCCCTGTCTTACCTGCAGATCGTTCCGGTGTCCGAGGCACCTGCGGTGCAGGTGCTGCAGGGAATGAGACAGCTTGTGACCTTACAGGGGACATACCTGCCCGAAAATACCGAGATCGGACAGGATACCTGCAAGACCGCATCTTCTGACGAAGCAGTCGCAACAGCGGCTTTTGATAAAAACGGCGTCCTGAAGATCTATGGACATGGTGCAGGCACAGCCGAGATCACGGTCAAAGACGGAAAAAAGACCTGTTGCTTCGTGAATGTGGAAGTTATCGGCCGCGACGCGATCCCTGCGCCCGAAGTCGTGCATATGGACTTTGTGGAGACTGTCCGCGCCATGGCACAGGAACCTTGGTGGAACGAGCTCAAGGCTACGGCATTGGGCACAGCCAAGGTCATCGGCACCCACCCCACAGACTGGCTGGGCTCTATGGATGAAACAGAGCGGGACGCTTACCGCGCCATGCTGGCATGGCTGGATGAGAACAGGAGCTGGAACTTCGATGAAGGGGCATCCTGCCTTGAAAATACGGACTTATGCAAGAGCGTCACCTTGAACGCAGGTGCAAATGCGCCTTACGGATTGCTGTTCTATTCCGGCAAATATCTGAACGAGGGCGAACGATCCAGCTTGTATCTTACTGTGGAAGCTGCCGCGACAGGTACATACGCCATGGAGCTGTCTGCTTATCATTCCATCGGTACCTATGTCAATGTCAATAATGTCTGTGCCGGTGGTATCGCGGATATCTATGTCAATTCCGAGAAGATACGCGAAGGCTACCGCTTTGCGGCAGATCCGTCCGGTGTGGTCACGGTGAATCTGGGCATGGTCGAGCTGGATGAAGGGGAGAATACCCTGCGGATCGATATCCTGTCTGACCGGTTCGGCGGCACCAACAACTCAGACCGTGCTCCCGCGCTGAGAAGCGTGACATTCACTCCTGTGCAGGCTGAAACGGTGCAGGACTATACGAAAAAAACGATCGATCTGAATGCTTCCTATTTGCCCTTTGACGAGAAGATCTCCGCTGCCACCCACGAAGCCGTATCGTCTGACGAAAGCATCCTGTGTGCCGCTATCGACAAAAACGGTCAGTTGGAGCTGGAAGGTATGTCTGTCGGTGAAGCGAAGGTGCAGATCCGAAAGAACGGCAGGACCCTCTGCACGATCGAGGCCGTTGTCACACCGTACAGCGGCGATATCGACGGTCTTGGCGGGAATGCGGTGAGAGCGGATCTTGCTGCCATGTCTGTCTCTATCCCGGCTGATGGCATGTATGCCGTTCAAGTGCAGGGGAGCGGTGACGATGTTGGTATCTATGTAGATGATACCGCGGTCTGTGAGGGACTACAGTTTGCAGGTGTGCAGGGGCTTGGCGCTATCCATCTGAGCCGCGGCACCCATATCGTCCGCATCGAAGGAGATGCTGACATCACCGGCGTCATCTTTGCGCCCCTCGGCACATGGAAGGCAGAAATTGGGAGAGCTCTGTATCTTACATTGACGGAGAACTATCTGCCCTTTGATGCCGATGTATCCGGTCTTTCAGTCTTTTCCGATGATAAAACAGTCGCGGATGCGGCATTTGATGCCGATGGCGATCTTGTCGTCACAGGTAAGAGAGCGGGTATCGCCCACCTGACTGTAAGCGGTCCCGATGTGCAGATCCATATGACAGTCCGGGTCATCGAACCTACCGATCTGAAGGATGTGACCTATACCCTCGATGGATTTGAAGCCGCGACACTGCAGGTAGGCATGGGCGCCATCGGTGATGTCCGGGGCAAGACGCTCAGCGGAACAGCCGTTGCAGAAAAACGATTGCGCGAGGAAGGTGCGGTCTATTTCGTATCCTCAGATCCTTGTGTTGCCACGGTGGATCAGCGCTCCGGCGATATCACATGCGTGGGAGAGGGCAGTGCGGTCATCACAGCTTATGTGCTCCTTGACGGTGTGACAAAGTCGGCGCAGGCCAAACTGTCCGTCACCGACGATACGGACCTTGCATCTATTTCCGTCACCGCCCAGGTGCCGTACCTTGGTGTGAGCAATACCATGCAGCTTCACGCAGAAGGTCTCAAAGCCTCCGGTGTGAAGGCGGATATGGATCTGTATCCTGTGGCATGGTCTGTGGACGATGCTTCTGTGGCAACGGTCACAGAAAGCGGAGCTTTGACCGCCCACAGGGCAGGTACTGTCACAGTTACCGCCACAGTCGGTGTCATGCGCAGGCCTGTTACGGCAGACCTTGCGATAGAGATCGTGGAAACGGAACAGCTTCCTGCCGAAGATATCTATCTGGACTTCTCCAACGACCGTGTTACAAGTCTCAAGACAGCGACCTTGGAAAAAGACGGTCTGGAACTGGATCGGGAAAAGACCTATAACGGCGGTGAGAGCTTCGGCTACAACAATGCCAACGGTATGTATGTCAAACTCCCCGAAGGCGAGAGTTTTGTTCTGAACTTCCATGTCAAGCGCTCCGGGTGGTACCGCATGGAGGTGGTCGGTACATCCCAGCTTGCAGGCGGACAGAATCTCTTCTTTGTGGATGATGCCCATTACATGGGCTTTATGGACTTTGCGGCAGGTCAGGTGGGCTTGCCTTGGGCAACGGAGCAGTTCATGAATACCGTCTGGCTCGATGCAGGCGTCCACGCTATTCGGATGCAGGCCTCGACAGGCGGCACCAACGAGCTTGGCTGGTACCTTCTGCACGCGGTGGATGCACCCGGAGAAGTCGATATTGCGCTGTCCGTGGAATCCCCCATCTTGGTTGGACAGGCTGTGAAGCTGAATATGGCATTGACCGATGAAAACGGCAATGCTGCCCAGCTGCTCCAGCAGGGAAAGACTCCGCACTTTACCAACTACTATAAGCTGACTACCTCCGACCCCGCAGTCCTTGCTGTCTCCGGAAGTACGCTGACGGCCAAAGCGGCAGGCGAAGCGGTGATCACATTGACCGGTGAGGTGTACGGATCGCCTGTCACTAAAGAGCTGTCTGTCACAGTACAGGAGGGAAATATCCTTTCCGCTGAGCTGACGGCGGAGCAGACCACCTTCAAGCCGCAGGCAGATGCTGTGCAGCTGACCTTCACGGCTTACGGAGCAAATGGCAGCCCTGTGGATGTGCAGAGCGTATCCTATCTTTCCGACGATCCTCAGCTGGCAACAGTCGATGAACACGGTCTGGTCACGCTGACAGGCAAGACTGGCTCTGTTCTGATCACTGCGGTCACTATGGACGGCAGCAGGGAAGTGGAGGCCAAGCTTTGGCTCACCGTCACGCAGGGCAAGACCGAGCCCACGCTCTACACCATGCAGGAGCGCGCCATCGCACAGGAAAATGTCCTCAAATACGACTGGGCGTGGCAGCAGAAAGAAGATGCTGTCAGACTGGCAGATCTGTATGTGGAGAATGTGGAGCTGCTGTATGATATGTGGATCAGGGAAGGCCTCCCCAGAAACTGTCAGGTCGGCTTTGAAAACGACCCCAACTATCGAAATTGCCGCTACTGCGGTGTGGATCTGGTGGGTATCTATTCCCACTATCCCTGGATCGTGGACCCCATTGAGAATCCGTGGAAGATCACCTGTCCTGTGTGCAAGCGCGATTTTCCGTCCAACGATTTTGAAAGCTACTATAAGTCCGGTCTGGACGAGCGGGGATATTTCCATGCAGAGCTTGCAGATCCCCAGTATCTGGTCAATGAGCTCTATCCCGAGATGGGAGAGGGCTGGGGCGTCGATGACGGCTGGGGCTACAAGGGCGAGGATGGGACTCACACCTACATCAGCTACTATCTTCAGGTCCTCTTCCGCTCCATGAGCAGCAAGCATGGCATGAACGATGTCCTGACGGCTCTGGCTGAGGCGTATATGTTCACAGGTGAGGAAAAATACGGCGTTGCAGGCGCGATCCTCACGGACCGTATGGCGGATATCTATCCTGAATATGATCTGGGTCAGTACTCCATTGCGGACTATGCCCACTCTGATGGTGGTAACGGCTGCGGCAGGATCATGGGTGCCATCTGGGAAGCTGATCATGTCGGTCCTGTCCTGTCTCAGGCGGTGGATGCCTTCTGGCCTGCCATGGATGATCCGGAGGTGATCGAGTTCCTTCGTGCGCATGCAGACTTCAAGGGTGTCGATCCTGAGGCGATCACCCCCGAGTATGTCCGCGAGAACGCTGTCAACGGCATTTTGCTGGAGCTCAAGCGTGCATTGGAGGAGCGTGATTGCTACGGCAATCCCGGTATGCAGCAGGAGGTGGCGGCCACCGTTGCCGTGGTCCTCGACAGAGAGCCTGAGACTTCCCAGCTGATCGACTGGCTCTATACCACAAGCGTTGTGACAGGCGATGTCAATAACTTCCACAACTCCGGCGGCGATGTCAATAAACTGTTGGTTGAGGATGTGGACAGAGATGGCTTCGGCTATGAAGTCTCCTATCTTTATAACTCCCTGTGGCCGCTGAACCTGATCAATGCGGCAGAGGCTCTATCCGGCTATGGCAAGCTCGAAGGTGTCAGTCTCTGGGATAACCAGAAGTATGTCAATATGTTCTCTGCCATGGCAAGACTGTCTGTCTGCGGCAGACTGATGGCACAGACCGGTGAGGCCGGTGCTGTGCAGTCCACCCAGTTCTCCGTCGTACCTGCGGATATGATCACCGCGTTCGTACGGACTGGGAATGAAGAACTGGCGCGGTGCATCTATTTTGCCAATGGAAATTCCACCGATGGACTCCATGCGGATATCTTCACCAGAGATCCGGAGCGCGGCCTTCGCGGATCGATCAAGAAGATCGTCGATGAAACAGGGGAGTTTGATGTGAGCGACTCCAATATGATGTCCGGCTTCGGTATCGCCATCTTGCGCGAAGGCCCTGCCCGCTATATGGAAGGCGTCAATGACCATCTGTTCTCCGACTATTGGATGTACTTTGGCCGCTCCGGCGGTACCGGTCATGAAAAGTATGATGCTTTGGCCATTGACTTTGAAGGCTTCGGTATCGGACTTTCCTCCACCATGGGTTATCCTATGCGTGTGATTGGCGGTGACCCTGAGCGTGAGCAGTGGGTCAGAAATACCACCTCTCATAATACTGTGGTGGTCAATGACAAGGGTCAAAGCAAGACCTATGGCGGTTTCCCCATGCACTTCGAGGATGCAGGCCGTGTCAAGGTCATGGATGCAGAGAATGCTGCGGCTTATCCGGAAACGGATATCTACCGCAGAACACTGGTCACTGTGGCGGCGGAAAACGGTGTCCACTATGCTGTGGACTTCTTCCGGATCCTTGGTGGCTCCGAGCATGTCTATTCCTTCCATGCTGCCGGTAGTACCGATCCTGTGACAGAAGGACTGGACCTGATCGAGCAGCCCATGGGCACCTATGCCGGTGCAGATGTTCCTTACGGTGCCTATTATGAAGATGGTGTGGACGGTGCACGCGAGAGCCGCGGCGGCGGTTACAGCTGGCTGTATGATGTCTCCCGCGACGATAGCCCCGAGACCACCTTCTCGCTGGACTGGAAGATCGAAGACTTCCATCACAGACTGGCGACAACAGCCGGCATCCGTCTGAGACTGACCATGCTTTCTGAGGAGCCTATGACAGAAGTTGCTATCGCCGATGCGGCGCCGCCTCAGAATGGCACGAACCCGGACCATTTGGAGTATGCGCTCGTCCGCCGCAGCGGGGATGAGAACATGGATACATTGTTCACGGCTGTGATCGAGCCCTATCAGATCACAAGACTGATCGAGTCTGCGGAGCTCGTGCCTGTGGAACTGATCGCAGGTACGCAAAACGCAACGGATAGAGCGGCGGCGATCAAGACCACGCTCACAGGCGGTCGGGTGGACTATGTCATCTATGCGACCAACGCTTCCTGCACCTACCGTGTGGATGACACCTTTGACTTCCGCGGCTTTACCGGCGTTGTTTCCTACGAAGACGGCGCGGTCATATATGCGTGGGGAAGCGAGACCGAAAGGCTCTCGAATGTGATCGAGGATGCACAGCAGCGCGTTACCGGCCGTGTGGTATCGTTCACAGAGGGCATAGAGGACAACTACTATCTCACTGTGGAGATGGATGCGCCTGTTTCTGAAGCTCAACTGGAGGGCAGATACATCTATGTGGACAATGACGGCGAGCGAAATGCGGCCTACCGCATATACGGTGCGCAGGTCGATGGCTCCACCGCCGTGCTGGATCTCTATTCCCAGACCCTTGTCCGTGCGTATGTGGATAATTTGGATCTGGAGAAGGGCTATAAGCATAATATTTCTGTTGGCGACAGCTACAGTATCCCACTCTCTGCCGTATTCGACATAAACACGCTCTTTGTCCATACAACAGATCTGGTCGTCAAGGTCGGAAACAAGCAGACCTTGACCCTCGGCAAGGCAGGCATCGGCGCGGCCTATGAGGTCGAGGGCCTGCCCACCACCGCCAAGGTCGATGCCAGGACCGGCACCGTCACATGGACGCCCTCCCGTACCCAGACGGGCCGCTATCCTGTGACAGTCAAGGCTGTCTGTGACGGCGAGACTGTTGCCGAGATGTCCTTCGTGATCTATGTGGTCTCCTACACCGGATCTGCCTACGAGGCTTCCAAGTGTAACCACAGCAAGGCCGTGACCTACACCGTGGGCGGCGTGACCGAGACGGTCTGCCCCGCCTGCGGCACGATCTCCAAGGAGACTGCGCCTGCTGGTCTGTTCAAGTTCGTGGGCTCCAACATGACCCTGGGCAACGAGCTGAAGCTGAACTTCATGGTAAACACTTCCGACTTGAAGGACGGCTATACTGCTCTCATCACCCATAAGGGCGAGACTGTGGAAGCGAGCTTCAACAGGTACAACAGCACCTACAGCTTCGTGAGCCAGTCCGTTGCCGCCAAGGAGATGGCAGATGCCATCGAAGTGGTGGTCGTGGATGCAGACGGCAAGGAAGTCTCCGAGGTCTACACCGCATCTGTGAGAGACTACGCCATGAAGGCACTGACTGCAGCGACCTCTACCGCCAAGGTCAAGACCATGGTGGTGGATATGCTGAACTACGGCGCGGCGGCACAGACCTACTTTAAGTACAACGAAGCCGATCTTGCCAACAAGCTCCTGACCAACGCACAGAAGGCTTGGGCGACACCTGAGGTCGCCTGCACCGACGAGCGCGTGAAGGGCGAGAACTACTACGGTTCCAACCTGAGCCTGGAGGATAAGATCCTGCTGAACCTGTACTTCAAGAACTGCACCGAGAGCATGACTGCCAAGGTGACTTATACCGACTACAGCGGCAAGGCCGTGACAGCCGAGGCAGAACTTGTGCAGTACAGCGGCAATATCTACAAGGTCGTGGTCGATGAGATCGTGCTGGCAGATGCCTTCTGCGATGTGACCGTCACCGTAT
>JAFSHB010000048.1 GCA_017440525.1 Oscillospiraceae bacterium | reverse complement strand
GAGATGGTTCGCGCCGTTGTTCTTCGCCAAGGTATAGGTCTTGCCGTTCAGCTCAAATTCGCCGCCCTTGATACGGTTGCCGACACGACCGATGGTAGCGCCCACGTAACCGTCGTTGGCCACATACTCCTCGATGGTGTCGTAGCCAAGGATCACATCCACACCATCTACCAAGAGACTGTGAAGAGTCACGCCGTAGTCCAGCACTTCCAGCTGCACGAGGCCGTTGTCCAAAGTCCAGCAGGTCACTTCCCTGCCGTCTGCCAAATTACCGAAGGGTCTTTTTGTGATAGTCATGGTATCCGCTCCTTTGTTTTTCTTTTATTGTATCACAAGGGAAATGTTTGAACAAGCCGAAGTTTTATGATATGATAAGAGCACTTTCTAAATGGAGGTCCATATGAACGACAGAGAAGTTTCCGAACTGCGCCGAAGATTTCGGGCAGATAAAAGCAATATCACCAAATTACAGGGCTGCTATGTCAGCGACAAAGGCGAGATCCTGACCAAATTCTCCACCTCCGTGGCACTCATGCTGGAGGATGAAAAGGAGAAAGTCCTGGCTGTTTTGAAAAAAGCTCTTTCCGGCTCCGTGGGCAAAAATCTGATGGAGATCAGCTTCCCCACCAAGCAGGTCATGGAAGGCACAGAGCACAGACTGCTCCGCGACCTGAAGGACAGCCGTCTGGAAGATGAGAGCTTTTGTGACAAGCTGTATGAGAAGATCATCAAGACAGTTTCCTTTGATACCAACTATCTGATCCTGCTGGCTTATGATGCCTATGATGTCCCCTTCAAGGGCAAGGACGGCAGCACCTTCTCCGAAGGCTCGGATCAGGTGTTCTCCTACATCGTGTGCAGCATCTGCCCGGTCAAGCTCTCCAAGTCCGGGCTCAGTTTCCACGCACAGGAGCAGGAGTTCCACAATTCCAAGACCGATTGGATCGTGTCTGCGCCGGAGCTGGGCTTCCTGTTCCCGGCCTTTGATGACCGCAGCAGCAATCTCTACGGCGCGCTGACCTACACCAGAGACCCGGGCAACGACCATGCAGAATTCGTGGATGCAGTCTTTGGCACGCAGGCTCCCATGCCCGCCACTGTGCAGAAGGAGACCTTCCAGACCATGCTCGGCTCCACCCTTGAGGAAGATTGCAGCATGAAGCTGGTGCAGGCCGTCCACGCTCAGTTCTCCGATATGATTGAAGAGCACAAGCAGAGCAAGGACCGTGAGCCTCTCATGGTGTCCAAGCCGGAGCTCAACCATATGCTGAAAACAGGCGGCGTGCCGGAAGAGAAGATCAAAGCCTTCTCCGATCGGTTCGATGCTGAGTTCGGTGAGCATACTGACCTTCGGCCCAAGATTCTGGTGGACAGCGGCAAATTCCGCGTGGAGACGCCCGATGTGAAGATCCAGGTGGCACCTGACAAGCGCGACCTCGTAGAGACCCGTGTGCTGGGCGGTGTGAAGTACATTTTGATCCGTGCCGAAGAAGGTGTGGAGGTCAACGGCGTCAGCGTTGAGATCTTGTAAAAAAAGTTCCGATTTTGTATAAAAACTATTTGACATAGGAAGATGCGGCTGTTATAATAGGTAAGCCGCGTCGAAGAGGTAGAAGCTGGAGCTTGCTCCACACCTCAAGAGCGAGTCTACAAAAAAGGTAGGTGCAAAGAAAATGCAGGCAGTTATCGTGACCGGCGGCAAGCAGTACAGCGTCAAGGAGGGCGATGTCCTCTACATCGAAAAGCTGAACGCTGAAGCCGACTCCACCGTGACCTTCGATCAGGTGCTGGCAGTCCTGGACGGCGAGAACTCCAAGTTCGGTGCTCCCGTTGTCTCCGGTGCTTCCGTGGAAGCTAAGGTCCTGAAGAACGGCAAGGGCAAGAAGATCGTTGTCTTCAAGTACCGCCCCAAGAAGGACTCCAAGTCCAAGCAGGGCCATCGTCAGCCTTACACCAAGGTGCAGATCGAAAAGATCTCCGTGTAATTTCTAATTGAAATGACCAGAGTCGAATTTTTCGATCGAGACGGCGAGATCTCCGGATTTTCCGTCATGGGCCACAGCGGCTATGCTGAGGAAGGCGCTGACATCGTCTGTGCCGCCATCTCCACAGCCGTGCAGTTTGCCGCAACGACCATCACCGATGTGCTGGGCGTGCAGGCAAAGACCAAGGTGAACGAAGAAACGGCCCACATCACCTTGACACTCCCCGCTTCCTACGAAGAGGAAGATGCCGTGCAGGCTGTCCTCACAGGAATGATGCTCACACTGGGTGAGCTGCGGGATCAATATCCTGATCATATCGAAGTAATAATGGAGGTGCAATAATATGCTGAAGATCAGCTTCCAGTTCTTCGCCCACAAGAAGGGCGGCGGCTCCACCAAGAACGGCCGTGACTCCGAGTCCAAGCGTCTGGGCGTGAAGCGCGCTGACGGTCAGTTCGTTCTGGCCGGCAACATCCTGGTCCGCCAGAGAGGCACGCACATTCATCCCGGTACCAATGTTGGCATCGGCAGCGACGACACCCTGTTTGCTCTCATCGACGGTAAGGTCAAGTTCGAGCGCATGGGCAAGGATCGCAAGAAGTGCTCTGTGTACGCTGAGCAGTAATTTGCCAAGAAAAGGGTGTTGCTTTGCAACGCCCTTTTTTCTTTAAGTTGGACATAATAGTTCCAATTGAAATGAGGTGCGATCATGTTTGTAGATAAAGTTAGGATCTCTGTCAAGGCCGGTAATGGCGGCAATGGCGCAGTGGCATTCCACCGTGAGAAGTTCGTCGCACAGGGCGGTCCCGACGGCGGTGATGGCGGCACAGGCGGCAGCATCGTGCTGCGTGTGGATGACAATATGTCCACCCTGATGGATTTCCGCTATAAGAGAAAATACACCGCTCCCAACGGCGGAGACGGTGAAGGCGGCAGACGCCGCGGCAAAAACGGCGAGGATCTGATCATCCGTGTGCCGAGAGGTACCGTCGTCCGTGACGCTGAGACCAATGAGGTCATCAAGGACATGTCCGATTCCGAGGACTATATCCTCTGTAAGGGCGGCCGCGGCGGTTGGGGCAACAAGCACTTTGCGACCCCCACCCGTCAGGTGCCTCGCTTCGCAAAGGGCGGTCTGCCCGGTGAGACACATGATGTGGTCTTTGAATTGAAGCTCCTGGCGGATGTGGGCCTTGTCGGCTTCCCCAATGTGGGCAAGTCCACCCTGCTCTCCGTCACCTCCAATGCGCGGCCCAAGATCGCCAACTATCACTTCACCACCCTGTATCCAAACCTCGGTGTGATCTATGTGGAGGAAGGCGTCTCCTTCGTCATGGCGGATATCCCCGGCATCATCGAAGGCGCGGCAGACGGTCTCGGCCTTGGGCATGATTTCCTGCGGCACATCGACCGCTGCCGACTGCTGGTGCACATCGTGGATGTCTCCGGCTCTGAGGACCGCGATCCCGTGGAGGACTTTGAGAAGATCAAGCAGGAGCTGCAGCAGTATTCCCCCGATCTGGCCTCCCGTCCTATGATCGTAGCCGCCAATAAGCTGGACCTCATCCCCGAGGGCAGCGACAATCTGGACCGGCTGAGAGACTATGTGACGGCACAGGGCTATGCGTTCTATGAGATCTCCGCCGCCACCCATCAGGGCACCCACCGCCTGATGCAGATCGTAGCCGCCAAGCTCCGTGAGCTGCCCCCTGTGACGGTCTACGAGCCCGAATATGTGAAGCCTCTGGCAGAGGCCGGCAGCTCCGACGAGCTTCAGATCCAGCAGTACGACGATCTGTGGGTCATCTCCGGCGCATGGATGGAGCGGCTGCTCGCCGATGTGAACTTAGGCGACTATGAATCCCGGATGTATTTCGACCGCCAGCTCCGTCAATCCGGTCTGTTCGACCGTCTGGAAGCCATGGGCATCCAGGACGGCGATACCGTCAGCATCTACGATCTGGAGTTTGAATATGCCAAGTAAGTATACGCGGCTGACCATCCCCACAGAGGATGGCTACCAAGCCGACGGTCTCATGGCAGTCGAGCGGCTGGGCCGTCTGGAGGATGCCATCGATCGGCTGAACAAAGAATATGACCAGACTGTTTCCGCACTGGAGCGGCTGGCCGGGAAAGAAAAGACCGCGACCTACAAACAACTCTTTGCAAACAAACTGGCTTTGCAGGAATTGTTTATTCGATTAGGTATCAATTAAGGACGGCATCGCCGTCCTTTTTTGTTGCACCGATGCACAAACTGCGCTATAATGATGTTAGTATATTCTGGAGGGATCGCATATGAGAGAACTTTCCGCGCAAAAGATCACAGAAGCGGTAAAGAAGCTTTGCATCGAAGCAAACTGCCATCTGCCGCAGGATGTAAAAAATTGCATCGAGACCTGCCGCGCACAGGAGACCTGGCCGCAGGCACAGGAGATCCTCGACCGCATCAAAGAAAACTATGAGATCGCGGATGCTCAGGATGCCCCCATCTGCCAGGACACCGGCATGGCCTGCGTGTTCGTCAAGGTCGGTCAGGAGGTACATATCGTGGGCGATCTGACAGAGGCGATCCATGAAGGTGTGCGGCAGGGCTACAGCGAGGGCTTTTTGAGAAAGTCCGTGGTGCGCGACCCCTTGGATCGGGTCAACACAAAAGACAACACCCCTGCCATGATCTACTATGATATCGTACCCGGCGACAAGGTGGAGATCACCGTCGCCCCCAAGGGCTTCGGCAGTGAGAACATGAGCCAGATCAAAATGCTCAAGCCCTCCGACGGTCTTCAGGGCGTCAAGGACTTTATCCTGAAGGTCGTGGAGGATGCGGGCCCCAACCCCTGCCCCCCCATCGTTGTCGGCGTCGGCATCGGCGGCACCGTTGACAAAGCCGCACTCATGGCAAAGCAGGCGCTCCTGCGTCCGGCTGACAGCGAGAGCCCTATCCCCTTCTACGCAGATCTGGAGAAAGAGATGCTGGAAAAGATCAACAGCCTCGGTATCGGCCCGCAGGGCTTCGGCGGTAAGACCACGGCATTGGCTGTCAATATCGAGGTCTGCCCCACCCATATCGCCGGACTTCCCATTGCAGTCAATATCAACTGCCATGTGACGAGACATCAGAAGGAGGTGCTGTAAATGCCCATCTCCATCAAAGCCCCCATGACAAGGGAGGAAGCAAAAAAGCTCAGAGCCGGCGACAGCTGTCTGATCTCCGGTGTGATCTATACGGCCCGCGATGCTGCCCACAAGCGTCTGTGTGAATTGGCAGAGCAGGGCAAGGAACTGCCGCTGGATGTCAAAGACGCTGTGATCTACTTTGTAGGCCCGACCCCCGCAAAGCCCGGTCAGGCGATCGGGTCCGCCGGTCCTACCACCTCCTACCGGATGGATGCCTACAGTCCGACCATGATTCGGTTGGGTCAGACCGGTATGATCGGCAAGGGCAAGCGCAATGACGAGGTGATCGCCGCCATGAAAGAACACGGTGCAGTTTATTTCGGTGCGATCGGCGGCTGCGGCGCACTGCTCAGTAAATGCATCAAAAACTCCGAGATCGTCGCTTATGAAGACTTGGGCGCAGAGGCGATCCGCAGGCTGGAAGTGGAGGACTTCCCCGTGATCGTCATCATCGACGCAGAGGGAAACAACCTCTACGAAACAGGCCGGGAAGCCTATCTCAACACACAAAAATAAGAGGTGCGATGCACCTCTTATTTTTTTAGATATCTCAGCGCACAATGGGCATAGGCGGCGGCACCGATGGGCAGGACCTCCTCATCGATCATCACTTTGGGATCGTGGGCCAGATGGTCACCACGGGCATCATTGAAGCCGCAGGTCAAATAAAAATACGCGGTCGGGATCCGCTCCGCCACATAGGCGAAGTCCTCCGATGCTTTGGCTTTGACACCATCCTTAACGATCAGATCCAGTTCTTTCAAATGTCCTGCCATCTGAGCCGTCAGTTTTTTATCACAGACCAGTGCCGGTGTCCTGCTGGTACAGACGATCTCCACAGAGCCGCCGTGTTCTTCGGCGATACGCTCCAATTCTGTTTTGATTCTTTTCACAGCTCTTTCCTGCCCGACCTCCAAACGCAAAGAGCCCTGCAGCAGAGCAGTATCCGGGATCACATTGCCGGCCGTACCGGCCCGGAACACACCGACAGACAGTTCCGGAAGTGACTGACATGCCTTCACCGCCATTTTTATGGGATCAACAGTCTTATCTGCATAAGCCCCATGACCGCCTTTTCCAAAAAATGTGATAGAAAAATTATCGGCGGAGCGCATCATGGCACCTTCTGTTCCGCAGAGCGCCATACCGGGCGGGAGCTTCCCTGCCGCTGTGTGAAACGCCAATGCCGCATGAGGCCGGGGCTCCAGGATGCCGTGGGCGATCATATCCAGCGCACCGGTCAGTGTTTCCTCTGCCGGTTGGAACATGAACCGCACAGTGCCATTCAGTTCGCTCTCCCGCTCCTTCAAAAGCTTTGCCGCCGTCAGAAGCATCGCCGCATGGCAATCATGGCCGCAAGTATGACCGTTGGGCAGCGCGTCGGCATCAGCCCGCAGGAGCAATATCGGCTCCCCCGCCCCGATCTCAGCCCGAATGCCATGTCCGCAGATCTTTGGCTCTATCCCGACACTTCGCAGGACTTGCGAGATGTATGCCATGGTCTGCGGCAGTTCCAATCCCACCTCCGCACAGCGGTGGATATACCGCCTGTGCCGAATCGTCTCCGCTTTTGATTCCATTGCTCTTTGTTTCATCCGATCACCTCTTCCATAGGATAACCAAAAAAGGATGGATATCGACATATCCATCCTTTTTTATCAGGTCATTTCACAGTTCAAGGTCTTTGCGTCACAGGTAAAGGTCATAGACTGTCCCTTATGAGAACGGCGGTAGCAGATCTTCCCGTCGCCTGCCTCCAGCACCTCCACAGTACCGAAACGCAGGATATCGCTCTTTTTCAGATGTGCGAGCGCACGGATATGGGCCTGCAGCGCTTCATCCTCTTTGCCCCAGATATAATATTGACGGTTGAAGGGGTCGCGATAGCCTGTCATGCCTGCTTCATCACCGTAATACACGCAGGGGCATCCCGGCAGGGTAAACTGCAGGAAGGATGCCAGCTTGAACCGCTCCTTTCCAAGTGCCAGCTCCTCCGGGGTCATCGTACGCCCGGCAAGCTCTTCCCTTTCCCCGTTCCTGGGATCGATCAGATCTGTGATGGCTCTTGGCACATCGTGGCTGGAGAGCAGATTCAAATTAGAGTTGAGCACAGAGGCCGGATAGTTCTCTGCCAGATTCATGATGGCCCATCTCAGCGCATTTCCATCGTCCTCTCCGCGGCAGAACTTTAAGATCGCCGTTCGCCAGGGATAGTTCATGACACTGTCCAGCTGGGCATGGGTGAAATAGCGGCGGCGGACACCATAGGCGATCTTGTTGGAGGCATCCTCCCAAACTTCACCGATCAGGAAGGCTTTTGGATCCAGCTCCCGCAGACGCAAGCGAAGCTTCATAAGGAACTCATCGGGCAATTCATCGACCACATCCAGCCGCAGGCCATCCGCACCAAGGGAGAGCCATTTTGCAACGATGCTGTCCGCCGAGCCGAAGATATAGTCCATGAACGCTTCAGAAGATTTGTCGATGGTGGGAAGGGTCTTGAAGCCCCACCAGCTGACATAATCCGTAGGATAGTCCTTGAACTGATACCACTTGCGGTAAAGAGAACGCGGATCGGAGACCGCATGCTGGAAATAGGTGCTCTGAGATCCGGTGTGGGAGAATACACCATCCAGGATGATCTTGATATCCAGCGCATGCGCTGCATCGCAAAGGGCTTTGAAGTCGTCATCCGTACCAAGCATGGGATCGATGCGGCTGTAGTCCGCCGTGTCATAGCGGTGGGACGAAAAAGCCATGAAAATGGGGTTGAGATAGATGGCCTGCACGCCAAGATCATGCAGATACGGTAGCTTCTCACGGATACCGTTCAGGTTGCCGCCGTAAAAGTCATTATTGAGCACCTCTCCATTCTCATCAGGAAGATACACAGGCAGCTCGGACTTATCCTCGTGCACCCAATAGGGTGTCAGCTTCTCGGAGCAGTCGCATTCCCCCGCCCCATAAAAACGGTCCGGGAAGATCTGATAAAAGACCCTTCCCTGAAACTCCTCCGGCACAGGCAGACGATCTGACACACAGCTCAGCTGCCACAGGTCACCTGCCTCCATGTTGGTATCCGTTCCATGGCGGAACAGACGGAAGCGCTCATTCTGGGTGCAGATTCGGAAATAGTAGAAGAAGAGCCCCGGCTCAGAAAGTGAGAACTCTGCCTTGTAGTATTCATAAGGTGCCTCGGTACAGTCGAGCACGAACGGTTCTTCTCTGAAAAAGCTCCCATTCTCATGCAGCAGGACCAGCGCCACCTCAGTAGTCAGACAGGTGCATGGGATCGCCACCGTCATGGTGCAGACTTCCCCCGGCGTCACCGTGCCAAAGGGCGTCTTATGGGCCGTATCAAGGCTATCATATAAGATCCTAAGTGCCATATTACAATCTCCAGATCCTTTCGGCGTATTCCTTGACCGCCCGGTCCGCAGAGAAGATACCGGCCTTGGCGATATTGGTCAAAGACATCGCAGTAAACGCATGGCAGTCCGGATAGGCTGCTGAGATATCCCGCTGGGCTCTGGCATAATCGGAGAAGTCCGCGACGGTCATAAAGCCGTCAGCCGTGCCGAAGCGGTTGGTCAGAAGGCTCGCCACGATATCATCGAAGCGATGCCCCAACACGCCGGAGGTCAGCATATACAAAACACGCTCCAGCTCCGGTGTCAGAAACTCTCTGGGGTCGTAGCCGCGCTGCCAGAGCGCCTCCACCTCATGGGCCTTCATGCCAAAGAGGAACATATTTTCCTCGCCGACCTGCTGACAGATCTCCACATTGGCGCCGTCCAGCGTACCGAGCGTCACAGCGCCATTGATCATTAGCTTCATATTGCCGGTGCCGGAGGCCTCCTTGCCGGCAATGGAGATCTGCTCAGAGATATCGGCCGCCGGTATGATGATCTCCGCACGGGAGACCTTATAGTCCTCTAAGAATACCACCTTCAGCTTGTTCCGCACCTGCGGATCGGAATTGACAAGGTCGGAGACTGCCACGATCAGCCGGATGATCTGCTTGGCACGGACATAACCGGCAGAGGCTTTCGCTCCAAATATGAAGGTCCTCGGTGTGAACGCCGCATCAGGCGCATCCTTGATGGTATTATAAAGATGCAAAATATGCAGGACATTCAAAAGTTGGCGCTTATACTCATGCAGGCGCTTGATCTGGATATCGAAGATGGAATCCGGGCTCACATGAACGCCGTTTTTCTCTGCGATATATTTTGCCAGACGCACCTTGTTCTCCCGTTTGATGGCCTGCAGAGCATCGAGGACCGCAGCATCCTCCCGATAGTCCAGTAGCTTTTCCAATTGGCAGGCATCCGTCAGGAAGCCATCTCCGATCAGCTCCCGCAGGAATGTGGTCAGGGAGGGGTTGGACTGACAGAGCCAGCGGCGGTACGCGATGCCGTTGGTCACATTGGTGAAGCGGTCATTGTCGAGCGCGTAATAGTCCTTGAAGATCCCATCCTTCAAGATCTGGCTGTGGAGCTGACTGACACCGTTGACCGTGTGGCAGCAAGCAAGGCACAGGTTCGCCATACGCACCTGACCGTCTGCGATCACAGCCATATAGTTGATCTTTCCCCAATCACCGGGATACTGCCGCAGAAGGCCGTCGATCAAACGGCGGTGGATCTCCGCGACAATGGCATAGATACGGGGCAGCTGTGCCCGGAACAGACCAACATCCCAGTGCTCCAAAGCCTCGGCCATGACCGTATGGTTGGTATAAGACAGCGTCCTGCGTGTGATATCCCAGGCTTCATCCCAGCCCAGATCATTTTCATCCATCAAGATACGCATCAGCTCCGGCACACAGAGGGCAGGATGGGTGTCGTTGATATGGATCGCCACCTTATCCGCCAAATTGCGGTAGGTGCGATAGTGCTTGAAATGCTCCTTCAAGATCGACTGCAGCGATGCTGACACCAGCAGATACTGCTGCTGCAGACGCAGCCGCTTACCGCTCAGATGGTCGTCGGCAGGATAGAGGACCTTGGAGATCGTCTGCGCCATGGTGTCATGCTCCAACGCACGGACATAGTCACCGCGGGAGAATGCTGCCATATCAAAGCCGTGCGGCTGTTCCGCGCTCCACAGGGTCAGCTTATTGACTTTATCCGTACCGTAGCCGGAGATGAACAGATCGTGAGGCACCGCCATCACAGACTGATAGCCCACATGGGCAACACGGAATTTGCCGTTGTCCATCCACTCGTGGCTCTCACCGCCAAGTCTGACCTCTACAGCATCATCTTCTCTGGTCTTGAGCCACACATCACCCATATCCAGCCAGTCATCCGGGAATTCCACCTGCCAGCCATCTACGATCTTCTGGCGGAAGATACCGAACTCATAGCGGATAGAGAAGCCCGTGGCAGGATACTCACAGCCGGTCAGGCTGTCCATATAGCAGGAAGCCAAACGGCCCAGACCACCATTCCCAAGACCTGCATCCGGCTCCATAGCGCAAAGGCGCTCTACAGAAAAGCCGAGGCCCTGCAGGAGCGCGGTCACATCGTCCAGAAGGCCCAGATTGTAAAGGTTGTTGCGCAGCGATGTTCCCACAAGGAACTCCATGGACATATAGTAGACCTGCTTACGCTGCTGCTCACGAATCTCCTTCTGGAAGGCACGGCGCTTCTGCGCCATAGTCTCACGCAGGTAAGTGCAGACCGTCTTATAGGCCTGCTTCTCTGTGGCTTCCTCCAAGGAACAGCCAAACATCCTGCCGCAGACCTGTTGCAATTCAGTCAATAGCTTTTCATTTTTCATAGCTTTATCCTCCACAAGGGGAATATTATGATTTATCATATCACATCGATGTAGTAAAACGCAACCATTGATTTCAATAGGCGATATTCCCCAACAGAAAGACCAAGCTCCCAGGAGCTTGGTCTTTCTGTTGGGGCCTGTAGGGGCGGCCCTGTGTGGCCGCCCGTGGGCGGGCATTGCCCGCCCCTACGAGTTCTTAGAAAAAATATGCTTTTGCGGAAGTGGCGAACTTGATAATGGTGTCGTACAGGTCGCTGCCTTCGGCGCGTGCCACATAGCTCTCCACGGAGTCGGTGGCGGTGGCATAGACGGTCTCGCCGTTAAAGACTTCGACGGTCACCAGACTGAAGGCATCTGCCAGCACGATCTCATCCACCACGACCTTGTAGATATTGCCGCTGTACTGTTCCAGCTCTGCCTCGGCGGTCACGGTCCTGCCGCTGTAGTCGGTGTAGGAGACCTCGGCGGTCATGCCCTCGGTGCAGTTCTTGAAGTACAGGTTCAGCAGGATCTTATCCTCCAGGCTCAGGTTGGAACCGTAG
>JAFSHB010000047.1 GCA_017440525.1 Oscillospiraceae bacterium | reverse complement strand
GAGATCGTCTCCTCCGACATCGTCGGCATGACCTTCGGCTCCCTGTTCGATGCTACCCAGACCATGGTCAACAAGCTGCCCGGCGGCATGACTCAGGTCCAGGTCGTCTCCTGGTACGACAACGAGAACTCCTATGTTTCTCAGATGGTCCGCACCATCAAGCACATCTCCACACTGCTGTGATTTTTAGCGATACGAGAGGCCGCTGACCTTGGTCCGCGGCCTCTTTATGCTATAAGGCGGGCGACCGATGGTCGCCCCTACAAGCATGGACGCAGTGCGTTCTCCACCGTAGGGGCGCCGACGCTATCCATCGACAATATACCATTGACTTTATTGAAAATCGTTGTATAATCGATACATGAGGTGTATCGTTTTCTCTACGATCGCTCACCTGATCATAGTATAAAGGAGAGTTTTAGTATGTTCCAGGCCACACAGAAGATCTATGATGAATTGAAGACGGATCCCGACTTGAAGGTATTCACAGAAGAGTTGGACTCCGCCAGCATGGTTTGGCTGCAGTTCGGTCTCAACAACGGCGGTAATTACAGGATCCGCTTCATCAGCAGAGACGATGACAATGATGTTGCCGTTCGCATCATCGGTCTGGTAACAGTCGATGATGCACAGCAGAGCAAGGTCCTGCCAGTCCTCAACAAGCTCAACCAGAAGTTCCGCTATGCCAAGTTCGCTATGGACGATGACGGTGATATCAATATCGAATATGATTATTTGGTCCGTTGCCCCGATCCCTCAGCCAGCGCAAGAGAGATCATGATCCGTCTCGTCAAGATCATTGATGATGCCTACCCTGATATCATGCGCGCAATGTGGGCTTGATAGCAGGCTTGACATCCTCAAGACAGCTGATACACAGTTTTCTATCAACAACAGTCCATCGCGGCGGCATCTGCCGTTGGCAGCACTCGATCTGCTGAAAAAGGGAAGCGGTCCGCCGCTTCCCTTTTGTTGTTTAGGTGCGTCAGGCTTCTCCGCTCTGCTGCGATCTTTTATCGATAAAGAAAGGCGGGCGACCGATGGTCGCCCCTACAAGCATGGACGCAGTGCGTTCTCCACCGTAGGGGCGACCATTGGTCGCCCATCATGTTTATTTCCTGATCGACATATTCAGAAGATCCAGGGTGTCGCAGTAGTGCTCGTAGAAGGCCGTGGCGGAGGTGGGGACTTTGCGGGAAGCATCGTACCACTGGCAGGGCTCCAGACGGCAATCGTGGAACAAATTGACGAACCTGCGGCCCATGCCCATAGCCTCGGCATAGGGCAGCATCTTATAGAAAAACTGGGGATCACGTACCTGCATCTGCAGCACATGATGCTCCGATACCCGCAGCAGGAAGCGGCGGAAGCCCATGACCTGCGCCACCACTTCATCCCCGTAGGGACAGCGCATACCGCCGTGGCAGGTCTGCTGACCGAGGAACACGGTCACGATGATCGCCGGCAGGACACACAGGGAAGCCTCCCCGACCACGCCCAGGATCAGCATAAAGATCCCGCAGGCCGCGCCTACACTGGTCTGGATCGCGTCATTCATGTAGAAGCATCCCCAGACCCGGCTCAGCATGATGCCCATGGCAAAGCCTGCCACCAGAGCAAGGAGCAGGAAGAAGCCATGCCCCTTGGCGGGCGCGACGGCATCGATCGCCACGAAGGAGGCCAGCGCGCAGGCGATCTGGCAGATGCCGCGCACGAGGGCCGGAGAGCCGCTGTGCTTCACATACAGACGGCGGTACCAGTATTTGCGGACGACCTGCATGGCCTTTTCGCCCACCCGCTTATAGCGGATACCGGCACCCTCACAAATGTCCGATTCGGCAAAGAGCAGATCGAAGAGCTTGCGCTCCAGCTTCCTGCGTTCGTTGCCCATGTCCATCCTGCGGCGCAGGAGCACACGACCGTTTTTCCTCACATGGATCGACAGATAGCCCAAGGTCGCCCAATAGCTGACCAGCATATTGAAATCCGTATTGCCGCCGCTGAGGATAAAGGGCAGATCGCCGGGGTTGATGCCGTCGGGCGGCAGAGATCTGCTCCGCACCCGCAGGGGGGGATTGCGAAGTGTCCGCAGCCAGTAGAGCATGGCGACCGCAAGCAGACCCAGAGAGACCCAGGAGAGGATCTTCGGCAGGCCGCTGTCGCCGTGATTGCCGGAAAAATAGCCCTCCGGCACCACCAGCTCCATAACAAGAGAATCGTTGTCGCGGACGATCTCCTTCATGACGCCCACGATCCACTTCTCCTCCACACGGACGGTCATGATCTCCTCGACCAGCTGATCGTAGTAGCCGCTGGCAAATCTGGGCGTGGTGTTGAACAGCTCCGGCATAGCAACGGCAAAGGTGAATTTGCCGATGCGGTAGTCCTGCAGAGACAGCAGGGGGAGCGTCAAGATCTGGCTCTGTTCCCCCTCCGAGACCACATCGGACAAGGTGTAATACAGCTCAAAGGTCTCTTTTGCGGCGAAGCCATCCCGAGGGGCCTTGAGCGTCAGATACCGCACCCTGTTTTCCCGCTTGGAGCCGGTGCGGTAGCCGATGATGCGAGCCTTCCTCGCAGCCTCCGGGACAGAGAAGCGCAGCTCCTCCACCGCTCCCACGATGTTCATCTCCAGCTTCTGGGTGACGGTGACGCGCCCCGCATCATCCAGCGCCGCTGTGACTTCCACAGTCAGGATGGAGGTCTCGCCCTCCAGCGCAGTCAGATCCACATCCTCTTTCTGGGTCTGCAGCACCAGCTTTCCGCCTGCGGGCAAGGGCTCGGCAGTTTCGGTATCGGGAGCCAGATCTCCGTCCTCGCCCGTTTCTTCTGTGGGAGCAGGCGCTTCTGCTTCTTCTGACGCTTCTGTATCTTCTTCAGTGGGCAGGAGCGTCTCTTCCACCGTTTCTTCCGTTCCGGGCAGCAAAGGCTCTGCCACAGCAAAGGGGATCGCCGTCAAAGCCAAACAAAGCACTGCGATCAGTGCCAACACTCGTCTCATGGATATGCCTCCTAGTATGTATCGCAAAAATGCGGAAATAGTCGCAAAAATACAAGATAAGTATAGCACAAAGCAGCAAAAAAGGCAAGGTAGTATTACCTTGCCTTTCGAATCGAACACCGCAAAGCCTCCCTCTGATGAGGGAGGTGGCAAAACCGTAGGTTTTGACGGAGGGAGAGATCGGACAGGACGTCCGCACACCTACTTTTCAAGTGTTTTTTCTCTCCCTCAGTTTCGCTACGCTCAACAGCTCCCTCATCACACCCGCCCGCAAGCGGGCGTACATAGGCCAACCGCCCATCGGGCGGCTCTTAGGCCGGAGGAGAGGGAGCCTTCTATCTCCCCAAGTCGAGATCAGCTGTAGAGGAAGCCGGCGGGATCGATGGGTTCGCCGTCCTTACAGACCTCAAAGTGGAGATGATCCTCCATAGCAGTCTCGATCAGCGCGGTGCCGCCAATCTGACCGAGGACCTGTCCGGCGGTCACATCCTCCCCGGCTGCCACACTGGGCTCTGCCGCCAGACCGCAATAGGATGTGGTGTAGCCGTCCTTGTGCTGCAGTACCACGGTCATGCCGTAGTAGTCGTCCTCATAGACCGCCATGACCGTCCCGCTCCTTGCTGCCCGAACATCCTGCCCCAGCTCTGCCGACAGATCCACACCGCCGTGGACGCGCCAGTCTCTGGTGGTGGTATTGTAGCTCAGGCTCTCCATGGCGTAGGGCTGGAGCATATCGCCGGACACAGGCATCACCGTGCGCTCCGGCATGCCCAGGGTGGGCACGGTCTTTTCTCCCTCGGCAGGAGCCTCGGTCGTGGTCTTTCCCTCAGTGTCGTCGGGCACCGCAGTCTCCACAGGCACCGACAGCTCAGGCCGGGGCATATCCGCCGTCGGCTCGGCATCGGACAGGAAGATATATCCGGAGATCCCTGCCACCAGCGCCAGCGCCGCCAGAAGGATGTAGTACCCCTTCGTGTTATTGTGTTTGCGTTCGTTATTTTGCATTTCTATGCACCTCCATTGGCAGTATGCACCAATTTTGAGAGATCCATACATAAAACCTCGTGAACGCATAAGTCGAGTTGCCTGCACACGATCCCTCAGTCAGCTTCGCTGGCAGAGTAAAGGACCCGGCCCTTGATGGGTCGGGTCCTTGCCGATCATTGCATCAGTCGGCTCGTGGTCTCGCTGTCTTCCATGATCTGCTTTTTCAGTTCCTCCACACAGGAGAATTTCCGCTCCGGGCGGAGATAATGCAGGAGCTCTACGCGGATGGTCTTGCCGTAGAGGTCTCCATCAAAGCCCAGCAGCCGGCTCTCGATCGTAGGAGCCTCCCCATCATCCAGCGTCGGACGCACACCGATGTTTGTCACGGCAGGGCATCCATCCACCACAGAGGCATACACGCCGAACCGTGGCACGACTACGCCTTGAGGCAGCAACAGATTAGCGGTAGGGATCCCGATCTTGCGCCCCAGATGCTTGCCATGGATCACAGTACCTGTCAGAAAATGCGATCTGCCCAGCATCTTATTGGCACGACTGATATCGCCGGTCTGCACCAGTTCCCGGATACGGGTAGAGGAGACCGTCTCGCCGTCCAGCTCCACCGGCTCGATCACATGGCAGCGGTCGCCAAGGAGCGCCTTGAGCCGTGCGGCATTGCCCTCGCCTCTATAGCCAAAGGTAAAATCATGGCCGCAGACCACCGAGACGGCATCGAACCGCGTTTCCAGCATGGCGGCAAACGCCTGCCACGACATCTGCATCATGTCTTTATCAAACGGGAGGACGATCACATCGTCCATGCCGAACCGCTCCCGCATGAGCTGTTCCCGCTCCTGCAGGGTATTGATCAGAGGCGTCTTTCTTCCGAATATCACCTTATCCGGGTGGTCCTCAAAGGTCAGAGCCGCAGCCCTGCAGCCAAGGCGGTCGGCCTCCTGACGCGCCTTTTGCAAAAGGGCGGCATGGCCAAGATGGACACCGTCAAAAAATCCCAACGCGATCACATTCACAGGTCTTTCACCTCAAAAAAGCTTTTGACTGTTTTCAGCAGTCCTTGTTCCGCCTGCCCCACCATCAGAAAGTCTCCACCGGGGGCATAGACGCGGTATTCGCCGTCCGCGAGCCCGGGCAGCTTCACAGCCGCGCCGTTGTAGATCGGGCGCAGGTGCTTTTGCTCCACCGTCACGGCAGGCAGATGGTCGAAAAGGCTGTCCACCGGCAGGAGCTCCGTCTTCCCTGCCAGCACCTCTTCCATGGTGACGGCACGGCTCAGATCGTAGCACCCGGCCATGGTGCGGCGCAGTGACGACATACAGCCGCCGCAGCCGAGAGCCTGCCCGATATCGTGGCACAGGGTGCGGATATAGGTGCCCTTGGAGCATTTGACACGGATCAGGAAGTCTCTCCCTTCCCCCTCCAGCAGCTCCAGCTCCAGGATCTGGATCTCTCTCGGCTTTCGCTCCACGGTCTTGCCCTGACGCGCCATCTCATAGAGCTTTTTGCCGCCGATCTTCACAGCGGAGTACATGGGCGGGATCTGCTCCTGCGGACCTTTGAACCGCTCCAGAACGGTCAAGAGCCGCTCTTTGGATACATCCACATCCTGCTCCTGCTCCGTTTCGCCTGTGGTATCCTGTGTGTTGGTCACAAGACCCAGCCGCAGTCCTGCCACATATTCTTTTTCCGCGTGCTCGAAAAACTCCACCGCTCTGGTGGCTCTGCCCACAAAGATGGGCAGCACACCGGTGGCCATGGGATCCAAAGTACCGCCGTGGCCGATGCGTTTTTCCCGGAACACGCCCCGCAGCTTTGCCGCCACATCCTGACTGGTCCAGCCTGCGGGCTTATCGATGATGATGATACCGTTTGGCAAGGTCCGTCCTCCCAACATAGTGATGGGGCGGACACAGGGGTCCGCCCCTACATTCAAATGACATTTTCTTTTTTCAGCACATCCATGATGGCCCTTTTGCCGTCCATCAGCGTGCCCTCCACAGAGCAGCCTGCGGCTGCCTTGTGACCGCCGCCGCCAAGATAGCCGCAGTAGCGGGAGGCATCGAAGCCTGCCGCAGTACGGACCGACATTTTGGCACGGCCCGGCTCGGAATCCCGAATCAGCACGCTGACCTGCACGCCGTCCACCGTTCTGGGGAAGCCGGAGATGGAATCCAGGTCGTCCTCTGTGACTTCCAGCTCCTCCACCCAGGTCTGGGGCAGGCACGCGATGGCGACCGTGCCATCGGCAAAGAACTCCATATTGGCCATCAGGCGGCTCTCCAGCTGCAAGCGGCCTCTGGACTTGATCTCAAACAGCGCCCGGTTGATCGGCGCGATATCCGCGCCGTGCTCCACAGCCTTTGCCGCTGTCATAAAGGTGCGCGCGGTGGTATTGGCGAAGCGGAAGCAGCCGGTGTCGGTGGACACGGCGATATACACGGCCTCCGCCATCTCTTTGGTGGGCGTGACGCCCAGCTCCTCCAGCAGCTCCCACACGATCTCGCCGCAGGCAGCGCTGTCCGACCGCAGGAAGGTATGGGCGGCATAGCCGGTGTTGCTGGGGTGATGGTCGATGCTGAGCCGCGTCTTGCCTTCGAACCGGTCGCCGTTTATGGGCAGCAGTCCCTCCGTCGCCATATCCACGGAGATAACGGTAGTCTCATCCGTCACCGTGTCTGTCAAAAGGCCGTCCAGCCGCTCGGCGTAGCGGGGGGTGAACTGAGGATTCGCCCAGATATGGGCGGTCTTTCCCACAGCCCGCAGACCGAGGCACAGGGCGATGGCAGAGCCGGTGGCATCACCATCCGGACGGCGATGGGTCAAGATCAGATAGTCGTCATGCTCCAGCAGCCATTTGGCCAGCTCATTCACTGTCTTCATGGCTGTCCTCTTTGATCTCAAGGCTCCTCAAAAGGTCGAACATCCTTGCGCCGTATTCCATGGACTGATCTTCCTCGAACACCAGCTCGGGCGTATAGCGCAGATGCAGACGGCTGGCGATCTCGCGGCGCATAAAACCGCCGGCGGACTTGAGCCCCTTGAGCGTCTCTTTGCTTTTTTCCTTATCCAAAACGCTGATATAGACCTTGGCCCAGCGCAGGTCTCCGGTGGCCTCCACCTTGGTGACGGACACCATAGACTGCTGGACTCTGGGGTCCTTCAGCGTACGGATCAGCGCGCTGATCTCACGCTGGAGATCCTCATTGATCCGACTGATACGATTAGATGCCATAAATTCTCCTTAAAGTAAGAAGTAAAAGTGAATAGTGAATAGGTGAGGTGTTGCCTGCGGCAACTTATTTTGATCATCCGCTGAAAGCGGATACCTCACTTCTTCACTTTTCACTATTACCTATAACTTAATCCTTGATCTGCTCCATGATGAAGCACTCGAAGATATCGCCTTCCTTGATGTCGTTGTACTTCTCGATAGACATACCGCACTCGTAGTTGGCGGCGACTTCCTTGACGGAGTCCTTGAAGCGCTGGAGAGAGCCCAGCACGCCTTCATGGATGACGATATTGTCACGCAGGACACGGACCTGCGCGTCTCTGGTGATCTTGCCGTCCTTGACATAGCAGCCTGCGATGGTGCCAATGGAGGATACCTTATAGGTCTGGCGGACTTCGGCATGACCGATGATGGCTTCGCGGAACTTGGGATCCAGCATGCCCTTCATGGCATCCTTGATCTCATCGATGGCGTCGTAGATGACGCGGTACATCCGCATATCCACCTTGGCACGGGCAGCAGCGGCCTGCGCCACGGAATCGGGACGGACATTGAAGCCGACGATGATCGCGTTGGAGGTAGAGGCCAGCAGGACATCGTTCTCGTTGATCGCGCCGACACCGGCATGGATGACCTTGACGCGGACCTCCTCGTTGGAGATCTTCTCCAGAGAAGCCTTGACGGCTTCGGCGGAGCCCTGCACATCGGCCTTGACGATCAGGTTCAGTTCCTTCATCTGTCCCTCCTGGATCTGTGCGAACAGATCCTCCAGAGAGACCTTGCCCTTGGACTTGTTGGCCGCGGCCTTGGCCTCCTCCTTGCGCTGATCGACCAGCTGGCGGGCCATACGCTCATCCTCAACGGCGTTGAAGATATCGCCTGCACCGGGCACTTCGGCAAGGCCGGTGATCTCCACAGGGGTGGAAGGACCGGCAGACTTGACCGTGCGGCCCTTATCATCGGTCATGACACGGACACGGCCCACGGCAGTACCGGCGATCAGGATATCGCCCTGGTTGAGGGTGCCGTTCTGCACCAGCAGCGTAGCGACGGGGCCACGGTTCTTATCCAGACGAGCCTCGATGACCACGCCCTTGGCACGGCGGTCGGGGTTGGCCTTCAGCTCCTGCACCTCGGCGGTCAGCAGGACCATCTCCAGCAGTTCATCGATGCCAAGACCTGTCTTGGCGGAGATGGGGCAGATGACCGTATCGCCACCCCACTCTTCGGGCAGAAGACCGTGCTCGGTCAGCTGCTGCTTGATCTTATCGGGATTGGCGGTGGGTTTATCCATCTTGTTGATGGCAACGATGATCGGGATCTCCGCTGCCTTGGCGTGGTTGATCGCTTCGATGGTCTGGGGCATGATGCCGTCGTCGGCTGCCACGACCAGGATCGCGATATCGGTACACATGGCACCTCTTGCGCGCATGGAGGTAAAGGCGGCGTGACCGGGGGTATCGAGGAAGGTCAGAGACTGACCGTTCACATCCACGGTATAAGCGCCGCTATGCTGGGTGATGCCGCCGGCTTCGCCGGAGACCACATTGGTATTGCGGACAGCGTCCAGAAGGGAGGTCTTACCATGGTCGACATGACCCATGACCACCACGACGGGGCTTCTGGTCTGCAGATCCTCCGCGGCGTCCTCATGGTCGTCGATCAGACGCTCCTCGATGGTGACGATGACTTCCTTCTCCACCTTGCAGCCCAGCTCTTCGGCAGCCAGCGCGGCGGTGTCATAG